>JAZQBS010000096.1:0-2918 GCA_045545875.1 Bacteroidales bacterium
CAAGCGGTCTTAGGAAGACAAAGGGCTATGACAACTCCTTGGCTCACAGAACGACATGGCTACGATCCGACTTCCCCACATGGCGGGCCACAGGTAGTTGCCCTTCAGACGGAGGAGCAGTTCGAAGACGTGTTCGTAGAAGAGGTGGTTGAAACCGCGGGCATAGGTGTTGCCCTGGGGATCGACGGGAAGGTTCTCGCACTGGCTGTCGGGGAACTTCTCCTTCACCCAGCCCGAGAGACAGGGTGCCTCGTCGTTGAGGAAGATGCCACGATAGCGCACTGAGGGCCCGCCAGCGGTGTAGATGCCGGGAAGGATGAAGATGCTGTCGCGCCGGGCAACGGGCATATCGGCCCACCATGCCCAGGGCGAAACGCCCAACTGACGGCTCAGTTCGTAGATGCCATATTCGGTGCCGCGCTTGTCGCTGCCTGCGATGACGAGCATCCGGCCAGTCCTGCCCTTGAACAAGACACCGGCATCAAGCAATGTGATGATATACTTCTCGCGCTTGCCTTTCAGTTCCTTCGCATCAATGGCCTTGCGCTTGACGAGTTGCTGTATCGGGCTACTCTTCTCGACCGAGCCGACAAGGAGAATCGGCGCATCGCCTTGGGACTGGTTGAGAATACGGGCAGCACTTTGTCCAGTCACCTGTTCGAAGTCCTTGCTTAGGTTATCGAGGGCGCGACGGATGCCGGGATAGTCGTTCTGGTCGAAGACAATCTGTACCGGACCCTGCTGCGAGGGATAGATGCAGAGGGCATCGGCCTGGCTTCGGAAAGTGACAAACTGATCGGCCGCCTGCGTCGCAGAGGGGATAGATAGTGCAGCAAGAAGCACCAAGGATGTTAGAATCTGTTTCATGTAACGAATGAATAATTAAGGTAACGACTAAGAAATACGGTGCAAAGATAATAAATTCCGTGGATTATTCGCCTATCGGGGATGCTTTTTTTTGCTTTTTACACATATTATATATAAATATAAAAGAAAATGCAACAAAATCTATAAGGTTATATGCGAACTTGCAACCCATTTGCAAAACAATCGGCCTACCTTTGCAGCGAGCTTTTAGAATAGTCAAAATATAAATATAATAAATGTTGTAAAAATATGGCACACGAACATCATCACCATCACGATGAAGACGAGGAGGCATGCAAGAGCTGCATGCATCAGCACGAACATCATCACCATCACCACGACGAACATGATGAAGAAGGTCATCACCACCACCATCACGACGATGGAATGAGGGGAGCTGTCATCAAGATTGCAGTTGCCGTCGTTCTGCTCCTCATCGCAGTATATATCGAGCACAACTACGCATTGCCCACGTGGCAACTGCTGCTCATCTACCTTATCCCCTACCTCGTAGTAGGACTTGACACCATCAAGGAAGCCATCGAAGGCGTGATGGAAGGCGAACCGTTTGACGAAAACTTCCTCATGACCATCGCCACACTGGGCGCACTGGGCATCGGATTCCTCCCAGGGGCCGAGACGCAGTTCCCCGAAGCCGTCTTCGTAATGCTCTTCTTCCAGATCGGCGAACTCTTTGAAGGCTATGCCGAAGGAAAGAGCCGCGAATCGATTGCGCACCTGATGGACATCCGTCCCGACACCGCCAACGTGGAACGTGAGGGCAAGGTGGTGGCCATCGCTCCCGAAGAGGTGGCCGTGGGCGAAACCATCGTCATCCGTCCGGGCGAAAAGGTGCCCCTCGACGGAGAGATCGTCGAAGGGCAGACCAGCCTCAACACCGTGGCATTGACGGGCGAAAGTGCTCCGCGCGATGTGGTGGAGGGCGACGAGGTCATCTCGGGCTGCATCAACATTTCGGGACTCATCCGCGTGAGGACCAGCAAGACTTTCGGCGAATCGACCGTTTCGAAGATCATCCAACTGGTCGAAAGCGCATCGGACCACAAGTCGAAAAGCGAGGCCTTCATCACGCGTTTTGCCCGCATCTACACCCCCATCGTGGTCTTTGCTGCCATCGCCCTGGCCCTGCTCCCACCCCTGTTCTGCACGGGCGGATTCATGGCTAACTTCCCCACCTGGTTCTACCGCGGACTGATGTTCCTCGTAGTCAGCTGCCCCTGCGCCCTGGTCATCAGCGTCCCGCTCACCTTCTTTGGTGGCATCGGGGGTGCCTCACGCAACGGTATCCTCATCAAAGGCGCCAACTACATCGACCAACTGGCGAAGATCAATACCGTCGTATTCGACAAGACCGGCACCCTCACCGAAGGAGTTTTCGCCGTCACTGCCGTGCATCCCGACAAATACGACGAAGAACATCTGCTGCACCTGGCTGCCCACGTCGAACACTATTCGACCCACCCCATCGCACAGGCGCTGCGCGATGCCTATCCCGAAGCCGACCACGACGGTTGCAGCCTGGAAGAGGTCGAGGAAATTGCCGGACATGGCATCAAGGCCAAGGTGAACGGACGCGTGGTATGCGTGGGCAACAACAAGATGATGCAGGCCCTCGGCATTGGGGAACATTCCTGCGAACTGGTGGGCACCATCATCCACATCGCCATCGACGGCATCTATGCCGGTCACATCGTCATCAACGACCGCGTGAAAGCCGATGCCAAGGAGGCTATCGACCAACTGCATCGAGGAGGTGTCGGCAAGGTGGTGATGCTGACGGGCGACCGACAGGAAGTGGCCGAAGACGTGGCCAAGGCGTTGGGCCTCGACGAAGTGCATGCCGAACTGCTGCCGACCGACAAGGTTGCGCTCTTCGACAAACTCGTGCAGGAAGCCAAGGGCCCAAACAACGAAAAAGACCAAGCACAGGGCCTGGCCTTTGTGGGCGACGGCATCAACGATGCGCCGGTACTGGCACGCGCTGACGTGGGTATCGCCATGGGTGGACTGGGCAGCGATGCTGCCATCGA
>JAZQBS010000097.1:0-27416 GCA_045545875.1 Bacteroidales bacterium
ATATACCCCTGGTGATCAGCCCACACAGGAGCAGGACAAGAACTTCTTCAGTGGTGACGACGTTGCCCTCGCCAATGTGATGAAGGGATGGGCCGGCGGCAGCTGGGATGGTTCGAAAGTAACTGATACCGACTGGACCGACTACGTTACCCAGACAGGTCTTACCCAGGAACACACCATCAGTGCACGCGGTGGTACAAAGAATGTCTCAGGTTTTGTATCGTTTGGCTATCTTCGTAACGAAGGCACCCAGAAAGGCCAGACCTTTGAGCGTTACAATTTCTCGGCTTCTGCAGATATCCAGGGCACCAAGTGGTTCAAGGCTGGAGGTTCGTTCAATGCCTCGTTCGGCACCCAGCAGTATGGTTATTCGAAGGCATACGGCACCAGTTCCGGTCCAACCGAACTCTATGGTGCAGCCAAGGCTATTCTGCGCTATACATTGCCTTACGATGAGAATGGCGATATCATCACCCAGCCAGGTGGTTCCACCACCAATACCTATTCTGTGATTGATGAGTGGACAAAGTCAAAAGATGAGCGAAAGAACTACCGCTTGCTCGGAAGCTTCTATGCTCAGATTGACCTTGGCAAGATCTTTGAACCACTGACAGGTTTGATGTGGAAGACCCAGTTCGGTCCCGAGTTCCGCTACTATCGCAATGGCAACTTCCTCGACAGCAGTTCGATTAGCCGCGCCGGTGGCAACAACACCGTTAGCCGCGGCGATGGCCAGCAGCTTGCATGGACCCTCGATAATATGTTGCTCTATAACCGCACCTTCGGTGAGCACACCATCGGCTTGACCTTGTTGCAGAGTGCATCCAAGACCGAAACCGAAACCAGCAGCATCAGCGAGCAGAAGATCCCGATGCCCTCATTCCTCTGGAACAACCTGGGAGCCGTTGACGTGACAGATACCCAGTATCAGGTAGGTATCGGTTCAGGCCTCACGGGCAGCCAGCTTTCATCCTATATGGCTCGTGTCAACTACTCTCTCATGGATCGCTACCTCCTCACCGCATCTGCTCGTTGGGACGGTGCATCGGTACTTGCCGAGGGTAAGAAATGGGACTTCTTCCCATCGATGGCCTTAGGTTGGCGTATGGAACAGGAGAACTGGATGAAGGACATCAGCTGGGTTGACCAGTTGAAGGTACGCTTCGGTGTCGGTGTCACTGGTAATGCTGCTGTAGGCCCTTACGGCACACTCGGTATCATCAGTTCCTACTGGATGCCATTCAGCACAGGCAACACCCAGATCCTCGTGACCAACGAACCTTATTACTCTTCGGGTGCCAACCAGATGCCGAACAAGAACCTCGGCTGGGAGAAGACCACCCAGTGGAACGTCGGCGTTGACTTCAGCTTCATCAAGGGTCGTCTTGGCGGTACCGTCGATATGTACACATCCCGTACGAAGGACCTGATTCTCGATATGACCATTCCTTCACTCTCGGGCTATCCATCGATGAAGACCAACGTAGGTCAGACCAAGAACAAGGGTATCGAGATCACCTTGAATACCATCCCCATCCTTACAAAGACCTTCACCTGGAATTCGAACCTGAATTTCGCATGGCAGAAGGATGAGATCGTAGAACTTGCCAATGGCAAGGAGGACGACATCAACAATGCATGGTTCATCGGCGAATCGATTGCCGTACACTTCGGTTACGAGGCCGATGGCCTGTGGCAGGAGAGTGATGCAGCCGAGATGGCCAAGTTCAATGAGAACGGACAGAAGTTCACTGCCGGTAGCGTTAAGCCCGTTGACCAGAACGGCGACTACAAGATTGATGCTGACGACCGTGTGATCATCGGCAACAAGAACCCACGTCTGACAGCAGGCTGGTCGAACAGCTTCAGCTGGAAGGGCTTAGAGCTCACCATCGACCTGCAAGGTCGCTTCGGTTATACCATCAGCACTGGCGGTGAAGGTCAGCTTGGTATGTACCAGCAGCGTGAAATCAGCTATTGGCGTCCCGACAACACTGGTGCCGACTGGCAGAAGCCTGTCTATAGCCAGGCCGGTGGCGACCCCTATGCTGGTCTGCTCGGTTTCAAGGATGCATCGTTCATCAAGATCCGCAACCTCTCACTGGGTTACAACTTCAACCGCAAGCTCATCGAGAAGCTCGGTCTGAGCAACCTGAAACTCTATGTTCAGGGTAAGAACCTGGGTATGCTCTACTCTTCGGTTGACTTCATGGATCTCGATACCGGTCGCACTTACTTCAACCGTGGTGTAACTTTCGGTCTTCAGGTTGATTTCTAAGCGACAATTGTTAATTATTAATTATTAATTGTTAATTGTTATTTGAATATGAAATCTATTTATAGCAAAATAGTTTGCGGTGCCCTGTCGATGCTTACCCTTTTGGGTACAACCTCTTGTGGCGATGATTTCCTGAAGGAAGAGGCTGGTCACAAGTACACGGATGCACTGCTTGAGACACAGGATGGAGCCCTGGCAATGGCTGCCGGACTCTACGGCAACATTCGTTGGCATTTCGGTTATGAGTGGGCTTATGGTATCACTCTCTATGGTTGCGATGAGTTCACCAATGGTGCAGACTTGACTTCGGAGCCTTGGAACACCTACGACAACCGCCTGAATCCACTCGACTGTACACCGGCATTGGGCGCTGCCAACAAGAACTGTCCTGCCGTGTCGGCACTTTGGGATCAGATGTACTATGGCATCTCTACTGCCAACCTGATTATCAGCAAGGCAGAAAACGTGAGTGATGAAGCCAGCCGCAACAAGGCCTTGGGCGAAGCTCACTTCCTGCGTGGCTACAACTACTATCGTCTGTTCTGCCAGTATGGTGGTGTGACCCTCGAAACAGAGCCCGCCAATGGTACCGTGAAGAAGAACTACTCACGTGCCAGTGAAGAGGAGACGCTGAATCTGATCATCAGCGATTTCGAGAACGCCTACAACATGCTGCCGACCAACAAGTGGCGCGGCAACGGAACCTGGACACGCTACACTGCTGCCCACTTCCTCGCCAAGGCGCTGCTCTACCGTCAGTCCGAGCGTTGCGCTTCCTGGGGAAACAAGTATGACAAGAATGCCGACCTGCAGCGAGTTATCTCTCTCTGCGACGAAGTGATCGCTGCCTGCCCATTGGCTGCCGACTACTGGGACCTCTATGCCAAGTGGACGGGTGTTGACTGCCCCAACGAGGGACTTTCGGAAATCCTTATGGCTGCTGAGCACAATCAGGACAATACCACCCAGGGACGTTTTGGAAACCGTACCTATAACTACTTTGATCCTCAGTTCTCCAACTTCTCAGGTGGTTGGGTACAGCGTGGTCAGTACATTGGTGGCATGGACTTCCAGCGTTGCCGTCCAACCGAGTACACCTACTCAGTCTTTGACAATGTCAACGATGCACGTATGTGGAAGACCTTCAAGACCGTCTATGGTCTGAACAATGCTGCCAAGAAGGATGCCGATGTGATTTCAGACAATGGAATCACCGCCGAGCAGGTGCCCGATCTCGGTGATGAAGGTATCATCTTCATCCTCAACAAGAAGGATGACCATCGTTTCGACGGCGAGCCTTATGGCACATTCGGACGTGCTGGCGTGGCTCACAGTTTCGTGAACCCCCGCACCGGCAAGTGGGTACCCAATGCTTTCGTCAACTTCATGAACGGTCAGTATGTGCTCTTCAACTACGGTGTGAGCGGCAACACAGCCACTTCGAACGTCTTCTGCGGCATCAACAAGACTGCTGATGGTACCCGCACAGGTGAGAAGGGTGATGCACATCGTGACGTCATCATGGCTCGTACCGGCGAGACCTACCTCGTAAAAGCCGAGGCACAGGTTCGCATGGGCCAGTACCAGGAAGCAATCAATACCGTCAACGTACTCCGTGCACGTGGTCAGTGGAAGAAGGACGAGAATCGCAGCTACTACACTGATGGCTCCATGGCATTCCTGAAGGCTGATGGTGGTATCGAGGACAACTCAACTGCTGCTGCCACTTCGGTAAAGAAGAATAAGGATAAGTCGGGCAAGGTGCTCTCCAACACCGAGGCTTACTATGCTTCGATGCTCCACACCAACACCTATTATCTCTCTACTGGCATTGAAGAGACCACCGAGGCTTCTGACCTCCAGATCAAGAGCTACACTCAACTCCCCGCCGAGGATGAGGCTGTCCTCTCCGCTATCGGCGCAAGCGGCGACTACGACCGTATGCTGAACTTCATCATGAACGAGCGCACACGTGAGTTGCTGGGTGAATGGAATCGTTGGGATGAGCTGGCACGCACTTGCCTGCTCGTAAAGCGCGCCAAGGCTTTCAACCCCGAGGCTGCTCCCAATGTGCAGGATCGCCACATGTACCGTCCTATCCCGCAGAAGTTCATCGACGCCCTCCAGAACGAGGACGGCTCGAACCTCTCTGATGCCGAGAAGAAGGCTTGGCAGAACCCTGGCTATTAATTTTGGCATTGTTCAGTTAGTAAATAGTTAGTATAGTATTGTGAAGGTAAAGGTCACATCGCGAGATGTGGCCTTTATCACTAAATCAGCGTCTGCAAACATGAAACTTACAATCACACTATTCACTCTCGTAGGACTGACATTCAGCGCCTTTGCCCAAGATGCAGTCGATACGAGCCTCACTCGGCATGACTACTTCTATGCCGGACAAAGCAAGCAGCGCCGTATGTTCATCGTCAAGGATGGACAGATTGCGTGGAGTTATGACGACCAACTGAAACGCGGTGAAATCAGCGATGCCATCCTGCTCAGCGATGGCCACATCATGGTGGCTCACCAATATGGCGTGGCAGAGATGGACAAGGAGGGAAAGACCATTTGGAGTTACGCAGCCCCCGAAGGGACAGAGATTCATACCCTGCAACCCATCGGACAAACACACATCGTCTTCGTACAGAACGGACGTCCGGCAAAGGCTGTCGTCATGGAAGTACCCGCCTGCCGCATCGTCAGGGAGTTCGAACTTCCCGTCAATGAAAAGAGTTCGGTACACGGACAATTCCGCAACGCACGTCTCAATTCGCGCGGCACCTTACTAATTGCCAACATGTCGTTGGGCTGCATTCACGAATTCAACAGCGCGGGTCAAGAGGTCGATCGCTGGGAAGGTTTCCTGCCCTGGTCCGTACAGGAATTGCCCAAAGGCAATATCCTCATCACCGGACGCAAGGGACATATCCAGGAAATCAATCGCCAGGGACAGACCATATGGGAGATGAACACGACCGAATACGGCGTGACACAACCCCAGAAGACCGTTCGTCTGAAAAATGGCGGGCACATCGTCAACAACTGGTACAATGAGTGGAACAAGGAGCCCATGGATACCTTGAATGCCCCCGTACAGGCCATAGAGATCGACAAGGATGGTCGGAAGGTTTGGGAATTGAAGGCATGGAAAGATCCCGACCTGGGTCCTTCGACTACCATCCAACTGCTCAGCGAACCTGTAAACCGCGACCGCATGTTCTTCGGAGACTTCAATCCACAGGCTCCCAAACTTTTCGTCGCTCCCAACGAACCAATCGGCATAGGACGCGGCATTAATCCCGGTCGTGTGGCATGGATTCACAACCCCGGTGTTGCCAAATGGGATGGCAAGACGGGGCTTTGGGTCGAGGATCGCTGGAACGACCAGGCCAAGGCTGATGCGATGATTCCCGAAGCCGTGATGCAACTGACGGGCGAGCCGACACCGCAGAAGGCCTGGAAAGCCTTGTTCCAGCACTTCAACAAGGAGCATGGACGCGGCAAAAGAGGCTACAAAAAGGGCGAGACCATTGCCATCAAACTCAATATGAACAACGCCATCACCCACCACGACACCATCGAACTCAACTCGTCACCTTTCATTACGCTGGCTTTGGTACGTTCACTGGTTAACGAGGGAGGTGTGCGTCCTCAGGACATCATCCTCTGCGAACCCAGTCGTGCCATTACCGACAGCATCTATGAAAAGGTGCATCGTGCATTCCCCGCCGTCCGCATGATCGACAATATCGGAGGTGATGGGCGCGAGAAGTGTGAATACTATCCCGAACAGATCACCTACTCGACCGACAATGGCAAGATGGCACGTGGCCTGGCCAAGTGCATCGTCGATGCTGACTACCTCATCAACACTGCCCTGCTCAAGACGCATTCGGGGCCTGGCGTGACACTGACCAGCAAGAACTGGTACGGTGCCACAGACATCAACCTGCTTTGGCGACAGAATGCCCACAACAATGTGAGCCAGGACAAACGCCATGGCAAACCTGGGTACAAGACCTTCGTCGATTGGATGTCGCACAAGAACATGGGGCAGAAAGCCCTGCTTTTCCTCATCGACGGCACTTACGGTTCGCGTGACGTGAATGGTGCACCCAACCCGAAATGGATGAAGGAGCCCTTCAATGGTGACTGGGCATGCTCGATTATCGTGTCGCAGGACGAAGTTGCCTGCGATGCCGTGGGCATGGACATCATCATCAACGAATGGCCCGAGTTCGGCAGTCTCAACTATTGCGACGAATATCTGCGCGAAGCTGCTTCGATACCCAATGCCCCAAGTGGTACCATCTATATGCAGGACGGCAAGGCTTTGCAAAAGCCTCTCGGACTCTTCGAGCATTGGAACAAGGATCATCAATATACCAAACTTGACCTAAGATACAAGAAATTATGAGAAAGTTACTCTTCTCTTTCTTCCTTCTTCTCTCGCTCTTCTCCTCCTCCATTTTTGCCCAAGTCAGCGATGCTTTCCAAGGCATTTTGCCAGTGACAGACCCACAAATGAAACAAAGTCTGAATGGACTTTGGGACATCAAGGTGGTCGAAGGTATCACGGATGATCTTTCCGTACCGACACTGGATGAAACGTGGAGCAAGATTGACGTACCTGGATGTTGGGAAGCCTATGATCTTTGCAAACCCACCTACCATCACGCCGATTCGCTGACCGGCTATTACCGAATGACTTTCAGCATCCCCGAGGCTTGGAAAGGTCAACGCATCGTGCTTCGCTTCGACGGCGTGCTCTATGGCTACGACCTTTGGATCAATGGCAGGCAGGCAGGTTCCTGGCGATCGGGCTACAACACGGCACTCTTCGACATCACGCCTTATTTGAACAAGAAGACCACAGAGCAACAACTTGCTATGCGCGTCATCACCGTGTTCCCTGGCAGCGATTTCGATTATAACGACGACTGGGCACCGAGTGGCATCTTCCGCGATGTGACCCTGATGGCTGTCCCGCAGATTCACCTTAGTGACCTCACCATCCATACCCGCCTCAATGGCGAAGTCGAAGTAGAGACCGAAGTGGCTAATGCAAGGAAGAGCACTATGGTCGAGCACGAGATTTTCGATGCCAATGGCCAAATGGTTGGGACTACCAAGGTGGAGAATCCCAAACTATGGACTGCCGAGACACCTTATTTATATATATTACGTACAAAGGTGCTCGACAAAGGGAAACTGCTCCAGACGTTCGAGCACAAATTCGGATTCCGCGAACTCACCATCGACGGCAATGTGCTGAAACTAAACGGACGATCCATCAAGCTGCGTGGAGTCACCACCCACAGCACCGACCCCAAGACCGTAAAGGTGATTGACGAGGCCAGCATCCTGCGTGACATGAAGCTGATGAAAGAGGCTTCGATCAACTACATCCGCACCTCGCACTATCCCCGCGAACCGCGTTTCTACGAACTCGCCGACTCATTGGGCTTCTACGTCATCGACGAAGTGCCCTTTGGCTATGGCGACAAGAACTTGTCAGACCCCACCTTCTACCCCGTCCTCCAGCAACGTGCCCAAGCCACCATTCGACGCGACAAGAACCACGCTTCGGTGCTCATCTGGAGTCTGGGTAACGAGAATCCCTTGACCGACATCTGCGTCCAACTCGGAGATTATGTGAAACGGGAACTCGACTCCGTCCGTCCAATCTGCTATCCACAGGTGGGCAGTTATTTCCGCAGGTTCAACTACGAATTCCCGAAGGTCGCTGACATATATGCGCCACACTATCCCTCGGTGTCGCACGTAGCCGACTTCTTCCAGCGAAGCGACCGTCCCGTCATCTTCACCGAATATACCCACTCCTTGGGCATCTCGTTCGAAGACCACGACAAGCGATGGGAAATCATCGAGCGTACACCTTGCATTGCAGGAGGCAGCGTCTGGGAATGGGTGGATCAAGGTATGCCTTTCAAGGATGCTTTGAAAGACCGATACGGTTACGAGGAACGTGTCTTCACTTCACCCGATGGAGGCTTTGAGATGTGCGGGAACCAAGGCACTGATGGCCTGCTCTATGCCGACCGCACTCCCCTACCCAATTACTACGAAATGCAGCACAACTATGCCCGTGCCTTCGTGTCGGAAGTCAAAGGCGATGAGCTTGGCATCGAGAATCGCTATGACTTCATCAACCTGAAGGACAACGTCACCTTCCATTGGACGCTGACCAACAATCGTGACACGGTGATGCGTGGAGCCTTCAGCCCCGACTGCGAACCTCGTTCTTCGACACGCTATCGGCTTACCCTACCCCAGCAGAATGGACTATCGCTACTGCAGTTCGACATTGAGGATGCACAAGGCCACATCTTCCTGCATCAGAGTTTTGTACTCAACAAACCCTGTCAGAAATGGCAGGGCAAGGGTGACCCGATGTCGCTGGTACAAAAGGCACCTATGATTCGCGTAGGACGCAAGCCGACGATGTGCGAAATGCTGAAACTAAAGGATCGCCGCATCGAGAAGTATCTGCAACCATTGGACAATCCTTACGTGAAGGCAGAAATCAACACCACCGATGAGGGCAATGGCATCAAGGTAGATTATTCGCTCACTCCCGACACGACCGACACGTTCCTCTCCGAACTGGGTATTGCCTTCCTGCTCGATGAGCGCCTGGATCGTGTACAGTGGATTGGACAAGGGCCCCTCCCCTCCTATCCTGGACGTGACAAGGCTAACCGTTATGGCTTTTGGGCGAAACAGATGGATGACCTCTACTTCGAAGGTAACCGCATGGGTGTAGATGCAGCCTTTGTATGTGACGAAGAGGGCAACGGCCTGCTCATCGCGGGCGAAGGATTGAATCTCAATTTCGAACAGACCGACCGCGGCATCGTCCTTACTGTCAATGCTGCCGTTTCCGGACAAGGGCCGAAGTCTTCTGTTACCGAATACCCCGTGATTGCCAAAAATGCAGGCAGTGTCGGTGGCACGTTCTTCCTTTATCGAATCGACAAGGAACAATTCTCGGAGAAACTGCACAAGTGGTTTATCAACCCCACTGACTTCCCCCAACCGCTCCACCCCTTCCTGACACAGTATGATACTTACTTGATGCATTTCGACAGTATCAGCCAATAATGGAAATGTTTACTAGTCCTATTGAACCTGCTAAATGGTTTGATAGGACTTTTTTATGCAAAAAACTTGTATATCTCAAGATTTTTCCCGTACTTTGCAGCGTTTATTTGAAAACTCGAACTACGACTATCATCATGAAGCAAATTAAATTATGGATCATTGCTGCAATCCTCTTGTCATGCAGCGTTCCTACTATCATCTCCTGCAAATCAAATCGGCATCGGATTGCAACGACCTCCTCTGAGGTGGAATATGTTCCACAAGCACCTAACTATGCCGATACGACAATGTGGATAACGGCAGATGGTGATCCCGACGGAACGGGAGCCGACGTCTTCTACATCGTATCAACCTGGGAAAAGGACTGGCAGAACGACGACGGGCAAATCAGCCATTACGCCGACGTGTGGAATCCTAACCACCGCAGGCACATGGGCATCGAGATCAACGGAGTGGCAGAATATATGTCACGCGGCAATCGTTTCTATGCACCTTTCTACCGACATTCAACCATCGACGGATTTGTTACGATGAACGAAGACACCATTCGGCGCCGTACTCATCTGTCGATGCACGATGTTTGCGAAGCCTTCGACCACTTCCAGCAAAAGAGGGACAAGAGCCGCCCCTTCATCCTCGCAGGCTTCAGCCAAGGAGGCATGGCGGTGGTGGAACTGTTGAAGCACATCGACGACGAGACCTACCGACAACTGGTAGCCGCCTACATCCTTGGATATAAGGTTAGTCCCGAAGATACCCTCACTTGTCCTCATATTCGTCCTGCCAAGGGTGAAACCGATACGGGTGTTGCCATCTGCTACAACACCGTGAAGGACGTGAAATATGTGAATCCCGTCATCGCTGCCACCTGCATCGGCATCAATCCCGTGAACTGGCGTACTGATGACACCCCAGCGCAGTTGCACGACACCATCACCGTGACACTCTCGCCCGACTATCACGTCCTCGTCGTCGAGGGATATCCCGGTTCGGAATACCGGCCCTACAAGAACTTCATCAACGTGGGCGACATCCACAGCTGCGAACCCTGGCTCTACAAGGAATGTCTGGAAAAGAATTTCGCCGTTCGCACCCGTGCCTGGAAAGAAAAAAACAGCATTTCACAATAAATAATCAAATTTTTTGAAAAAAGTTCATTTTTCGTGTAGTTTTTAGCCCGACGTTGCGTCTAATGGGTGAAAATCAAAATCTACAGAACGACAATGACAACATTAGAAACCGCATTTACGCAAACCGTAGCCCAGCACAAGAGCACCATCTACACTGTGTGCTACATGTTCTCACAGGATGCCGACGAAGTGGACGACCTGTTTCAAGAGGTTCTCGTGAACCTTTGGAACGGATTCGAAGGCTTCGAGCATCGCAGCGACATCAAGACGTGGATCTACCGCGTCGCTCTCAACACCTGTATCTCGATCGACAGGAAGAAGCGACGCAACGAAACCGTCCGCCTGACCATGGACATCGATCTCTTCGAAGATCGTGACGAAGACACCCTGCAAGTAAGTATGCTTCACAAACGCATCTCTCTGCTCAAACCCTTCGATCGTGCGATTGTCCTGCTCTGGCTCGAAGATCTCAGTTACGAAGAGATTGCGCAAATCGTAGGCATTTCAGCCAAAAATGTCAGCGTCCGACTGTACAGGATCAAAGAACAACTCAAGCAAATGTCAAACAATTAAAACTACACCTATTATGAGCGAATTTGAAATGATTGAGATGCGTCAGCAGTTGAACATCCTCAAGAAGAAACTGGAAGAACAGGAAATAGTGAATGAAAAAATCATCCGCCAGTCGATGCGCAAGAATATGCGGAGCATCAACCGCCGCAACCTCATCCTGACGGCAATCGCCATCCTGATGGTTCCCTACAGCTACTGGGTATTCTACAAGATGGTGGGATTCTCGATGGCCTTCTGGATTGGCACCAGCATCTTTATGCTGATCTGCGCAGGAGCCAACATCTGGAACAACCGCAACCTGAAAAGTTCCAGCCTGATGAGCGGTGACCTGCTCGAAGCCAGGAAAAATGTGGCTCGTGCCAAGAAGTTCGACACCCAATGGCTCCTCTTCGGCATTCCTGCCGTGCTGCTTTGGCTTGCTTGGTTTGTCTATGAGGTATATCGTGTCAACGGACCCGACGATATGATGCCTCTGTTGTTGGGAGGAGGTTTTGGTGGCGTCATCGGCCTCATCTGCGGCTTCCGAATCTACTACAAGACCCAGCGACAGTATCAGGAAATCATCGACCAGATTGAGGACTTGACAAATAACAATCAATAATCATCAATTAATAATTACTAATTGGGGTCTATTGACCAACGGAGTTGATAAAGCGTGCCAAATCTTTGCGGATTGACACGCTTTTTCGATTTAATTTCCTTTTCGAATCTTCACTTTCAACTTTTTTTCGTAACTTTGCACCCTCATTTAAGGTATTATTCAGATGAAGACTTTCAAAGCAGCACTTTTCGACCTCGATGGCACCCTCTTCGACACCGAAGGACAATACTCCGTCTTCTGGGGCAGGACCTGTCGCCGGTTCCGACCCGACATCGACCGTCTGGAGTACAAGATCAAGGGTATGACCCTGGTGCAAATCTACGATAAATATTTCCCCGACCCCAAAGTCCAGGCTATCATCACCGAAGGTCTAAACGAATGGGAAATGCAAATGCGCTACAATTGGATAGCCGGAGCTGAGGATTTTGTGATGGACTGCAAGCGACATGGTGTGAAGTGTGCCATCGTCACCAGTTCGAACCAGATGAAGATGAAGGCAGTTGCCGCACAGTTACCACACTTCGATGCGCTCTTCGACCGCGTACTGACCAGCGAGGACTTCACTGCCTCCAAGCCCGCCCCCGATTGCTATCTCTTGGGCGCCAAGATCTTCGGACTGAGCATCGACGAGTGCGTTGTCTTCGAAGATGCCATCAACGGATTGCAAGCCGGCATGGCTTCGGGCATCTACACCATCGGCATCACCACCACCAATACTCCCGACGTGGTAGCGCAACTGAGTCATCACGTCATCAAGGATTTCACCGAAATTGATTACGACAAGGTCGTTTCGCTTCTGAAAAACGCTTAATCTTTCGCTCTGAGCTCTGCTCGTGTGAAGCGAAGCGTAACAACCTTTCGAACCCCTCGGACGCGACCAACGGGAGCAACCCCTCTTAACCCCTCGAACCTTTCGAACCCCTCTTAACCTTTCGAACCTATAAAAAAATTCCTTTTCATATTCATAATAATTTGCTGTGCCCCGATCCCCGTCGAGGCACAGTTCTGGCATCACATTGACAGCTTGCTCACTGTACGCCAGCAAAGGGTAAATACCGACACTGCCTTCGTGAGACTTCCTCGCCAAAACTGGATTGTAAAAGTACGCTACGATGGCTTCGGAAGCAACCTCAATATCCACAACTTGATGGAGGACAATGAGATGATGACCATTAAGATGAACTCTGACCTACGCACTACAATAGGTCTCTCAGCTTCCTATAAAGGCATCGGTCTCACCATCTCGTTTGCTCCACGGCGCCTGTTCAACAAATCCTCCGACCAGGAATACAACATCAACTTCTACAATAACTGGTGGGGAGCCGACGTGACATTCACCAACATCAGCGACTTCGATACTGACATCAAGATTGGGAAGATACGCTCCCGAGCCACAATTGAGAGCACTCGCCTTTATGGGATGTCGGTCAATGCCTATTTTGTCTTCAATGGGCGCAAATTCTCCTATCCTGCCGCGTTCAACAACACGATGATCCAGAAGCGTTCGGCAGGCAGCGTAATTGCCGCCGCCACATTCTACAACGGTCTGCTATCCAGCAAAATCAGTGACACGAAATACAACATGCCCAACGAACCGAGCATCACCATGAGGCATGCGGCAATAGGTGGAGGTTATGCCTACAACTACGTGACCCGTTACCACTGGCTCCTGCACATTTCGGCACAACCTACTTTTATGATTTGGAAAAACTACACGCTTCGAGTAGAAAAGGACCCCAAAACAGGAGAAACCATCAGCAATCGTCTGCCTATCCAGAATGCACAACTTTACTTCCTCAGCCGCTTGGGTGCCATCTACTCTCGCGGACACTATTACATCGGCCTGATGAGTGTGCTTCAAACTTACCGGGTCGGCAACAGTGATGAATTCTCCATCCAAAACACCTACTGGAAAAGCCGTATCTATTATGGCGTGAGATTCTGAGGAGACCCCCTCATTCCCCCTGCTTAGGGGAAGATCTGCTTGTCGGACAGAATAGAAGGACTTGCTTGTCGAAGCTTAGTTCTTCCCCCTATGCAGGGGGATTAGAGGGGGTCTAGATACTCCTTGATCTTCGGCAACATCGCCTCACAGACCCTACGCCCCTCGTCGTAAACTTTCTGCAACTTTTCGCGCTTCATCTCAACACGTCCCACATCGAGTTTTTCGGTGGGGGCGATGAGTAATGTCCTGCCATGCTTCGCTTCGTTCATCACATAGTCGAGTTGTCCATTGTACATATCGGGGCGTTTGAGCAGACACTCGTACACCTTGGGATAGTTCCGCGTGGCGAATTTCATCAAACCAAGATGTTTGGTAAGCGTCTTGCGATAGCCCAAAGGTTGGGTCAAGATTGTGACTGTGCGTTCATAACCGCGCTCTTGCATAAACTTGAGAGGTATGGAATCAGTAAGTCCACCATCCAGGAGCACCTGGCCATCCACATGCACTGGCTGTGCGACCAGAGGAAGTGATGCCGACGCACGGATCCACTCCAACTCGTCATAGTCAACATGATCCATGACGTGATAGACTGGTTCACCTGTCAATATATCAGTACAAACCAAGATGAACTCCATTGGGTTGCGCGCAAAAGCCTCTCCGTCGAAAATATCTATCTCGCAAGGCACCGTGTGGTAGCAGAACTCTGCATTGAACAAGTTACCTGTAAAGATTAGCGAACGCAGACTCATATAGCGCTTGTCGCCCGCCATCAGCAGGTTGTAACGAAGGGCACGACCACGCTGACCCGACTTTATATTGACGCCAAATGCAGCTCCAGCCGACACGCCTACTGTACCATCGAAAGTGATGCCGTTGTCCATCATGACGTCAAGCACACCGCATGTAAACATGCCTCGCAAGCCGCCACCTTCGAGCACAAGACCAGTTTTAGATGTTTCTTTCATACCGCAAAGATAAAAACGAAAATTTTTTTTTGAAAAAAATGCCTAAAAATTTGGTGTTTTCAGATAAAAACTTTATCTTTGCCCCGCAAAAGTGCCATTTTTGTTGACTCAAGTTGACAAAACAATTTGCAAATAATAATTATAAATTAACAATTTCAACATAGACAAATCTGTAATTTTTGGAATGAATAAGAAGAAATATTGCGGCGTAGTTGTCCCAATGGTCACTCCCGTCACTCCCGAAGGCAAAATTGACATTGCCGCTGTCGGTCGTATCATTGACAGTTTTGTCAAGAACAATGTCAGCCCGCTGTTGATGGGCACCACAGGCGAAGGCAATTCAGTAAGTCAGGCCGAAGCACGACTGCTGGTCGAAACTGCCGTGAAGGCGGCTGACGGCAAAGTGACCGTCTATGCCGGTCTGACAGGCAACTGCATCAGCGAACAGCGTGCCCAGGTGGACGCCTTTACTGCCCTTGGTGCCGATGTCATCGTGGCAACGCTTCCTAGTTACTATGCCTTGACACCCGAACAGATGGAGAACTATTACCGACAGTTGGCCGACTATTCGAAGGCACCGGTTATGCTCTACAATATCTACGCTACCACCCACATGAGCATTCCGGTGGATGTCATCAAGCGACTCGCCGACCATCCCAACATCGTGGGACTGAAAGACTCCGAACGCGATCTGGAACGTATGCAGCTCTGCATCTCTTTTGCCCAGCATCGTGAGGACTTCAGCTATTTCTGCGGATGGGCGGCACAATCGTTCTATTCCCTCTCTTTGGGCGGAGATGGCATCGTACCATCCACTGGCAATTTCACACCTGGCATGTTCCGCAAACTTTACGAATCGGCTTCCTCGGGTGACCTTGCCACTGCCCAGCAGCTGCAGGTGAACACCAACGACATTGCGAAAATCTATCAGGCAGGACGTACCTTGGGCCAATCTCTCACCGCTCTCAAGGTGATGATGCAGACCGATGGTCTCTGTTCTCCCGAAGTCCTCCCTCCTCTCACCCGACTGAGTGAAGAAGAGGAAAAGGAAATCGCTATGAAAGCGCGAGGCGTGGTACACTATTAATGGTTTGAAAGGTTCGAAAAGTTTGAAAGGTTTTTACGCTTCGCTCCACGCGAGCAGAGCTCGGAGCGAAAGGCTGTTAGTCCGAACACCTCTTCACTCCTCTTAACCCTTCGAACCCCTCAAACCTTTCGAACTCCTCCTAACCCCTCACTTCCCATGGGCCTACACTGGTTTGATTATTTCATCGTCATTGCAAGTATTCTGCTTGCCATTGTCATGGGCTTTTACTTTGCCCATCGGCAAAAGGACAGTTCGACCTACTTCACGGGCAGCGGACGCGTTCCAGCCTGGGCTGTGGGCATTTCGATCTTTGCTACACTGATATCTAGTGTCACCTTCCTTGCTTACCCGGGAGCCGCTTACAGCAGCAACTGGGTTCTGTTGGTGCAAGGCCTCATGGTTCCCATCGTCCTCCTCACCCTCATCGGTGTCATTGTTCCGCTCTATCGCTCGATCATCAAGCTATCTACCTACGAGTATTTCGAGCGTCGCTTCGGTGCAGGAGCCCGCTATTATAGTTCGGTGGCTTTCGTCCTGACGCATTTCACAAAGATGGGCTCGGTGTTCTATCTGGTTTCAATGGCACTGGCTGCCTTCATGAATCTCAACATCTACCTCGTCATAGCCGTATTGGCCTTGGCTATCATTATCCTGACACTCTTGGGAGGCATGGAGGCCATCATCTGGATGGATGTTGTACAAGGATTCCTGCTCATCGGCGGTGGCCTGCTTTGTATCACTTTCCTTCTCTTTGGTGTGGGTACACCCTATGGACCAAGCGAGATTGTAGGCACAGCATGGGCAGCAGGAAAGATTGACGTGGGTCCTTATGATTGGAACTTTGTCGAAACGACATTCTGGGTAATGGTCTTCAATGGCATCTTTTATGCTTTGCAGAAATATGGCACCGATCAGACCATTGTCCAACGTTATCTGACAGCCAAGAACGACCACGAGGCCAAGAAGGCAGCCTTCATCGGAGTCTTCCTCTCGGTACCGGTATGGACTATGTTCATGCTCGTAGGCTCTTTGCTTTGGGCATATTACCAACTGTCGCCCGACCCCGCGGTCATTGACCCCAACACTGGGGCACAACTCTTGAAGGCTGATGCCGTGTTCCCGCATTTCATCTCGACACAACTGCCCCTTGGCATACGCGGACTCATCATCGCTGCCATCGCCGCTGCTGCCATCTCGTCGCTCGATTCCGACCTCAACTGCATTTCGGCCATTGCCGTGCAGGACTACCTCGTGAAACTACGTCCCAGCATGAGCGACCGACAGAAACTCAACGCCGGACGTTGGGCAGTAATTATTGCCAGCCTCGGAGTCATCGCCATTGCCATCGCCTATGTCCAGACGCATGGTGGTTCGGTGCTCGAGACGATCTTTGCATTCTATGCCATCTTCTCGGCAGGTATCGTAGGAATCTTCCTTTTGGGACTTTTCAGCCGACATGCCAACAAGAAAGGACTCTATGTAGGCCTCATCGCGTGCATCCTCTTCACGGCATACGCCACATTGACTTCCCCCATGAAGATGCCCGACGGCTCAAAACATGCACTGATTGACTTGGGCTCCTGGAACTTCACCCATTCGAAATACATGCTTGGTGTCTATAGTCACCTCATCGTCCTCGTCGTAGGTTATCTGGCTTCGTTCCTCTTCCCTAGCGACAAGGCTGACGAGAAACTCACCATCTACGGTTTCCTCAAAGAACGAAAAAACAACCCCTCTTAACCCCTCACCACCCCATCCCCATGGAACCAATTATACTAAAACAACCCAAGAGAATAGAGTTCGGCTCAGGTTGTCTGGACCATTTCTGCGACGACTATATCAAGATGGGCCTCAACCATCTCCTGCTCCTCACAGCCAACCCTATCGTGCCAATTTTGCAGCCTTACGTCGAACGACTTGGAGCCAATGGTGTCAAGGTTCTTGTCGAGACACAGATCTTGCGCGAACCCACAGTGGCCGACTTCAAGCGCATCCTCGCCGAGGCACAGGAGTTCGAAGCCGACTCGGTGCTCGGTGTCGGTGGTGGCTCGGTGATGGATGTTGCCAAACTTGTCGCCACCTTCCTCCATTCTGAACAAACCATCGAAGAATGCTTCGGCATTGGCTTTGTCAAGCGTCGTGGAGTATGGTTTGCCTGTGTGCCCACTACGGCGGGAACGGGTAGCGAAGTGTCGCCCAATGCCATCCTCCTCGATGAGAGCGACAATGGCAAGAAAGGTGTCATCTCCGACCATCTTCTTGCGGATGTGGCCTACCTTGACCCGACACTGACCATCAGTATGCCAGCGCGCATCACCGCCGAAACCGGTATGGATGCCTTGACCCACTGCATCGAAGTCTATACCAACAAGTTTGCCCATCCAGCTGTCGATATGTATGCACGCTATGGCATCCAGCTCATTGCCAGCCACCTGCTGCGTGCTGTCAAGGACGGAAAGGACATCGAAGCACGCGAAGCCATGCTGATGGGTTCGATGTATGGTGGCCTCGGACTGGGTCCCGTCAACACTGCCGCTGTCCACGCCCTCGCCTATCCCGTGGGAGGAATGTTCCACAAGAGCCATGGTCTTTCGAATGCAGTGCTCCTCCCCACAGTGATGAAGTTTAACATGCCTGCCAATCTCCAGAAATATGCCGAGGTGGCTATCGCCCTGGGTTGCGAACCCGGAGCGAATGATGAGGAGACCGCTCTGCGCGGTGTGGAATTCGTGACCCAACTCTCGCGCGATTGTGGCATTCCACAGTCGCTCGCCGAAATCGGAATTCCTCAGAGCGCTGTGCCCGAGATGGCAGAGGCCGCCATGAAGCAGCAACGTCTGCTCCGCAACAATCCCCGTCCCGTCACCTTGCAGGATGCCATCGATATCTACAATTCATTATATTAACTTCTCTTCCTCATGAAACCGATCTTAGCCATAACTATGGGTGACCCCGCAGGCATCGGCCCCGAAATCTGCGCACGCTCACTGTCGCACCAAGAAATCTACAGCACTTGTCGCCCACTCATTGTGGGTGACGCCAGTATCATGCAGAAAGCCATCGACTTGCTTGGCCTCGACCTGAAACTCAACCCCATCCATGACGTCAAGGATGCAAAGTTCACGCCAGGCATTGCCGATGTCTTCGACCTTGGTCTCATCGATCTGAATACCTTCGAATGGGGCAAGGTGCAGGTACAGTGCGGCAATGCAGCCTTCCAATATGTCAAGAAGGCGATTGACCTGGCTATGGCTAACGAGGTGGATGGCACATGCACCGCTCCGCTTAACAAGGAAGCCCTCCATAAGGCAGGCCACAACTATGACGGCCATACCGAGATTTACGCCACCTTCACCGGCACCAAGAAGTACGCTATGCTCTTGGCCGATGGCCCATTGCGTGTGATTCACGTTTCGACACACGTTTCCCTTCGCAAGGCCTGTGACCTTTGCAAGAAGGCGCGTATCATCGAGGTTACTGAACTTATCTACGATGCTTGCCTCCAATTCGGCATCAAGGATCCACATATCGGCATCGCCGGACTTAATCCTCACTGTTCCGAGAACGGGCTCTTTGGCTGGGAGGAAGCCCAGGAGATTATTCCTGCCGTCGAGGAACTTCAGAAGCGTGGCTTCAACGTCGAAGGTCCCATCCCTCCCGACTCCATCTTTGCCAAAGCCAAATGCGGCAAATATGATGGTGTCGTGGCACAATATCACGATCAGGGGCATATCCCGCTAAAGGTTCTGGGCTTCAACTGGGACCCCGAGACGGGCAAGATGCTGCCACAGAAAGGTGTCAACATAACACTTGGACTCCCCATCATACGTGTCTCGGTCGACCATGGCACAGCCTTCGACGTGGCAGGCAAGGGCATTGCCGCCGAAGAAGCATTGCTGAGCAGCATCGACTACGCCACACGCATGGCTATCTATCGCCTTGAAAACAAACGATAACTAAACGGACACTGCTATTCCATTTGAAACTAAAAAAAAGATATTATGATAATTGTAATTGCTGACGACTTGACAGGTGCTGCTGAGATTGCAGGTATAGGTCACTCCTACGGTTTATCAACCGCTTTACTTATTGACGTCGCTGACAACCTGCCAGTTAGCGACCTGATCGTTGTTGCTACCGACACCCGATCAATGACCGAGCAAGATGCCGTGAACGAGACCCATCGTATCTGCCAAGCCATCAAGTTGGGACTCCCCAAACTAACCGAAGCCCGTTATGCTGCCATGACACCTCTGAAACGGGCACAGGCAATGGCAAAACAGGATGATATTCTGCATCTGTTCAAGAAGACCGATTCTGCCTTGCGCGGTCATGTTCACCTCGAATTACGCGCCCTCATCGAGGAGTCGCGTTACGAGCAAGTCATGTACATGCCTGCCAACCCAAGCATGGGACGCACCATCCGTGGTGGACGATACTTCGTCAATGGCTTGCCCATCGATCAGACCGACTTCAGCCGTGATCCAGAATTCCCGGCCACTACTGCCAATGTAGCTGCTGCCATCGATGTCATGCCTGGCAGTCGTCTGCGCATTTGCGATGCCGAAGATGCCCAGGACGTGCACCGCACTGTGAAGATGGCTCTCAACAATCGCATCCCCACCCTACTCGCTGGTGCTGCCGACCTCTTCTGTGCATTTCTTGAAGAACTGGGCCGCAAACCAACCCGTGCCAAGTCATTCCATGGTCTCAACGAAAAGGGCGCTGCACTCATCGTTTGCGGCAGCACACAAAGCATCGACCTCAGCAGCCAACCGTACGTACGCCGTCACAACATGGCCAGCATTCCCATGCCACGTGAGGTATTCGACAATGTAACCAATCAGAAGATTACACCCAAGGAAGCTGCTGACAAATGGATGGGACGCCTCAAACAGACACAGGTCGTGGCCGGCAAGACCGCCTCATTCATCCTGACACTTCCTTATCCAAGTTCAGGCACCCGAGAGGGAGCCTTGGCTCTGCGCCAAGTGACAGGAGACATGACACAACGCATCGCCAAATCCACCACGCTGTCGGAACTTATCATCGAAGGTGGCGCAACAGCACATTCAGCCATCAAGGCTCTTGGCTGGACACGCTTCCATATCTCCAACGTCATCGGCCCTGGCATCGTAAGGATGCAGTGTCTTGATGCCACCGCCACCCATCTGACCATCAAGCCGGGCAGTTACGATTGGAAGGATCTGTTTGCCTAATTTCTATTATTGGAGTCAACTGGAGTTAGCGTGAGTTAACTCCCTCAAATTAATACCCTATGAAACGTTCCATACTTTCCATTGGCCTCATCATCGCTTTCTCTGCGAGTGTGGCACAACGAGCGCACCATGATTGGGAAGATGTCTCCGTGCTGCAAATCAATCGCCTGCCAGCACGAGCATCGTTCACTCCCTATATCCATATACCAGGAGATTCCTATCTCTCGCTCGACGGAGAATGGAAGTTTCATTGGAGTCCCACACCAGAGGGACGTATCGCAGGATTCGAACAACCGGGATTCCAGTGCCAGCAAGGCGACTGGAATCCCCTTGTTGTTCCTGCGACATGGGAAGTGAATGGTTATGGCACACCCATCTACGTCTCAGCAGGTTATCCTTTCCGCATCGATCCTCCCTATGTGACTACCGAACCCGACAAGTCATGGACGACCTACGAGGAACGTAATCCAACGGGACAATATCTTCGTGAGTTTACTGTTCCTGCATCCTGGCTTACCGATGGAGGACGAACTATGGTGCGCATGGAGGGAGTAGCCTCAGCATTCTATGTATGGGTCAATGGTGAAAAAGTGGGTTATAGCCAAGGGGCCATGGAACCAGCCGAGTTCGACATCACTTCCCAACTCTCGAACCATTCAAACCCCTCGAACCTTTCGAACCCCTCGCTCCGAGCTCTGCTCGCGCGCAACGAAGTGAGCAACCTCTCGACCCCCTCAGCCCCCACCCACACCATCGCCCTCGAAGTATATAAGTATTCAGATGGTGCTTATCTCGAGGATCAGGACTTCTGGCGTCTCGCTGGTGTGCACCGTTCCGTCTATCTAATTCATACCCCAGCTCTTCGCATCGCAGATGTCACCATTCGCACCCTCGATCGCAGGGCTTCATCCTACCAAGGCAAAGTATCCTATTGTCTTCAAATTGATCCCGAACTCGTTTGGGATGGCATGGACGGCACCAACAAGGGCATTGATGATGGACTGGCCAGCGTCAAAGGCTGCCTATTGAAAGCAACCCTCAGTGATGACGAGGGCAGCAAAATAACGTCCCTTCAATGTGATGCCTCCGAAGTGCTCGACCTTCAACACAAGGCAGGACTGATGAACGAATGGTTCCCGCAGCGTGGACCGCGCAAATTCGGACGCATGCAGACCATCGTGGAAGATGTGAAGGAATGGACTGCTGAGACCCCCTATCTCTACACCCTCACCTTAGCCTTAGAAGACAGCCTGGGAAATGTCCGCCAGCAGTTGCAACAAAAGGTTGGATTCCGAAGCATAGAGATTCGTCATGGACGTTTCCTTGTCAATGGACGTCCCATACGTCTGCGCGGCGTGAATCGTCATGAGCATGATCCCAAATTGGGCCGTGTGATGACCGAGGAACGCATGCTCGAAGATATCATCCTTATGAAGCGAGCAGGCGTCAATGCCGTGCGCACCAGCCATTATCCCAATTGCCCCCGCTGGTATGAGCTTTGCGACAGCCTGGGACTCTACATCATGGACGAAGCCGGCATCGAGACACATGGTCTCCGCGGCACGCTGGCTTCCACTCCCGAGTGGCATGCCGCCTTCCTCGACCGTGCTGTCCGTATGGCCGAACGCGACAAGAACCATCCCTCCGTCATCATCTGGAGCATGGGCAACGAAAGTGGCTATGGTCCCAACTTCGCTGCCATTTCGGCATGGCTCCACGACTTCGACCCGACACGCCCCGTGCATAGTGAAGGAGCACAAGGCTATCCCCTGCCTGGTCAACAGCCCACTTCCGAGCCTGAATATGCTCCCGATCCTGCCACCGTCGATATGATTTCCCGTTTCTATCCACGCACGCAGGATGCCTACCTCAATCCAGGCATGGACGAAAATGCCGACCAGGAACGTGCCGAGAATGCTCGCTGGACACGTCTCCTCAGCCTGGCTCAACGTACCGATCACTTCCGAGGCGGCATCCTCGATGACATCGTGGACGATCGTCCTGTCCTTACCTCCGAATATGCCCACGCCATGGGCAATGCCATCGGCAATCTCGACCGCTATTGGGAGGAAATATACAGCCATCCGCGTATGCTGGGCGGCTTTATCTGGGACTGGGTGGATCAGGGGCTCTACCCGACACGCAATCAACCCGACATCCCGCAGGATGCCGTCCTCTACGGCGGCGACTTTGGCGACAAACCCAACCTCAACGCCTTCTGCATGAATGGTGTCGTCCGCAGCGACCGAAGCGTCACAGCCAAATACCGCACAGTCAAGCAGGTCTATGCTCCCGTCAGGATTATTACCGGTCCTTCGAAAGAAAGAACCCCCGAAAAGATATTGAAGCCATCACTTCCCACCCTCTCCATTGTCAACCTCAATCACCACACCACGCTCGACAACTACTACATCACCTATCAATATGTCAAGGATGGCAAGCCCTTCGGCACGCCTCGCGTGGTAAATCTTCTCGAAAGCATCGAGCCTGGCGACACCGTGGCGCTTCCCGTCCCGTTCTTCACAAACACGGATGCCAAGAAAACATTTTCCAACGACGTCCGTCTGAACCTCAGCGTCCGTCTCCGCAATGCCACCCCATGGGCCGAAGCAGGCTACAAAATCTATAGCACGCAGATTCCCGTCTATGAGCGTCCAGAGATGATGGCCCAAAAGCTCAAACCTTCGCACCGTCTAAGCACCGATTCGCTCCTCCACCTCATCAAGGACAACGCAAAGTTGCAGGTTTGGCGTGCCCCGCTCGACAACGACAAGATGTTCGGCAACTGGATAGCCAAGGAATGGACCAAGCACGTACTCGACAAACCGACACGCACAAAAGTTTCTGAAAATGTCGAGCGCTATCAGTATGCCAAGGGAAGCATCCTCGTCACTTCCGAATGGAAAACGAATGCCGATGGCAGCATCGAACTCACCCAGACCTATCGTCCAGAAGGCGAACTGCCCGACCTTGCACGTCTCGGCATACAACTTGCTTTGCCCCGGCAACTCGAGAACCTTGTCTGGTATGGCCTCGGCCCCGATGAGACCTATCCCGACCGACTCGTCGAAACGCAATACGGACTGTGGAAGGGTACCGTCAGCGAACAATACACCCATTATCCAAAGCCACAGGATGGAGGCAACCATATGGGCACCACGCTGCTCTCCCTCCTCGACGCCAAGGGGCACGGCCTGCGCATCACGGCCCTCCCCGTCGAAGAATCGCAACGCCAGCACTTCCGCACACCTTGGAGCGAGAACGGCACTCCTGGATTCACTTTCCAGGCGCTTCATTACACGCCCGAGGAACTTGGCACAAAACGCAACGACTATCAACTCGAAACCTCTGGACAAATCATCCTCAATCTCGACTGTGCCATCCTCGGCATCGGCAATGGTTCTTGTGGTCCAGGCGTCTTGCAGGAGTTTGCCCTCGACCGAAGTCTGCCCTACAAGTTGCATCTCCTCTTCTCCTGGCAGTAGCAACAATTCATCCATATACCATCTCCTCTAATATGATTCGCTTCAAACGCTGTTCCTTCCTCACATTATTCACATTTCTTACATTGTTCACTCTCCCTGCCCTTGCAGGAAAGTTGGACAATACACACAGGACGACATCCTACACTTGGAGCACGCCCTCGGTCAACTCAGCTGGTTCGATGCCAGTAGGTGGCGGCGGCGTGGGGCTCAACGTTTGGTGCGACTCCCAGGGAACCATCCGTTTCTACGTTTCCCAATCAGGCACTTTCGACGAGAACAACACGATGCTGAAATTGGGACGTTTCGAACTGAACCCATTCCCCAACTGGGAAGAGGGCGGTTTCGCGCAGACGCTCCATCTCGAAACGGGAGAAATGACGCTCTCTCAGGGCGGTGTGACGGTCACCATCTGGTGCGATGTCTTCAAGCCCGTGGTACACGTTGAAGTGGATGCCAGGCAAAAGACCCTTCCTACTCTGAGTTATCATAGTTGGCGAACCCAAGACCAGCCGTTCACACAGGCCGAAGGCCAGCAGTCCAGTTGGAAATGGCTGGCTCCCAAGCAGGCCGACCCCAATCGTTGCGTCACACGCCGCGACAGCATCAACCCCACCTCCACCCGACTCACCTTCTTCCATCAAAACCAGGACGAGACAGTGTTCGACTACACCGTCCGAGACCAGCAACTCGATGCATGGAAAGACAGCCTCTTTAACCCCCTCAAGGACCGCATCTTCGGTGGTGTGCTGACAGGAGGACAGTTCCTGGGTGAAGACGATGCCCAGGATGAATACGACCGACCCTACCATCGGTGGCATTACGGTTCAGCAAACAAGACCGCGCGTCATCATCATTTCCAGATCACACTCTGCACGCAGCAGTCGTCGCTCAGCGAGTGGTATCAAACGATTGCCACAACACAACGTGCCGTCAATCTGAAGAAGGATCGCTTGTCCTGCCAAAACTGGTGGAAAGAGTACATGAACCGCAGTTTCTTCGAGACCGATGGCAGCGATGACGAACTTGCTGCCGCCTTGCGCAACGTGACGCTTTTCCGCTATATGCTGGGCTGCAACTATGGAGGCGAATACCCCACCAAGTTCAACGGAGGACTCTTTGCATTCGACCCGCTCGAAGTCGATAGCGCCAATACGGCGAACTATCTGGCTGGCAAGTTCCACCCCACGCCCGACTTCCGCAAATGGGGCGGCGGCACCTTCACGGCACAAAACCAGCGTCTCGTCTATTGGGGCATGTTGAAAAGCGGCGACTACGACCTGTTGCAAACGCAGCTCGACTTCTACCTTCGCTTGCTGCACAATGCCGAAATACGCACCCGCGCCTATTGGGGACACGATGGAGCCTGCTTCACCGAGCAGATGGAAAACTTCGGCTTGCCCAACACCGCCGAATACGGACAGAAGCGCCCCGCCGATTTCGACCCCGGGCTCGAATACAATGCCTGGCTCGAATACGAATGGGACACCTCGCTGGAGTTCTGCGAGATGGCGCTGGAGGCAAGGCGTTACGAAGCCTCCTTCCCTCTGGAAAAGTACCAGCCCCTCATCCTCTCCTGCCTCCGCTTCTTCGACGAGCACTATCAGCAGCTAGCTCTCCAACGTGGTCGCCGAGGACTCGATGCCAATGGGCACCTTATCCTCTTTCCCAGCTCGGGATGCGAGACCTACAAGATGACGTACAATTCGGCGAGCACCATCGCCGCTCTGCAACGAGTATCGCAGGATTTCATTCGATATATGGAAGCGTCGGGTGACACCACAAATCTCGCCTACATCAAGACTCTCGCCACACGCATTCCACCCATCCCGACACGGCTGCAACAAGGCAAGGAGTGCATTGCCCCTGCCATCGCTTACGAACGCATCAACAACGTCGAGACGCCGCAGCTCTATCCCGTTTGGCCCTGGCGCATCTACGGATTGGAGAAAGACGAAGCAGGCAAATACGTTGCCAATGAAAAAGCCTTGAATACCTACCAGTGCGACTCGGTGGCCATCGCTCATCGTTCGTCGAAAGGTTGGAAGCAGGACAACATCTGGGCAGCATGTCTCGGGCAGACCGATGATGCCTATCGTCTCACCATGGAGAAGCTCCAGGATGGCCCCTATCGCTTCCCCGCATTCTGGGGTCCCGGCTTCGACTGGAGTCCCGACCACAACTGGGGAGGTTCCGCCCTCATCGGCCTCGAAGAGATGCTCCTTCAAGAAGACCCCTCCACGGGCGAACCCATCCTCTTCCCAGCTTGGCCCAAGGACAAACACATCCGCTTCAAGCTGCATACCAGCGAGGGAAAAGTCATAGAAGCTGACGCGAATGACTATTAAAAAACTACATAAAAGCAAATAATATCAGATCATTACATAGCAATTATGAATAAGCTGAAACGATTTACAAGTGTGGAAGAACTCTACAATAGAAAAGGGGAACCAACAGGAGAAATCATCATTGATGAAGTCATCGATGCCATTCGTACGACGAAAACACACAAATCGGAGGACATTGCCCTGCTGCTTGACGTTGACCAGCGAGCACTGTGGTTTGCCGTACAGTTGCTGACGGGGATGAGGCTGAACGACATCGTCCTGCATTGGCGTGTATTGCAGGCGAAGGAGAAGTGGGATGAAAAGCTGGCCAAATACCAGGAGTACAAGGGATACGTCAAAACCCAAAAGAAAGAAGGCCCCAATGGCTTTCAGCCTACCGACGAGTATAAAAGGGCCCAGGAGTATGAAATCAGCATCCAGAGTCTCGAAACAATAGCCAAACGCTATGGTTGGGATTCCTACAAAAGCCTGAAAAGAACAGCATCAAGATTCGGAGTGAGCTTCAAGACCTTGCGTTATACCCCAAGAACGAAGAAATAGCGCGTCCGAACTCATAAACCCGCAATTTTTCATTGAAATAGAGCATCTGTATTCATAGACGTACTATTTCATTTTGAAGTCGGATCGTAGCCATGTCGTTATGTGAGCCAAGGAGTTGTCATA
>JAZQBS010000098.1:0-2330 GCA_045545875.1 Bacteroidales bacterium
GGTGAAGTCTATCGCAAGGTGATGGGCTACAACGACAACCTCATGATGGTGAAGGTAAAGTTCAAGAAGGGTTCTGAAGGCAAGCTCCACAGCCACCCACATGTTCAGATTACCTACGTCGAGAGTGGTGAATTCGAGTTCACCATCGGCGACGAGACCAAGATTGTGAAGGCCGGTGATGTGCTGATGAAGGTTCCGAATGTTGTTCACGGCTGCAAGTGCCTCAAGGACGGCATCCTCATCGACACCTTCACCCCCATGCGCTCCACGTTCTTGAAGTAAAGCCATCCCGTTTTCACGGGATACCGGAATAACGTAATACCGTAATTACGAAATCCCGGTATTACGAAATTACGAAAAAAATAGTCCGCAGCCTTTTCGGCCGCGGACTTATTTTGTCTCAATCGACCACCCTCACCCTACCTTCGGCGAGCCGGACGAGGTCAGGAAGGTCATAGTATTGGAGCACACCTTGTATGACGTTGCTCTGCATATCACGCTGCAAAGGATTCGACAGATACTCCTTCCAGCTTTTGAGTGTGCGTGTCAAGGAAACTTTCTGGATGCGCGAGTCGAGGACAGCGGCATGCATCAGCACGGGTCCAAAAAGCCCGTCGCCCACCACATGGAGCGGCCTTCCACTGAGCAACGGGTTGTTGGAACAAAAATCCATCAACGTCAGCACATCCATCACGCGCTGCCCCAACAGCGGACGTCCTTCGTGCAAGGCCACCACGGCACAGCGCCACTCCCGGTTCCAGTACTTGGTGAGATTATAAATGTAGGGATCCTCCATCTCGCCTACACCGCGCACATCGGCAGCAACAATGATATTGCCGTTCGTGGTCATGTCGAGCTTCTCCATATCGCCCATATACCATGCCTTGCCTCGCTCGTGCAAATGCAGTTCGATGGGCGACTCGTCCGTAGCACAATTGGGAATACGCACTACCACAGCCACAGGCATCTCACCCTCGCGATTCAACTGGAAACGATATTCCTCGAAGTCGCGGCCATAGGTTCTGCCCGACGGCACCACGCTCTTTGCCAAAGCAGAGCCTGGCAATGTGGCTGGCAACGGCTCTTGTCCAAGCACACATTCGTCCAAACCTAATAGGCTGCACATCTGCTTTCTGATTTCTTCTATCGGCTGGGCACAAAAGGTTTCTCGCTGTTTGGCCAGTTCGTCATATCGACGCATAGCGTACTGAATCGTGCTTTCAGCGTCGGCAAACTCCAGGTTGACCTGACCGGCACTGGTGCAAAGCATGTCCTTGCCTCGGAAACTCACCTCGTCGATATGCGGCAAAGTAGCGTCGCCGCACAACCAGCGCTTCATCCATCCTACCAGATGCTCCATCGCATCGGGCGGACAGGCATGGCCATCGGCGGCATAATATTGCTCCACACGTTCCGATGCACCAAGCACGTCGTAGGCCCGTTGCACTTCCTTCATGCCTTTGAGGGCACCATAATGATCGACGAAATCAAAAAGCCCATCAAGCACCTGGAAAGGACGCGGCGCCATGCACAATGCCATGTCGGCATGGTTGATGCCCAAGGCACCTTCGCCAGGAATCCACTGGCAGCCGTCACTGGGCCCTTGCAGTTCCAAGGTACGGGTGCGGTCGCTGAAGAAAAGGCCTACGCTCGCCGCCTGGATGCGGTCGTCGAGGGCAAGCAGATACGAAGCCTCGGTGCCTCCACCCGAGAAACCATAACACCCGATGTGTTTCGCATCGATGTCCTTTCGTGTGCAAAGGTAATCCACGGCGCAACTGTTGTCCCAGAAGATCTGTGCCTCCAGACTCGTGCCCAACAGGTTGTAGGCGGGAGCTAGCAGCGTGTGCTCGGTAGTCACGCCACGCGTCAGGTTACGCCCCGTCCCATCGATGAGTTGCTGCATTTCACCCTGTCCGATGGGATCGACCACGAACACAGCGATGCCATTGCGTGCCATCTGGACGGCTGTGCCCGAACCATTGCCCTTGCCTTGCAGTCCATGGCCACACATCTCGACACAGGCCGGGAACTTCTTCGCCTTGCTGCCGACGGGCAGATAAAGGTGTGCGGTGACATAGTGATGAGGATGACTTTCGAAGATAATCTTTTCGACCACAAAGCCATCGCCCTCCACCGTGCCGACAACGCGACTATGAAGTCGGATCGTAGCCATGTCGTTCTGTGAGCCAAGGAGTTGTCATAGCCCTTTGTCTTCCTAAGACCGCTTGGCCTCCGACTTCGGTGACATAGTGATGAGGATGACTTTCGAAGATAATCTTTTCGACCACAAAGCCATCGCCCTCCACCGTGCCGACAACGCGACTATG
>JAZQBS010000099.1:0-6932 GCA_045545875.1 Bacteroidales bacterium
AATACACAATCAACAATGGAAAAACTAAAGAAACTTTTTCTCAGTTCGTTGATTCTTCTGACAAGTACAGTAATGTACGCGCAGAGTGAAATCAAGGGCACCGTCCTCGATGACTTGGGAGAAACAGTCATTGGTGCCACGGTATTGGAGAAAGGTACGACGAACGGTACGATTACCGATTTCGACGGAAATTTCTCTTTGAAGGTTGACGCCGGCAAGACGCTGGTTATCTCTTATGTGGGATACAAGACAATCGAAGTGCCTGCTCAAAACGGAATGACTGTTACCCTTTCCGAAGATGCCGAAATGCTCGAAGAACTTGTGGTTACTGGTTATACCGTACAGCGTAAGGCTGACTTGACGGGTGCCATCTCGATGGTCAGTGTCGATGAAATGTCGAAGCAGAACGAAAACAACCCGATGAAGGCCTTGCAGGGACGAGTACCAGGCATGAACATCTCAGCCGACGGTAATCCTTCGGGCGCTGCTACGGTTCGAATTCGTGGTGTCGGTACCCTTAACGACAACGACCCACTCTACATCATCGACGGTGTGCCCACCAAGGCTGGTATGCACGAATTGAACGGCAACGATATCGAGAGCATCCAGGTATTGAAGGATGCCGCTTCGGCCTCTATCTACGGTAGCCGCGCTGCCAATGGTGTCATCATCATCACCACCAAGAAAGGCAAGGACGGCAAGGTGAAGGTTAACTTCGACGGATCGTTGGCCACTTCATTCTACACCAACAAGATCGAAACCATGAACGCCAGCGAATGGGGTCGTGCCTATTGGCAGGCAAGTGTGAACGACGGTCTCAACCCAAGCAACAACAACCTTGGCTACAACTTCGATTGGGGCTACGACAAGATGGGCTACCCCGTACTGAACAACATGACCATGAACATGTTCCTCGACGAGAACGCCAGTGTACGTGCCGGTGATACCGACTGGTTCGACGAAATCACACGCACGGGTGTCGTACAGAATTATAATGTATCGGTCAGCAACGGCTCCGACAAGGGCAGCTCGTTCTTCTCGATGGGTTACTACGACAACCAGGGCACCATCAAGGACAGCTACTTCAACCGCTTCTCCGGTCGTGCCAACAACGACTTCAAGCTCTACGACGGCAAGGTTGTGATTGGCGAAAACTTTTCGATCAACCGCACAAAGGGTGTCGATGCTCCTGGCGGCGTGCTCGAACACGCACTTGAGTTCAACCCCAACTTCCCCATCTATGCCGAAAACGGCAAGTATGCACAGGCCCTCGGCGCTTATTCCGAGCGTGAGAACCCACTCAGCATGATTGACAACACGAAGGACAACGTCTACACCCAGTGGCGTATGTTCGGCGACGCTCATGCCAGCATCACTCCTTTCAAGAACTTCACCATCCGCACCACCTTGGGTATGGATTACACCCAGAAGGAGCAGCGCTTCTTCACCTATCCTATTGCCAATGGTAAGGTGATGCGCACCGACTCGGCTGTTGAATCGAAGCAGGAGCACACTATGCGCTGGACATGGAACGCCATCGCTACCTATAATCTCGAAATCGGTCGTCACCGTGCCGACGCCATGATCGGTACCGAGGTCAACCGCCAGGATTACAAGATGAGCAGCGCCAAACGCTACGAGCTCGCCATTCTGAACACCGACTACATGTGGCCATCGGCTGGTGCAGGTCGTCAGTTGGCCGAAGGTTTTGGCGAAGGTTTCAGCCTTGTTTCCTACTTCGGCAAAGTCAACTATACATATAATGAAAAATATCTCGCATCGTTCACCATTCGTCGAGATGGTTCGAGCCGCTTCGGTTCCCAAAACCAGTACGGTATCTTCCCATCCGTTTCGGCAGGTTGGCGTATCTCCGAGGAGAAGTTCATGGAATCAACCCGCGGATGGCTTGACAACTTGAAGATCCGTTACTCCTGGGGACAGACAGGTAACCAGGAAATCTCCAACACCGCACGCTACACCCTCTACAAGTCGGTCGTTTCGACAGGTCTTTGGGGCAGTGGCCAGGCAGGTACCAGCTACGACATCTCGGGCATCAACGGTGGATATGACCTCGCCAATGGTTATGTTCGCAACCAGCGCGGCAACGACGAAATCAAGTGGGAGACCACCACACAGCACAACGTCGGTATCGACTACGCTATGTTCCACAACGAGATCTACGGCAGCTTCGACTGGTTCAACAAGAAGACCACCGACATCCTCCTCTTCATGGAAGGCATTGCAGCCATGGGCGAAGGCTCAGGACAGTGGATCAACGCCGGCGAAATGAAGAACAACGGTTGGGAATTCAGTCTTGGCTATCGTCACAACCTGAAGAACGGCTTCTCTTGGGACATCAACGGCAACGTCAGCCAGTACATCAACGAAATCACCAAGCTTCCTGAGACGGTTGCAGCCAATGGCAAGTACGGTGGCAATGGCGTGAAGAGCGTTGTCGGACACCCGATGTTCTCACAGGTTGGTTACATCTACGATGGCATCTTCAAGAGCCAGGAGGAGATCTACAACCACGCTACACAGGAAGGCGCAGGCCTCGGCCGCATCCGCTACAAGGATCTGAATGGCGATGGCCGCATCACCGAAGAGGACCAGGATTGGATCTACGACCCGACACCAGCATTCACCTGGGGCTTGAACATCTACCTGCAGTACAAGAACTGGGATATGACCATGTTCTGGCAGGGCGTTCAGGGCGTCGATGTCGATTGCCGTGGCTACAAGTCGCAAACCGACTTCTGGGCAAACTCAGCCATCAACGTACCTTATCTCAACAAGGGTGTGCGTGCGCTCGATGCCTGGACACCAGCCAACCCCAACAGCGACATCCCGGCACTCACCACTTCCGACACCAACAACGAAGGTCGTGTATCGTCCTACTTCATCGAGGACGGCAGCTACGTGAAGCTCCGCACCGTGCAGATTGGCTACAACCTCCCACAGAGCGTCAACGAGAAACTGCATGTCGATCGCATCCGTTTCTATGCATCTGCCCAGAACCTGCTCACCATCAAGAGCAGCAAGTTCACCGGTGCTGACCCCGAGAATCCTGGATTCAACTATCCTATTCCTCTCAACCTAACATTTGGCCTCAATGTTTCATTCTAAATAAACGATATCACGATTATGAAAACGACATATAAACTTATTAGCGTAATCAGCATAATCTTTGGTATGACGAGCTGTTCCGACTTCCTGGAGGAACAGGTGCCACAAGCCACGTTGACTCAGGACGAGGTAAAGAATCCTGAGTATGTCGACAATGTGCTCATTTCGGCTTATGCAGGCCTCGTTACCATCGAGGATATGAATGCTTCCTTCTCGCTCTGGAACTACGACACCCGTTCGGACGACGCCTATGTAGGCGGTTCGGATTTCTCCGATGGCGAACCTTTCCACCGCTTGGAGAAGAGCACAGGTGTGATGACCACCGACTGGCCATTCAGCTCCATCTGGAACAAGTTCTACAACTATCTTTCGCGTGTCAGCCTTTCGCTCGACATCCTTGCAAGTGCCGATCAGGAGAGCCCCATCATCCAGGAGCGTACTGCTGAGATGAAGTTCCTCCGCGCCTATGGTCACTTCCAGTTGAAGCGTCTCTTCAAGAAGATTCCTTTCGTGAACAAGCCCAACATGCAGGAAGCCGATTATAACGCTCTTTCGAACACCGAATATACCAACGACGAAGGCTGGCAGCAGATCATCAACGACCTCCAGGATGCCTACGCCGTGCTCCCCGCTGTGCAAAGCGAAAAGGGTCGCCCCACCAAGGCTGCCTGTGCCGCTTTCCTCGCAAAGGTTTATCTCTACAAGGCTTATCATCAGGATGATGCCAACACCAACCAGGTGACTTCCGTAAGCTCCGAAGACCTGCAGAAGGTGGTTGAATACACCGCTGCTTCGCTCTACAACGGCTATGGTCTCGAACCCGACCTCCACAACAACTTCCGTCCCGAAGAGCAGTACGAGAACGGCAAGGAGAGCATCTGGGCCATCCAGTATTCGCGCAACGACGGTACCGTCTATGGCAACCTCAATTTCTCCAACCGTCTGATCGTGCCCTGTATTCCTAAGGTTCACGACTCGGGTTGCGACTTCTACAAGCCATCCATCAACCTCGTGAATGCCTATCGCACCAACAGCAATGGTCTTCCAATGGCCAGCAGTGCTACAACCGATGACTACAAGGTTGGTTCCGCTCAAACCGTCGATCCACGTCTCTTCGTCACCGTGGGCGTTCCCGGCACTCCTTATATGTATAATACGAACTTCATGATGTCCGAGTCGAATGCCTGGAGCCGCTCGGGTGGCACATTCGGTTACTTCGTTTCGCTGAAGCAGAATGTCGATCCTGCACTCACCGACATCTATCTCTACCTCTGCGACTCACAGTGGGCAAGTTCGATGAACCGCATCGTCTTCCGCTATGCCGACGTGCTCCTGATGCGTGCCGAAGCCCTTGCACAGCTCGGTCAAACAGCCGAGGCCATCACCCTCGTCAACCAGGTGCGCAAGCGTGCTGCCGATATGGCCAACGCCAGCATCGTCTCCAACTACCCCAACAAGTACGGTGTACACTATGCAGTAGGCATGTACAATGGTTCCTATTCGAAGGAGGAGGCTATGGAAATCGTGAAGACCGAGCGTCGTCTCGAATTGGCCATGGAGAGCGAGCGTTTCTTCGACCTCGTACGCTGGGGTGACGCTGCCACCGTGCTCAATCGCTACTACTCGGAGGAAAGCCAGAAGATGATCTTCCTCGCAGGTTCACAATTCACGGCCAACAAGAACGAGTACCTTCCTGTACCTTGGGAGCAGATGGCTGCCTCCAACGGACACTATACGCAGAACTGCGGTCAGTGGTAGAAAAAGTCAAATTAACAATTAATAATTAACAATTAACAATTGTTTGTTTGCCCAAACTCTACCCCAAAAGGTAACGTCTCTTTTACTCCCCTTTTACTCCCTTTTCACTCCCCTTTTACTCCAAAAATAACGAAATATATGAAAATCCAACATTATATCATCTGCCTCTGCACATTCCTTGCCCTTGGATTCGTCTCCTGTTCCGAGGACAACACGGGCAGTATCGACGTCAGCGGTTCGTGCCTCGTTGAGCAGTTCCAGCTCAATGGTCAGTATGAAGGCATCATCAATACAGAGAAGCGCCTTGTCAAGGTAAAGGTGCCCGAGTCCTTCGACCGCAAGAGCGATATGGAGATCACCGCACTTCGCATTTCCGAAGGTGCACAATCCAACCTCAAGGTGGGTGACCACCTCAACTTCGACGGCGACCGTTCGCTGCACATCATGAATGGCGACCTCGTGATGGATTATCAGATTGCTGTTCGCAACGACGAAGCCCTCCTCACCCTCTTCATCCTCGAAGGCGTGAAGGGTGCCATCAACCAGCAGGACAAGACTGTCACCGTAAGTGTCATGGCCAACAGCGGCATCGACCTCACCAACGCCACCTTCGAAGTGGAGTGCAGCGAGGATGCTACCTGCTCGCCAGCCAGCGGAACAAAGGGTAACTTCACCGAGCCCTTCCAGCTCACGCTCAACGACAACACTGCCACCAACGTCTATACCGTCTATGTAACACTCATCGACGAACCCGTTGCTCTCTTCGTAGGCGAAGCCGAGAACATCGAGCTCCTCAACGACGAGGAGAAGGCAGCAGCCAAGTGGCTCACCGGCAACATCGCCAGCGCAGCTTACGCTTCGTGGAGCGACGTGGCAAGCGGCAACATTTCGCTCAACAAGTGCAAGCTCATCTTCTTCCATCGTCATTGCTCCTCCTATGGCAACTACAACGGCTTTGCCGAGGCTGAGACAGGTGCCATGACTGCACTTGCACGCATGAAGGAATTCAGGCAGAATGGCGGCGCATTCGTACTGGGTCGTTCGGCTGTCAACTATGCTATCGCTCTTGGTGCAATGCCTGAGGACGCTTATCCAAACAACGTTTGGGGCGGCGGTGGCGGCGAAGGCTCCGACCTCATGGGTGACGATCCCTGGCACTTCTATGCCTACGACATCTCGCATCCATTGTGGAATGGCCTCAAGACCTATCCAGGTGCTCCTGAGAATGCCGTTTACACGCTCGATAAGGACTACACCATCTGCAACACTACCTCGCAGTATGGCTTCTGGGATACCTATGGTGGCGGCAAGGATGCCGTAGAGGCAAAGACCGGTGGTCGCGCCCTCGGTGGCGACAACAGCGTCTCCTCTTGGGAACTCAAGGGTGCCAGCGGCGAATTTGGCAAGGGCGGCATCATCTGCTTCGGTTCGGGTCTCTTCGACTGGAACTCGCCAACACCATATACGTCCAACTACCACGACAATATGGGTAAGATCATGCTCAATGCTTTTGATTATTTAACCAAGTAAAAACGAATAAATTATGAAAACAATGATATATTCATCATTCGCAGTTATTCTTTCAGCATTGATGCTGACGGCTTGCAGTGACGAAAAGTTCGATGGCGATCCTGCAAGGGATTGGGAGGGCAGCACTACCTTCTTCGCTCCCACCGACGACGCAGGCTTCAACACCTACTATAAGCCAGCCATCGGACGCGTTGGCGACCCCATGCCTTTCTTCGACGCAAAGGCAGGCGACTTCAAGGTGCTCTACCTGCAGGAGTTCGACAATAACATGAGCCATCGCTTCCACCCCATCTGGGCAGTTTCCACCACCGATGGCGCCTCGTACGAATCGCTCGGCGAGATCATCCCCTTCGGCTCGAACGACTACGCACAGGATGCCGCCCTCGGCACCGGCTGCTGCTTCTGGAAGGACGGCACCTACTACATCTACTACACCGGCCACAACGGCAACTGCAAGTACCGCGAGGTGGAAGTCGGATCGTAGCCATGTCGTTCTGTGAGCCAAGGAGTTGGCATAG
>JAZQBS010000100.1:0-22984 GCA_045545875.1 Bacteroidales bacterium
CTAAGGACCGCTTGGCCTCCGACTTTGATGAGGAGAGGGATTACTTGATGCGCTTGTAACCGTACTTAGCAACAGCGCCGAGCTCCTCCTCGATGCGGATGAGCTGGTTGTACTTGGCCATACGGTCGGTACGAGAGAGCGAACCGGTCTTGATCTGGCCAGAGTTGGTAGCAACGGCGATGTCGGCGATGGTGGTGTCCTCGGTCTCGCCAGAGCGGTGAGAGGTAACGGTGGTGTAACCGTGACGATGAGCCATCTCGATAGCGTCGAGAGTCTCGGAGAGCGAACCGATCTGGTTAACCTTGATAAGGATAGAGTTGGCTGCACCCATAGCGATACCCTTCTGGAGGAACTTCACGTTGGTTACGAAGAGGTCGTCGCCTACGAGCTGGCACTTGCCACCTACGCGCTCGGTGAGCTTCACCCAGTTATCCCAGTCGTTCTCGTCGAGGCCATCCTCGATAGAGTCGATTGGATAGGTGTCGATGAGGTGCTCGAGGAAGTCGATCTGCTCCTCAGCGGAGAGCTTCTTGCCGTTAGGATCCTTCTGCTTGCCGTTCTTAAGCTGCTTGTAGTCGTAGAAATACTTGCCATCCTCGATAACAGCGAACTCAGAAGCTGCGCAGTCCATAGCAATCTTAACGTCCTTGCCTGGCTCATAACCGGCAGCCTTGATGGCGTCGACGATGATCTGGAGAGCGTCCTCGATACCGTCGAGAGCAGGAGCGAAGCCACCTTCGTCACCTACAGCGGTGGAGAGACCACGCTTCTTGAGGAGCTTAGCGAGGTTATGGAAGACCTCAGCACCCCAACGTACAGCCTCCTTGAGAGTAGGAGCACCTACAGGACGGATCATGAACTCCTGGAAAGGGATAGGAGCATCGGAGTGAGCGCCACCATTGATGATGTTCATCATTGGCACGGGGAGAGTATAGGCATTGCAGCCACCGATGTAACGATAGAGAGGCATGCCGAGAGCCTTGGCAGCAGCCTGAGCCACAGCGAGGGAAACGCCGAGGATGGCATTGGCACCGAGGTTAGACTTGGTTGGAGTGCCGTCGAGGGCGAGCATCTTCTCGTCGATAGCGCGCTGCTGGAATACGCAGCAGCCCTTGAGAGCAGGAGCGATGATGTCGTTGACGTTGGCAACAGCCTTGGTGGTACCCTTGCCGAGATAACGGCCCTTGTCGCCGTCGCGAAGCTCGAGAGCCTCGTTCTCGCCAGTAGATGCTCCAGAAGGAACAGCTGCGCGACCCAATACACCATTTTCAAGCACTACGTCAACCTCAACGGTTGGATTGCCACGTGAATCAAGAATCTCACGTGCGTGGATTTTTTCGATTTTCATTGTTTTTAATTGGTTTTAGAACACTGTTTTTATTTTGGTTAAAGGAATTTTATAGGGGGCGGCCAAACATGGCCGCGACATAGACGGGGATGAAGAGCGGACAAAGACGACCGCGACATAGACGGGGACGAAGAGCGGACAAAGACGACCGCGACGAGGACACTGCGGAGCGGCTACCTGGACAGGAGGGCCTGGACCTGGGGAACGGTGCCGTTGAAGGGGCCGGAGCGCTCGAGTTTGAGGGAGGCAACTGCGGCAGCAAAACGACCGGCATCGAGGACACTGGCGCCTTGGGTGCGACGATAGCAGTAGGCCATCGTATAGGTGTCGCCACAACCGGTGGCATCGACAAGCTTGCGAGGTGGGAAAGATTCGATGCGGGTGGTACTGTCCTCCTTACGTCGATAGATGACCGAACCGAGATCACCGAGGGTAAGGAGTACCTCTCCTACTCCCCATTTGCCGAGCTTATGGACAGCCTTGACGGGATCGGTTTCGCCCGTAAGGACGTCCATCTCGTACTCGTTGGTCTTGAGGACATCGACATACTGGAGAGCCTCCTGCTTCTGGGGCCAGTCGGTGGCAAGAACCTCTTCGCCTACAACTTCGCGCAGATAACCTTGCACGTCGACGACAACCTTTCCAATCTGGTGGAGTCGATGGATTACATCGAGCGGGAAATCGTCGGCCAAAAGTGAACCAAGAATGAAGTAAGGATGATCGACACCCTGGAGCAGCGGTTCAAGACGGTCCCAAGTAAAGGGAGCGGCCTTACTGAGCACACGCTGCTGACGATTGTTCATATTGGCACCATACTTGTTCTCGAAATACACGGTGGCCTGACTTGGGAGCACTTCGACACGGACGCCAGCCTTTCGAAGCTGCTCGACAGCGGGCATGTCCTCCTCTCCTACCGCTGTAATGAGGCGATAAGGAGAACAAGGCTCGGGGTCGGAAGCGGCAAGAGCATGCATACCCCATGCGAAATACCATGCGGTACCGCCTGGAATATGAAGGTCGATGTCGGGTGTTACGATGTGGTCATGCGTGATGTGACCGATGCAAATAATTTCGCGCATAAAGCAGTAGAACTTTATTTTTCATGGCAAATATAATCTATTATATAATAGGTTGTACACGTTTAGGGGAAAAAATGTGTTTTTACACGGATAATTGGTGTTTTTTGGGGGAAATTGATGAGAAGAGTTTTCATTTGGCGGCCATAGATGGCCGCGACGGAGACGCCGAGGGGAGCGGCCAAAGACGGCCGCGACCAGAACACGAGGGGGAATCGAGGGAGAAGGAAAATGACGCGGGGCGCAACTGACGCAGAGAGAGACAGAACGGGGTAATGAAAGAGGCGGCCGAGAAGGGCAGCCTCTTATGGTGGGGTTAGAAGGTGAACTTCTTGGAGGTTGTTGCTTTGGAGGTGTTGGTTTTAGAAGAAGCCTTGGTAGAGGTTTTTGTAGAGGCCTTAGTGGACTTAGTGGACTTCTTTGAAGACGACTGAGCAGATGCAGCAGGGGCAGCCTTGGAAGCAGTGTAGTATTGCTGGGCCTCGGGGAGCCACTTCTGGATGTCGGTGATTCGTTTGGCATCGCTAGGGTGACTGCTCAGGTAGCTGGTGGAACCTCCACCAGAGGCGGCACTCATACGCTGCCAAAACGTGACGGCAACGGCGGGATCGTAGCCTGCCATAGCTGCAAAGACGAGACCCATGTGGTCGGCTTCGCTCTCGTTCTCACGGCTATAGTGGGCATTGGCAAATTGGAGACCGATAGATGCCATAGCGGTGGCGACCTGTGCTGCACCCTGACCCACAGCAGACGAGAGGATGGCTCCTCCCAACTGGGTGAACTGGCTCTGGTTGTACTTCTTAGATATCTGCTCAGCGCTATGTTTGGCCACAGCATGGGCAATCTCATGACCGAGGACGATGGCCAGCGAAGGTTCGTCCTGTGTGACGGGCAGGAGACCTTCGTAAACGACAATCTTACCACCTGGCATGCAGAAGGCATTGACGGCGTCGTCTTTCACAAGATTGAATTCCCAGTTGAAGTACTGCAGTTCGTTGGCGAATCCGTTTTCACGGAGGTAAGTTTCGACAGCAGTAGCGAGGCGCTGGCCGACACGCTTGACAAGGGCAGTAGCGTTGGCATCGGTAGATTTTTTGGCGGAAGCCATGTACTCCTTGTACTGAGAGTTACTGAGGCTGAGCACCTGTTCATCAGAGACTGAGAGGCGGTGGACACGGCCAGTGACGGGGACTTTCGATGCGGTGCCGCAAGAGACGAGCGTCAGGGCTGTCAGGGCGGCGAGGAGGAGGGACTTGAGGGGTTTCATGGGGATGGGTATTAAGGGTAATGGGCAGCCAACCCTGGCTGCCATGAGAACACAGTATTATTTTCGGAGACGCTTGTAGATGTCGACGCGACGGGAGATGTCGTTTTCGCGTGCTGTCTTGTCGGAAACTACGTAAAGGTCGGTCTTGATGATTCGGGACTTGATTTGGTAGGTGTTGACAAGGACATCCTTGACATGTTTGAGGCGCTTACGGGCATCGGAAGCGTAAGACAAAGCAGCACGGCCATTAGCGACATAGGCCTTGAGGACGATGCGACCTTTCTTGTGTGACCTAGCCCACTCGGCAAGAAGCTGGAGGTCAGCATCGATGGTGGGAACATTGTTGGCATCAGGAATGACATAATAGAGAACCATGTCGGACTCACGCTGACGTGTCTTTTCGACTTGACGATCAAACTGTTCGTCATTCTTTGCCAAACGCTCGGTTGCATGGTCGGCACGAGCTTGAGCACGCTCGGCGACCTCGTGCTCTATGCGGGCTTTTACTTCGAGTTCTTCGATTTCGTCTTCGAGTTTGAAGTTTCGAGAAGGCGTGGTAGGTTTACCACGGAAGTTGAAGCCTAATTTGAGTGTGACAATGTGTTCGGGTTGGGCGAAGTAGTAGTCTTTCCCGAATTTCTCACGCTGCTCTTCGGACATAGCATCGATATACTTCTGCTCGTAGTTGTGGATGGGATGCGTATATCCATAACCGAGGGAGACCCGGAAATCGACGTTTCGGCCCATACGGATATAGATGCCGGGCTGAATGTCGGCATAGTAATGGTCGGAGAAGCTATAGTCAGGGAGCCCCTTGAAAGAATCGAGATCCTTCTCGAGACCAAAGAGGTAGCCTGTGCGACCCTGAAGGAAAAGGGAGAAGCGTTCGCTCGTACCAAGATTCCAACGCCATATAACATCGGCGAGAAGAGGAATCATCTTGTTGGTCTCACCTCCCCAATGGAACCAAAAACCGGAGGACAGACCTGCATACCAATTGGAGGTAAAGTTGTAGCCAACGCCGAGGTCGGCACCGATGGACTCGTCGTAGTCGGTGAGGCCATAGCCTTCATTCAAGTCCCCACGCAATGCGATGGCAGGGGCAGCGTCAATTTTTATTTCCCACTTATGATAGATGCCGTCGTCGTAACCATCAGGAGTCTGAGCCAATGCGGTTGAAGTGGACATGACAGCGAGCAGGAGAAGTATTTTGTTATAATTTGTCACGAATTTAATAGTTTGCGAATGGGTTGGATTGATATAATTTGGGCAAAGATAGGGATTTTTTTGTTTGGTTGGGTGTTTTTATGGGAGGAAAGTAGAAGTGATGAGGATGTTTTGGCGGGAATTGATGAGTAGAGTGGGCAAAATGGGGCACAATGAAAAGGGCGGCCAAGGAGGCCGCCACTAAGACACGAAGGGGAAGGCGGCCATGGATGGCTGCGACGGGGACACAAGATTACTGGAGCAGAGCGCGGGCGTCGCGGTCGATGTCGTCGACGACGTGGCAGTCATCGTTGAGAAGCATGCTCTGACCGGTTTCGGGCGTGTAGAGAGGCCACTCGGGGAGAGAAGCGCAATTGGGGTCACCTGTGCGCATAAAAGCAAGGAGCGCATCAGCCATCTTAGTGGAGAGTGCACGTGGACGGACACCACCACCCGTGTGGGTCACCATAAGGTCTGTGTTGCGGAACCAGAAACAGATATCAAGACAATGGAAAGCACGCATACGACCGTCGAAGAGAGGTGGCTGCCAATCGAACCAAGCGAGATAGAGCGGAGCTGGCTGTACGGCCTTGGCATTGATGGCACCAATGACACGATCGCGTGAACTGTTGATGTATCCGAGAAGTTCGATGCCAGACTTGTCGGGCAGTGCCTTACGGTAGGCTTCGATGATGGCCTTGGCATCACGACCGGGCTTAGAACGCTCGACGAAGGGAACGAGCTGCTCGTCGGTGAGCGTTTCGAGGGCAGCGTTGGTGCGGCTGACGGAATTCTCGCAAGTGGTGGTGGAGAATATCATCGGCACATTGGCAGAAGCACAGTTGGAATCCTGGAAGAAGGTTCCCTTGGGGATGTGACGACCGTCGGCAACAGGACCAAAGGCACCACGCATCATACCGTTTCCTTTTGTCTTCAGGTTGAATTCTGCAGCAGCCTCATTAGCGAAACGGAGATATTTGATCCAAGGCATGGAGGCAAGTTTCTTCATGTTACGACCTGCCTTCTCATATATAAACTTGCCAAGAGCTGCGCTATAGTTCTGATCGATGGCGCTGTAGATGTTTCCACTAAGAGCTACGGCTTTGCTGATCAGACCTTTGCATTCGTCCATGGCGACGAGGGTGCAGACTTTAGCTCCACCACCCGACTGGCCCATGATGGTGACATTGGTGGGATCGCCGCCAAAGGCTTCGATATTGTTTTTCACCCATTTGAGGGCTTCGACGAGGTCGAGAATGCCTACATTGCCTGAATCGGCAAAACGAGGATCGACGGCCGAGAAATCGGAGAATCCGATGGGGCCGAGACGATGGTTGACAGAAACGAAGACAACATCGCCATAACGGCTGAGATTCTCACCATGGTAACCATCCTGCTCGATGCCATTACCATTGGTGAAGCCGCCGCCGTGGATCCAGAAGAGGACGGGACGCTTTTTGCCATCGGCCAAGCCTTGGGTCCAGACGTTGAGCTTGAGGCAATCCTCGCCCACGTCGTAATAGTTCCAGTGGTCGGTGAAAGTGTAGTAGTTGTTGGCATACTTGCCCTCGGTGAACTGCGGTGCAGAAGCACCATAGAAGACGGTGGGAAGGGTGTCGTTCCAAGCAGGTGGAGCCTGAGCAGGAAGGAAACGGCCTTCACCTTCGGTGGTCTTTCCATAGGGGACGCCAAGGAAGGTGTAGGTGTTGTGGAGAAGGTAACCCTTGACATAGCCGTATTGGGTCTTGGCTACGGCGATATTATCGCCGATGTAGAGCTGCTGCTCATCGGCAGAACAATTGGGACACTGAGTGGGCTGCTGGGCACAGGAGGCCAGCAGACACAAGACGAGGGGAAGAAAGTGGAGGGGTTTCATAAAAGGTGGTATTGAAAAAGGAATGAAGGCGGCCATGGAAGACCGCGACGGGGACACTGGAAAGCAGCCGAACTTGGCTGTGACTGGGACAAGAGGGGGCGATCAGAGATCGAAACAGGTGTCGAGTGTGAGCTCACGGGCGGACTCAAGGCGTGCACGCTGAGCTTCGTACTCTTTGGCTTTGATTTTCTCGGGGGAAGTGGAGGGAGCAACGATTTTGGCGTAAGTGCCGTTCTCGTGGCGGTAGGTGGTCTGAAGACGACTACCATTGAGCAGATAGATGGACTCAGATACGTAACCGTTGGACAGGTCCATATAGGTGCGCAAAGCACCAGAAGAAGGATAGACGTGCGTATTGTCGAGGATATCAAGGAAAAGAAGGCGATAGTCCTGATTACGAGCCGTAAAGACGGCGATGTTGTCGTTGATGTCCTTGCAGATACGTTCGTCGACGCCATCTTTGTCAATATCGACGAAAAGAATGCTGGCGGGAGCAGCAACATACTCTCCACGGCTGGCAAGTGCTTCCTGCCAACGCATGAGGAGTTTCTGCTTTTCGAGCACATGGTCGCGGAATTCCGAATATCGCTTGGAGATGTAGAGTACCTGCTGCTTGAAACGCACTTTGTAGAAATCGCCCGACTGACCAAGATAGACCAAATTGTCGCCCGCAAGCGGATAGATGGGACGGCCATCAGCATCGGCAAAAATCTCATGGCTGGTGGAAGGGCCACGACGCAGACGCACGCCGCTACCCGTGACATGAACGCAACGGTCGAGGATGAGATACCGATAGATCACCGAATTGTAATCGACTACATAGACTGTATCCTGTGTGCAAGTGGCTTCGATATACTCAGGTTGGGAAAGCGTGGGCACATAGTCGAGAGCGACACCTGTGCGACGATCGATGAGATAGACGTAGTCGGAGATGCCAGAGCCTCCGAAACCAGAGACGAGATATTTGTCAAGCACGTCGAACTGATTTTTGCAAACCTCATAATTGGTACGCCAAAGGATGCGGTCCGCCTTAAGGTCGAAGCAAAAGAGTTGGTAAGACATATAGCCGAACTCCGTAAGGTGGTTTTCGTTGCCCAAAGCAAGGAAGAAAAGGCCATCGGCATAGCGGAAATCGCAGACGCGACCGTTTGCGAATGTATCGCTAAGCAGATACTGGTGGGTTGGTTTCTTTTCCTTATTATATAATACTAGGATTGCCGTTGGCTCTATGATATTGTAGTCCCTATCGTCAAATATGGCATAATAACCGAAGTCGGTCGGCTGGAAGAACGAGACTTGCAGTCCATCTACTTCAACAGGGGATGCCAAACCCGCTTCACGGAAACCGATTTCGGAAAGGGCGTTTCCTTTGACATTGTTATGGCCTGAGATATCGAATGTTTGCTGGTAAATCAATGCAGGCTCGACATCGTAATATCCCTCGCCAATCTGCTCGAGGGTCCAAAAGTCGTCCTTGACCAGGAACTGCGCCGAGGCAAAGGGGGAAGTTAGAAGGAAGAGGGCGGTGAGAAGGGAGTGGATGGGTTTCATTATTGATGAAGAGGGCGGCCGAGGGCAGCCACTATCAGGACTCAGTTATTTGGATTTGGCGGAAATGGGAATGTTGCCAAACCAACCATAGGTAAGACTGTCAATTGTCACGTTGTCTGCATTGTCAATGCGAGTTGTGAAAGAGGCGAGGCTATCAGCATGAACATTCTGAATAGAGATGTTCTTGACATGCCGTTGATCTGGACCATTAACATCGACCAAGCCGACAGCACTCCGACATTTGAAGTCGCGCAAATAGATACGACTGATAGAAGCAACGGTGTCATTGCCTGAAGAAGAAGCACCGGCCCAATCGCCCCACACGTCAGATTCAAGCGCAAAGACTCGATTGAGAGCTGCTGCTTCGCAACGTTCGACGACGATGCTATCGACTTCGGAACCTTGACGCTTGTTGGTTTTGACACAAAGGAAGTCATCGAGCTTGCCCGTTGCCTTGCAATCGTGCATGTAAATAAAGTTGGCGCCATGGGAAATCTCTTCACCGATGCTGAGGAAAGCCTTGCCGCGTTTGGCCTCGCATCGACGGATAAGGATGAAACGAGAGGCGTCGGGATTGTTCCAATCTTCTTTAACACGGCCTGATTTGATGGAGATGACATCACCACCTTGATCGAAGACACAATCCTCAACGATGAAGTGGCGAGTCATTTCGAGATCGATGCCGTCGTTCTTTCTTCCTAAGGCTGAAATATCGAGACGTCGAATGATACCCTCTTCACAATTGAACATGTGGATTGTCCAATGGGGAGACTGTCGAATCTTAAAATCTTGAAGAAGAATGTTAGTGCACTGATAGAACTGGATAAGTGGTGGGCTGAGTTTAAAAGTCCAACTAGAAATATTGCGCTTATAGAAAGTATAATTGAAAGTACCCCAACGATCGAGTATCTGCAGAGCTTTGAGATAGTCAGGGGTTGGTTCGAACCACTTGTCCCACACCGACATCAAGGGCCGTATAGTACCCGTACCGGAAATGCCAATATTCGTTTGTTTCCAAGCATAAATGAGTGGACGAAAATTGTAGCACTCGATACCCTCGTAAGTTGTCATGTGTTCGGGCAAATAATCGTCAGGATTGCTGCTGAAAACTAGTTCTGCGCCTTCGGAAAGGAAAAGGTCACAATCACTGGCAAAAACAATGATACCCGTCAACCATTCGCCTTTAGGCACAACAACATGCCCACCGCCGGATGCAGAACAAGCTCTCATTGCACGGTCAATTGCTTGTGTATTAGTACGTAAAATACGAGCGGAATCAGTTACTGAAGTATAACCTCCCTCGGGCATAGGACGAGCTCCATAATCGCTAATCGAAAAATAGCGATCGGGAAAGATGGGCGCCAAAACATCGGACATGAAAAATGGCGTCTCATCGGCAAGTACAGACTCAGACGAGATGCCTTGCCACATTACGGTTTCCTTTTTGCAAGAAACCGCAAGGACAGCGAGAGAAATAAAACAAACGGATAAAAATTTCATAATTTTGAAAATTTTTTTTTCTGGTTTCATTAATTAACGCGGCAAAGATAGCGATTATTCCAATTCGTTCCAAATTTTGAGGGATAGTTTTCAAAAAAAAAAGCGATATTTGATATTTTTACGGACAAATGAGGGGGGAGATGACAGTAAAACTATACCACTAAGAAACAAGAGTAATCGAATAATGATGATACGAGCGGACAAGAAAGGGAGCGAGGGGGGATGCAAAGAGTGGGCAAAAAGGAGCAAAAGGGACAAGAAGGATGTAAAAAATAAAAAAGGTTGCAAGGAAGAACCTTACAACCTGGTCGGGATGACCCGATTCGAACGGGCGACCTCGCGCCCCCCAGACGTGTACTCTACCGACTGAGCTACATCCCGAACTTGCTCCATCTTTCGATTTTGCGGGTGCAAAGATAGGGGATTATTTTGTAAGTTCCAAATTTTTTGTGTGAAAATTTGTAAAAAATGTAAGTTTTTGGGTGTGGAGGTGATGTTTTTTCAATTATAATGTGTATATTTGCACCGTAAAAATTACAAATGTATGGAAAAAATAGAAAGAATCAACAAATATTTGAGCGAGTCGGGCGTATGTAGCCGACGCGAAGTTGATACACTCATCGGCGACGGACGCGTGGAGGTCAATGGACAACCTGCGCACATCGGCATGCAGATAGATACGGAGCACGACGTTGTCACTGTGGATGGTCAGAAAGTGGATCCATCGAACCCCTACAAAAACGCCATCTCGCAAGAGGCTTTGGACGAGCTGGAACGCAAAAGAAATCCATGGTGGGCAGAACACAACGAACAGAAGCGTCAGAAAATGCAAGCCAAGATGCAAAACCCCAAAAGTAAACTTCTGCGCAAGAAGGCCAAGAGCGGTACGGCAGGAGAACGGCGCGTACTAAAAAACAATGTCGAGGCAATGGAGATGGACGAAGCCCAGCTGAAAAAAGCTGTTAAAAAGGAGAACATGAAGGCCAAGTCGTTTAGCGATGTCTTTTCGAACGACAAACAAGGACTAATGAACGTCAAGACCCGACGTGTGGAGGGTGTCAATCCGAAAGCCAAGAGCGCAAGAAAGAGTGGCCCAAAACCGCAGCGACGGAAACGCGGATAAGAAAGGTGGCCAAATTAGGCTGTGACATAACACGAACGAAAGGCAAACAATGACGACCGTGATAGGAACACGGACTAATGGCAGCTTTTGATGTCGCAACAAAACACTAAAAGAAAAACGAAATGGCAAAGAAAACAACGAAGATATTCGATGACTATGGGCTGTTGCGTGTAGCCACGGCTATTCCTACTGTCAAGGTGGCGGATGTGGAGTACAATCTGAAGCAACACATCCAACTGATACGTGAAGCCCATGAGGAGGGTGTGCAAGTACTGGTGTTCCCGGAACTCTCGCTGACGGGTTACACCTGTGCTGACCTATTTCACCATGAGCCTCTGCTCTTGGCAGCAAGGGAAGGATTGAAGCACCTTGCAGAAGCCACACGTGGCATCGACATGGGCGTCGTCGTGGGGGCACCCCTCTCCTATCGGAATCGACTGTATAACTGCGCAGTACTACTTGGAGATGGCAATATCGTGGGCATTGTACCAAAGGTATATCTGCCCAATTATTGTGAATTTTATGAGGCGCGTTGGTTTGCCAGTGGAGCCGAGGTTCCACCAGGAGCAAGAATAGATCTGGGGGCTTTGGCCGACAAACGCTTTGACAGCATCATCTTCGGTGCCAATCTGCTTTTTGGATTCGAGGGATTCACATTAGGCATTGAGATCTGCGAAGACCTTTGGGTACCTATTCCTCCATCGAGCCGGATGGCCCTGGCTGGTGCTCATGTCATCGTGAACCTCTCTTGTTCGGACGAAGTGACGTGCAAGCACGCCTACCTGCGACAGATGATCGAGTCGCACAGCGGCCGACTAATCTGTGCCTACGTCTATGCCTCGTCAGGCTTTGGCGAATCGACCACCGACCTTGTGTTTGCCGGCAAGGGAATGATTGCCGAAAACAGTGCGATGCTGGGCGAAAGCGAACGCTTCAAGATGGAGTCGAGCCTACTGGTGCGCGATGTAGATATAGAAAAGTTGAAGGTGCTGCGCCGTACGCAAACCTCGTTTAAACAGTTGCAGCCCGAAATGGGAATGCAACCCGAGAAGATGGTTTATGGCGACAGGCATCATACCTGCGAACCCACACAGAACGGCTACTACACCGTGGAGCTCACGACACTTCCTGCTCCCGACTATTCATCCAAGTTGTATCGATATATTGCCCCAAGGCCGTTCGTTCCTTCGAACGATGCAGACATGGAGGAACGTTGTTCGGAAATCTTCAACATCCAGGTGCAAGGACTCGTCACGCGCCTAAATCACATCAACGCAAAGACTGCCGTAATCGGCATCTCGGGAGGACTAGACTCAACGCTGGCATTGCTTGTTGTAGTACGCGCGTTTGACAAACTGGGATGGGATCGCGAGCGCATCATTGGCATCACCATGCCTGGCTTTGGTACTTCGGGACGCACTTACCGCAATGCCTTAGGCCTAATGACTGCCCTAGGCATTACCAAACGCGAGATTTCAATCAAAGATGCCGTGCTGCAACATTTCAAGGACCTCGGCATAGATCCAAGCAACAAGGACGTAACCTACGAGAACTGTCAGGCACGCGAAAGGACCCAGATTCTCATGGATGCTGCCAATCAGACCGGAGGACTGGTGATTGGCACGGGTGACCTTTCAGAACTAGTGTTGGGCTGGTGCACCTATAATGGCGACCACATGTCGATGTATGCAGTAAACACTTCGATCCCCAAGACACTGGTCAAATATCTAGTAAGATATGCTGCCATGAAGGGCGACGAAGAAGCACGCCCCTATCTTTTGGACATCATTGACACGCCCATCTCACCCGAATTGACCCCCACAAATAGTGCGGGAGAGATTGAACAAAAGACCGAGGATTTCATTGGTCCTTACGAATTGAATGACTTTTTCCTCTATCATTCGTTCCGTTTCGGTGCCAGTCCGAAAAAGATCTTCCTGCTGGCGAAGGAAGCCTTCCAACGCGATAAATATAAAGATGTTCGCGAGGGGACCTATGACGACGAAACAATCAAGAAGTGGATGCGAAGCTTTTTCCGCCGCTTCTTCCAACAGCAATTCAAGCGGTCGTGCCTACCCGATGGGCCAAAGGTCGGTACGGTGAGCATATCACCACGCGGAGACCTGAGGATGCCAAGCGACGCATGTGCGACAATTTGGCTGAACGAATGCGATAAGCTTTAAATATTTTCATTTGATTATGCCACGAAGATGTACGTGGCATAGTTTTTGCATATTAGGATTATTATGGCCGGGATTTCGGGATTTCGAAATAGCGGAATAACGAAATAACGATGATTAAAAATAAATGATAACTACTAATTAGAAATATGACTATTGAAGAATTCAAGTCCTCACTAGATACCGAGATGCTGAACAAGGTGAAGGACGTGTGTGCAAAAGATAAGGATGTAACTGAGGCTGATGCCAAAGTTATCTATGATTTTATCATCGACGTTGCTTCTCCCGCCTTGGGCGAAGACAATGTTGGTGAGCCTTTCCGTTATCTCTGCAGTTCGACGAACGGTGTGCGCATCGACGACCTAAAGGCAGTGATCGGCGAAGACTTTAACACAGAAATATGGACCGAGTTCCGCACAGGACTAGGCTTCGACCTTTTCGTGAAGCGCAGCCTAACACCCAACTGCGAGGTGACCGATTTCCGCTTCCCTCCTATTCGCGTTAGCTTGCAGAAACTGATGGGCGAAGGAGCCTATCGTGCATGTGCCAGTGACCTTGGCTATCATCTGCTTGAACATTGCCAGGCAGGCGATCCAGTGCGTGACCTACAGACCATGCACCTTCTGCTCGATGGAGACGAGGCAGCTGCCGCTGCCGAATACATCAGCCAAGCCGAGGGTGAATCGCTGCGTCTGGCCGTGATGACGATGGGCAATGCCTTGAAGGATGGTCCGGAGTATGTGCAGCAGTGCGTCTTTGACCTGCCCTTGGTACAGAGCGAGAAGGTCGATCAGAAGAAGATCCTCATGCTTCAGCTCAACGACTGCATTGCCATCGTGGGCAATCCTGATCGTCAGATGGCCGTGGCTGAAAAGCTCCACAACATCATCGGCTCGATGATCCAGCAGGGCAACAATGACATCACCGTGCTGCTGGGAATTGCAAAGCTGCGCATTGCCCAGAGTGCACGCACACGTGCACAGATTGCCCACCAGCAACAGAAGGACGATGAAGCCAAGCAATTTGAACAGCAGGCACAACAGACCTTCATCGCCGCACTCAATTACCTGATGCCACCCCTTCAGCAGGCCGACCCAACCACCATCAGCGATGAGCAGGTACGCCAGTACTGGCTCTGCCTGAAAATCTGCCAGGAGATGGCACAACCCAAGGCCATCAGCCTCCTCTTTGAGGCCATCGTCAAGGTAGAACAGGCACAGATTGCCGCCCTCGCCAACAAACATGCCGACATGAGCGAAGTCAGCGAGGAAGCCGAGGCAGACGAAAAACGCGTCCATCAGCTTTCGACCAGCATCATCGACCAGCATATCGACATGTCGAAGCTCTATTACCAGATGCCCCAGCCCCTACAGGAGCAGTTCACCAACTATTCGGAAGGATGCATTTCGCTGATACAGGCCTACCTTGAGGGTTTGAACAAGGAGGGCGAAGATAAAGAGAAAGAACAGGGCGATGAATTGCGACTCTGCAATTTCTACCAGACCTTGGGAGAGCTTTACGACCACCTTGGCAAGACAGACGAAAGTTACGACGCATATACAGAGGCTCAGATCCGGCAGATGCGTTACCTCGCTGCTCTCAAGAAGGAGGACGAGGAGGCTGGCGTACAGATGTCTCAGCGTTCGCTCATTGCACGACTGACCCTCAGCGTGACCAACCACAACCTGGGACTGTACTATCGCAAGGAGGGCAAATCGCAGCGCGACCTCTCGGTACTGCTCCGTTCGAATATGGACATGGCACTGGATTGCTTCAAGGCTTATTCACGCGATGGACGTGTGATCCACTTTGTGATCAATGCGGCACTTGAACTGGGTGACCTGCAGCACAAGAGCAAGGGTCTGAAGGCAGAATGCGACACCTATACACGCGTTATCAGTCAGTTTGGTGTGCTCAACAACCTGCGCCTCGACCAGCAACTCTGCGTGGATATGGCGATGATTCACACCAAGTGCGGACAATGCCAGGCTGATGACAACATCCGTCGTTACCGAGACGCGCTGCGTAACCTCGATGTTGCTCAGAAACTGTGGTCATCGTTGGCACAAAACACCAAGAACCCCGAGTTCCAAAAGAACGCCGAGGCTGTGGCCAAGATGATGAAGCAGATCGGGAAGTAACGAGAACGGGCAGCCAAACTTGGCTGCTACAAAACAGGGAAGCCGCCAAAGACGGCGGCTGACGGGGACAAAGGAAGCCGCCAAAGACGGCGGCTGACGGAGACAAAGGAAGCCGCCAAAGACGGCGGCTGACTAAAACAGGGAAGCGGCCATTGATGGCCGCTGACGGAGACACTAATAACAATAATAAACAGAAAGGTATGAATAGTTTTCATGATTTAGTGATTCATAGACGGAGTATACGGCAATACACGGGTGAGCTGTTGGATCCGGACCAGGTGAGGATGATCCTAGAGGCTGGACTGATGGCACCTGCAGGCAAGCGTCGCAATCCGTGGCACTTCTTTGTGGTTGATGACCCAGAGACATTGCAGAAGCTGAGTGAGGCACGCCCGATGGGCACTGCGCAAATTGCCAAATGTGCCATGGCCATCGTTCTCTGTGCCAATCCTGCAGAGTCGGATACCTGGATCGAAGACCTTTCGATAGCCAGCATCCAGATGCAACTGCAATGCACCGACCTTGGGTTGGGCAGCGTCTGGTGCCAGATGCGTGGACGCGAGAATGCCGATGGAGTGCCTGCACCTTATGTCGTCAGACAAATATTGGGTATTCCTGATGAATATGAGGTGCTCAACATCATTGCCATTGGGCACATTGGCGAAGAGAGAAAGCCTTACGACACTACAAAACTGCAGTGGGAGAAGGTGCATGTAGAGAAGTGGTGAGCAGTAGTCACGAGGATAAAACAGGCAGCGGAGGGTGACCTTCGCTGCCTGATTTTATATGAGGGCGGCCATACTTGGCCGCGACGGAGACACAGAAAAGGCGGCCAAACTTGGCCGCCACTAGAACACGGAGGATGGGGGATCAGTACTTGAAAGAGGAGCCACCGACGAACTCACGCATGATGGAGGTGGGTGGAATCTCCTTGTCGCTGACAGCGACGAAGTAATGGATGAACTTCAGGAGACGATGGGCCTCGCAGTATTCGGGACTGTTTTTGGGTACCGAAGCGAGGATGGGTTCAGCATGGTTGCGAAGCACCGCAAACTCGATATGCAAGGCAGAATTGAACATCACGTCGGCTGTCTCCTGATAGGGGAAGATCCACTTCATCTCACCTTCGCAAACCGAAGGCCATTGGGCGATGGTCTGCTGTGCAGTAAATGCACCGACATTGTAATCGCGGATGATGCGACGCAGCAGACGACAATCGGAGGTAGGGATCCAGTTGTGGTCGTCGAGCGAGATGCTGGTGAGGCACGAGATGTAGATCCTGTACTTCAATGAGTCCTCAATTTGCGAAGTCAATGCCGGGTTGAGCGCATGGATACCTTCGATGAGGAGCAAGGAATTGCGTCCCATCTTGAGCTTCTTTCCATTGTATTCGCGCAAACCGGTCTTGAAGTTAAATTCGGGCACCTCGACACGTTCGCCACGCAGCAAGGCATTAAGGTCGCGCACCATGGTCTCGCTATCGACCGCCGAGATATTGTCGAAATCATATCGACCATCGGGGAACTTAGGCGTATCGACACGGTTGACGAAATAATCGTCGGTAGAGATACTCATCGGCTTGAGGCCACATGCTTTCAGCTGAATGGACAAACGCTTGCAGAACGTTGTCTTTCCGCTCGAAGAGGGGCCCGTAATGAGCACAACGCGGCACGGACGCTCCACATCAAGATAACGCCGATTGATCTCTTCTGCAATCTGTACGATCTTCTTTTCCTGCAGTGCTTCGCTGACCTGGATGAGTTCACTGGCATGACCAGCCTTAATAGCATGATTGACATCGCCAACATTCGACAAACCCATGATGACGCTCCAGCGCACATATTCGGCGAACGTCTCGAAAGTGCGTGGCTGATCGACCTTGGGTGCAAGCATCGTAGGATTCCTCATATCGGGCACACGCAGCAAGAGACCATCCTGATACCTCTCGAGCCCCCATACCTTAATGTATCCAGTGCTAGGCAACAACGCCCCGTAATAATAATCGACGGTTTCGTCGAGCAAATAGTAGTCGCTATAGACACGGTCGCTGGTTTCAAGCAACTTCACCTTGTCGATATTGCCATGTTCGCGGAAGATACGTACTGCATCTTCAGTAGGTGCCTCGCGGTGATGGAAGGCCATATCGCTGTCGATGATCTGCTGCATACGTTCGCGAATACGCTCGACGTCGGCTGGAGTAGCATGGTCGGCTGCACGAGTATAGAAGTTGCAGTAAAAGCCATTTGAGATACTGTGCTCGATATACAAACGGCTTTCGGGAAAGATCTCAGAGCAGGCTTTATATAAGACAAAACATAATGAACGCACGTATATACGCATGCCCGAGGTGTTATTCAACCCGACATACTCGACATCGCGACTTTGATAGACGCGAAAGCGGAGACCTTGCGAGGCATTGTTAACCTTGGCTGAAACTACCTGATAAGGAATCTGGAGCTCAGGCTGAAGCTTCTGGTAGATCTCCAGCAGTGTACTACCCTCTTGAAAGGAATAGGTCTTATTGTTGTTTTTGCAACGTATTTGGATCATAATATTTGCAAAGTGAGGTAATAAATGTGGCGCAAAGGTAATGTTTTTCTTCAAAAAAACCAAAAAAAAACTCCAAATCTTTGCTAAAATTTTGTCATTTCTATTTAAATATGTATATTTGCACCCCAAAACAGAGAAAGAAATATGAAAACTACACGATTCTTCATATTGATTGCCCTAACTACGGGCGCCTTTATGTCGGCCCAAGCACAGGACCGTGCACAGATAGAGAAAGAGCTTGCAGTAACTGCCTACAACTACGCTGTCGGCTGTGCCGAACGAGGCAAATACGACGAAGCCCTCGAAGGACTCACCCACATCCCTGGTGGTCGCTTGAACGAACAACAGCTGGGATGGGTAGATAGTTTGCGTACCAAGTGCGAACTGATGGCAGGCCATCCCATGCCCGCGCATGAGATTCCACTTGCTGAATCGGAACTCATCGATATTGACGACCAGAGTGCTGCATTCATTCATGGTATCCAAGCCTACAGAAAAGGCGAGTACGCAACCGCCAAAGGGCTTTTCACTGAGGCTATCGACCTCGAAGACGGTCCCCGTGAACAAGTTCGCATCGAAGCCTTTTTCTGGCGTGGACAATGCGAATATCAAATGGGAAATTACGCAGCTTGTTGTCAAGACTTGATATCATTCAACGATGTCAAGAATGAACGCACCGAGATACAATACTATGCCCTTGCCTACTACACGATGGGTTATGCACGCATGCATGAGAAGAAATGGCGCCACTCACGAATCAACTTCGAGCGCTATCTCGAAAACCAACCTCTCAAACAACTTGCCTCCTACCGCGATGCAGAGAATCGCCTGAAGGAATGCAAAGCATTGGAGGCACGTTCCACCACGAGCTACAAGATGCCTCTCAACATGGCTACCATCGATGCCAACATCGGCGAGATATTAGCCATCACGGAATCGCTAAGGAAAGTCGATCAGCAGAAGTCAAAGGAAGAACAAGAACGCGAAGCAGCCATCGAAAAGTGGCGTAACTGGCGTCCTCCTTACATACAATAAACCGAAACCAAAGAAATTAATTTATAAACTATGAATCTAGTTATTGTCGAGTCGCCCGCCAAGGCAAAGACTATCCAGAAATTCCTTGGTAACGACTATAAGGTTACCTCAAGCTACGGTCATATCAGAGACCTCAAGAAGCGAGACTTCAGTATTGATGTCGACCATCAGTACAGACCTATATACGAAATACCCGACGACAAGAAGGAACTTGTCGCCAACCTTCAGAAGGAAGCCAAGAAAGCCGACATGGTGTGGCTGGCTTCCGATGAAGACCGCGAAGGAGAGGCCATCTCTTGGCACCTATATGAGGTGCTTGGGCTCGAACCTGAGCGGACCCGTCGAATTGTTTTCCACGAGATTACCAAGCCCGCCATTCTGGCAGCAATTGAGACACCTCGCAAGATTGATATGGATTTGGTGAATGCCCAACAAGCCCGTCGTGTGCTCGACCGCATTGTGGGCTTTGAGCTCTCTCCTATCCTTTGGCGCAAAGTAAAGCCAGCTCTGTCGGCTGGGCGCGTTCAGTCGGTTGCCGTTCGTCTCATCGTGGAACGTGAGCGCGAGATTGAGAACTTCAAGTCGGAGGCTTCCTATCGAGTATCCGGAACCTTTGCCACCCTCGATCCGCAAACCAAGCAGGCAGTCCTCTTCAATGCCGAACTGTCACAACGTTTCAAGACCAAGGAAGAAGCTCAAGCATTCCTTGAAAAAGCAGCTAAAGCAACTTATACCGTAAGCAACATCCAGCAGAAGCCCATCAAACGCCAGCCTGCCCCTCCGTTTACTACCTCTACGCTCCAGCAGGAAGCTGCACGCAAACTACATTACACCGTCAGTCAAACCATGAGCGTTGCCCAGCGCCTTTACGAGGCAGGACAGATTACCTATATGCGAACTGACTCGGTGAACCTCTCCACACTCTGCTTGGGTGCTTCGAAAGAACAGATTCTCAAGACAATGGGCAAAGAGTATCTGGAGACACGCAACTATGTGACCCACACCAAAGGAGCACAAGAGGCTCATGAGGCCATCCGTCCAACCTATATGGATCAACAAACCATCGATGGGTCAATGCCAGAACAACGTCTCTACGAACTCATCTGGAAACGCACCATCGCCAGCCAGATGGCAGATGCCATCATCGAGAAGACTCAGGTCGAAATCAAAATAGAAGGAGAGGATGAATTGAAGTTCATTGCCAACGGCGAGGTCATCAAGTTCGACGGTTTCCTGAAGGTATATATAGAAAGCTATGATGAAGAAGGCGAGAGTGAAAACGAAGGCGAAGGCCGTCTTCCTGCCCTAAAGAATGGTCAAGCACTTGACCTTACCGCAGCTGATGCCGTGGAACGTTATACATTGCATCCGCAGCGCTACACCGAAGCATCGCTCGTTAAGAAGATGGAGGAGCTTGGTATCGGACGTCCTTCAACCTATGCTCCAACTATATCGACCATCCAGGCTCGTGAATATGTTGCCAAGAGTGACCGTCCGGCCGAGAAGCGGGATATCACCCGTCTGCACCTCGACGTCAAGACTGGAAAGATCAGCAGCAAAACCAGTGAGGAAACCTATTGCAACGACAAGGGCAAACTTATCCCCACCGACATTGGAGTCGTGGTGAATGACTTCCTCACACAGCACTTCCCTGAGATTATGAGCTACAACTTTACAGCTACGGTTGAGGGTGAGTTTGATGAAATTGCCGAAGGCAAAGAACAGTGGTCCGATTGCATCGATTCATTCTATAAACTCTTCCATCCACTTATTACCACAACGCTTGAAGAACGTTCCGACCACAAGGCCGGTGAGCGCGTGCTAGGCAAAGATCCCAAGAGCGGACATACTGTTTCAGTCAAGATTAGTCGTTTTGGTCCAGTTGTACAAATTGGAGCCGCCGACGAAGTGAACAAACCTCAGTTTGCTGCCCTGCAGAAAGGCATGAGCATTGCTACCATCACCCTTGACGAAGCTCTTAAGCTCTTCGACCTTCCCAAGGATCTAGGGGAATTTGAGGAGAAGACCATCAGTGTTGGTGTCGGCAAATTCGGTCCATACGTACGTCATGACAACAAGTACATCTCTATCCCCAAAGGTATCGACCCACTTGCCATCTCGCTCGACGAAGCGGTCAAACTCATCGAAGAGAAACGCTATGAAGACCGTCGTCGCGTGCTTCGCACCTTCGAAGAAGACCCCGAACTCCAGCTCCTCAATGGGCGTTATGGTCCTTATCTCTCTAAAGCCGGCAAGAACTACAAACTGCCACGCAGCAAGAATAACGAACAACTTACGTATGAGGATTGTCTAGAAATAATACGTGAGGCCGAGGCTGCTGCTGAGGCTGAAGGTGGTGAGAAGAAGGGACGAAAGAGCAGAAAGGGCTAAGTAGAGTTCTGAAAGGAAAAGAAAGTTTTGAATGATAAATCTTACAAGATTCATATACAAACTGGCGTTCGAGCGGCGATACAAGCAGCTCGAACGTTATGCTACACATACCCACGAGCTGCAACAAGCTCAGCTTGCGTGGCTTGTTAGCCGTGCCAAGGACACCGACTTCGGACAGCAGTATGGCTTTGCATCAATGCTTATGCAAGAAGGACATGAAGAGAAGACGGATTACCGACTTTTTGCCGAGCGTGTGCCCATCTCGAACTATGACCAGCAGAAAGAGTGGATAGAGCGAATGGTAAAAGGCGAAGAAAATGTGCTTTGGCCAGGTCTCTGCCGATGGTTCGCCAAATCGTCGGGAACGACATCCGACAAGTCAAAATACATTCCCGTCACCGACGATGGGTTGAAACTCTGTCATTATCGCGGTGCCACCGACTCTATGGTCATCTATCTGGCCCTCAACCCTGCCTCGAAGATTTTCAGCGGAAAGGGACTTATCTTAGGAGGCTCATTTTCGAACGAACCATTGCCCAAAGGTATCCATGCCGGTGACCTATCGGCTACATTGATACAGAACGTAACGCCTGCTGTCAACTTTATTCGCACACCTAGCAAGGAGGTTGCACTGATGGGCGAATGGGAAGCAAAACTGAAAGCACTCTGCCAAACGACCAAGGACGTCAACGTAACAAACATCTCTGGGGTACCATCGTGGATGATGGGTGTGCTGAAGAACATCCTTGCCGAAACCGGAAAGAAAGATATCACCGAAGTGTGGCCCAACCTTGAATGTTTCTTCCATGGAGGTATCGCTTTCACGCCCTATCGCGAACAATACAAGCAGCTGATACCATCAGACAAGATGCACTATCTAGAGACCTATAACGCTTCAGAAGGATTCTTTGGCGTGCAATCGTCGTGGGACAGCAACGATATGCAACTCGTCATCGACAACAAGATCTTCTACGAGTTCATTCCCATGGACGAGTTTGAGGATGGAAGCACAACAATGCATGCCATTCCTCTGACCGAAATAGAACTTGGAAAGAACTACGCTATGGTAATCACCACTCCTGGACTATGGCGCTACATCATCGGCGACACCGTACGCTTCACGCAACGCGACCCGTATAAGTTTGTCATCACTGGTCGGACGAAGGCTTTCATCAATGCCTTTGGTGAGGAACTGATGGTGAGCAATGCAGACGAAGCGCTGACCAAAACATGTGCTGAGACTGGGGCGCGCATTCTGGATTATACGGCAGCGCCCACTTTCGCCGTACTTAACGAGGGCGATGTCGCCCATGGGTCTAAAGCCCGTCACACTTGGATCATCGAGTTTTCACAGGAGCCCAAGGATGTGGAGGACTTCGCAGAAAGGCTTGACAAACATCTGCAGGAAGTCAACTCGGACTACGAAGCCAAGCGTTACAAAGGTATCTTCCTCGACCGATTGGAACTGATTGTTGCACGACAAGGCCTTTTTACTGATTGGCTCACAATAAAGAAAGGCAAGCTGGGCGGACAGCTCAAGATACCCCGTCTCAGTAATTCCCGCAGCTATCTAGAGGAGTTGATTGAAATGAATTGATAATAAGTAGTTGTTCAAAATTATCTATATGTATTGGGAGTTAACAGAAGTTAGCGGGAGTTAACAAGCCGTGGCCTGTGGAGTTAACGGACGGCACCTTAGCCTGTAGAGTTGGGGACACGAAAACCAACGTCCGTTAACTC
>JAZQBS010000101.1:0-23821 GCA_045545875.1 Bacteroidales bacterium
AGGTAAGGATCATCACCGAAGCGTCGAAGTAGGTGTGCCATTCGATGCCTCGGCTGCCCCAGACGGCTTCGCCGAAAAATGTGTTGAATGCGCTGAAAACGAAGGCAATGCCTGTCGAGAGGGCTACGAGTGTGTCCATACCCGCAGCACCATGGCGAACCTGCTTCCACGCATTGCGATAGAAGGTCCTTCCGCAGATTACCATGCAAAGCAGTGCCAGCACAAGCGCAACGATATTGTTCGAAAGGAGAGACCCCGTGTCAATCCATCGCATCGAGAAGCACATCACCAGCACGGTCAGCACCCAAGCCAGCAACGTCTTGCGAAGCAGCGCCTTGCGCTCTCGTTGTTCAATTTCTGCCACGTTGCGGTCCTCTTCGATGACGAGGTCGTAGCCGATGTCGTTCACCTCGCGTTTCATCTCTTCGAGCGAGATTACTTCGGGGTCGAACTCCACCAGCGCCGTGCGTCCGGCCAATGACACGGAACAGCTCTCGATGCCTTTCAGCCCCGAGAGATGCTGCTCGACGCGTGCCGAGCAGGCCGAACATGCCAGTCCGATGACTGGAATCGTCTTCTTCATATTATAAGATCATCTCGAACCTTCCGAGATCATCCACGGCATCCTTCATCTGTTCGGGGCTGACCTTGGCTTCGTCAAATTCGACAGCCACATTGCACGCCTCGTGGTCGGCCTTGGCAACCTCCACGCCATCAAGCGCCTTGAGCGCATCTTCCACCTTGGCCTCGCACTTCGTGCACTTCATTCCTTCTACGGTAAATACTTGCTTTGTCATAATATTTCAATTAACAATTAATAATTAATAATTAACAATGATGTGGTTACTCATTAACAATAAAGTGCTGCAAAGATACGAATTTTTCAGCGTTTTTCGCCCCAACTTACGGAAAAAAACAACTATTTCGACAAAAATCCTCATTTTTTTTCACCTCTGATGTCACATTTTCCTCCTTTCTTACGTTATATAGGCGAAAACGGCTGTTTCCTGATTGCCGGCAATCGGACAAAGTAAGTATTTATTTCATCATTTAATAAAATATTATTATGGAAGATATTCTTGTTCCTATTTTGGTCCCTCTGATCACATTCTCTATGCCAGTGCTTCTCTGTTGGGTGTATTATCGTAATGAGATGCACACGACCTCACAACGCACCGAAATCGTGAAGGCTGTCATCGAGAAGAATCCCAACCTCGATGTCGAGGAATTGCTCGAGAAGATTAACCCCAAGCAGAAACTGCTCAAGGAGAAACTGCTCTCGCGACTCCTCTGGGGCTGCATCACGGGCTTCATTGGTCTGGGATTGCTGATAGGCTCAGTCTTTGCCTGCTATGCGGGAGGATGGACAGGCGACGAGATCAATTTCATGTGGATCACTGGTGCTATCTCGCTTGCCATCGGCATTGCCTTTATGATCACCTACTATGTGGGCCGAAAGATGCTTGCCAAGGAGATGGAGGCCGAAACCCGTAAGATGGAGCAGAAGTGAATTGCGAGCAGTTCATAGCACTTGTTTCAACCGAACAGGAATCGTTGCGACGGTTCCTGTTGGCCCTCTGTGTTGGTCGTCGCGACGATGCGGATGACATCGCGCAGGAGGCCCTCATCAAGGCCTACCTGGCACGAGACAAGATTCGTAATGACGAAAAGTTGGGTGCTTGGCTCTACCGGATTGCCTATAACACCTTCCTCGACCATCAGCGCAGCTTGCGTACCCACGCAGAAATCGAAGAGGCCGACTCGCTTGTGTCTGAAACAGCTACCGATGCCGGCTTCGAGTACCAGGAACTCTACAGTGCGCTGCGCACCCTTCCGCCCAAGGAGCGAACAGCCATCCTGCTGTTTTACCTCAAGGGATATAATGTACGTGAGATTGCCGACATCGTGCACAGCACCGAAGCTGCCGTGCGTCAGCAGCTCTCTCGCGGACGCGAACAACTTAAAAACAAATTGAAGCAATGAATCAGGAACCCAATCTCGAGGAGTTGTTCTCCAACTATCATCCCACGCTCTCCGACAGCGATGCCTTCATGCAGGCTCTGTCGCGTCGTCTCGATGCCGTGCAGTATGTCGAGCGCTATCAGGCTGCCCAGGCTGCTCGCTATCGTCGCTACATCGTCATTGCCCTCCTGGTGGGCCTGGTGCTTGGTGGCGTGTCGCTCGCCGTCTTCCTTTTCCTGGCTCCTTCGGCGCAGTTCTTCACGTTCCGCGTCCAGTCCGATGTTCTCCTGCTCGTCAAGGAGAACAGTCGTCTCATCGCCCTGCTCATCCTCTCCCTTCTGGTCAGCGCAGCCCTCTTCTTCATCTTCCGTTCCATATCGGAGATTGGTTATTTTCGCGAACGCGAACAACGTCTGTCTGCCAACGAAACAGCAGCCCGGCTTCGTGCGAAACCGGACTGCTGAAATGAAGATTACAGGTTTAGGTTAGCGAACCATAAACTTCCTGCCATCCTTTATGTAGAATCCCCGAGTGAGCGGCTTGTCGGAAGCGACTTGCCGCCCGCTTAATGTATAGATGATACCATCAGCGGGATAATCGGTCTTGACGCAGTCGATGCCTGCAGTTTCGGTGATGATTTGCGTAGGCTCGGTCTTCCCTTCCACGTAATATCCATGGTTCACAAAGGCGACACCATCGTAGATCTTGGTGTTTCCATTGTTTTTCGAAATGATCAGATACTGTGGAGCTTGGCTGACTTTTGTGAACACACAACGGTAGATGCTTCGTCCTGCAGCATTCTGTCCCATCAGTGTCATCACGTCGCCAGGCCATGAAGCATTGGAGCAATAGGCTTCGCCACCACCCAAGTCACCCCATGCCCAAACGGAATAGGTGTCGGCATTGGGAGTTTCGAAGAAGATGCTTACCTCGTCGACACTGTCGAGCACAGGTGTATAAACTTCGGGTGCAGGAGGCTCTTCCTCTGAGAATGTTCCCTTGACATACACGCGGTATCCCTTGGCTTCGAGGGTGAGATACTGTGCTGCTGACAACTGAACCTGTTTGCGGCTCACTCCTTGGCCGATGGTCTCGCTGTTGAGCCAAAGTCCATACTCGCCTGCTGTCAGGCCAGTGATAGTGGTGTTGACTGTACTGGTCGAAAAGTTCAGCACAACGAGTGCCTCACTGTCGCCAAAACGACACACGTAGGCCAACACATTGTTGGAATTGCAATCCAACCACGTCGTGGTATGGTGCGATTCGGTGGTGTTGCCATCGCGGAAGGCTTCGACATCGTGTTTCAAGGCACAAAGCGTACGCAGTGTGTTCTGCATCTTGTGGTCGGGACTATTCCAGCTGATTTTGGTATCCGTGAAATAGTTGAGAGCCTGATTTCCTCCCACTTCCTGTCCGTTGTAGATAAGGGGCATACCCCAAACGGTATGTGCCAGCACGGTCAACGGGTAACGGTTGTCGCCATACTTTTGCACCAAGGTCTGCTTGGCTTCGTTCCAGTTTTGGTCATGATTGGTCAGATACAACATTCGACCGAAACTGATACCCTTTTGCGTATCGATAAGCTTGTTGGCATTGGCTTTCAGCGAGCTGGCATAGACACCCGCAGGACCGAAGTTGAGCAACGACGTTTGGTATTGCCAGGCATAATCATAGTCGAAGCCCACTGTCTTGAGGCGTGTTGCGTCGTTGGCGATGTCGGCCTCACCAAGGAAGGAGATTTCCTTGTCGCTCCGGTATGACTTGATGAGTGGGATGGTGGTTTGCCAATAGGATGTGGGAATCTGCGGACTGCTGATATAGTCGCAGCGATAGCCATCGATATCGGCCTCGTCGATCCAGAACTTCAGACAGTCGTTCATTGCATTGACGAGATCGGCATTCGAATAGTCGAGTTGCCACACGTCGCCATAGCCATTGGGATGAATCATCTGTCCACCACTTTTCTTGTAATATTCGGGATGGGAGGTTACCCAATCTGCATCAGTGGCAGTGTGGTTGGGCACCCAGTCAAGCCATACCTCCATCTGAAGTTCATGGGCACGATTGACGAGTTCACGCAGGTCGGCTATAGTTCCATATGAGGGATTCACCTGCTGGAAGTTCTTCGCAGCGTATGGACTGTTGATGCCTCCTCCACGGGGATAGATTGGCATCAGCCAAACAATGTCTACACCAAGGGTCTTTAGGTCATCCAACTTATCTGCAGCAGCTGAGAAGGTGCCAGCAGAAGTGAATGCTCCAACGTTCATCTCGTAAATTACACGTTGGCCAACATTACGTTTGGTCGCCGACTGATTGATGTCGTCCACATAGTCGCCCGCTTGTAATGGGGCACTTGTCAGAAGAACAACAAAAAACGACATCAAGGTCATCAGCAGCCTTCTGCTATTATGGTAATTCATAGTTACGAGTCTTTAACGTTTGACATAGATGGCGTAGCCTTTTGCTTCCAGTTCGATGGGTGTCGTTCCCGAGAGGGAGGTCTGCGTGATGGTTGGACCTTCGGTGATTGTGCGGCTGTTGAGGCAGAGGTTGTAGCTCCCTTTCTCCAGGCTCGCAATGGTGGCCTGCTGGTCGGTTTCTCCAAAGTTCAGCACCACCACGATGTTGCCGCGTCGGTAGGCCATCATCGATGGGTTGCCGGTAGTCAGGAACTCCACGGGCGAAGCTGCCGAAAGAGCTGTCTCCGTATGATGCAGGGCAATGAGCGAACGCACGGTGTTCAGCATCTTCGTGTCCACCTGGTCCCACTTTACCTTGGCGTCGGTGAAGTAGTTCAAGGTATCGGGGTCGCCGATTTCTTGTCCTTGATAGATCAGGGGCATACCATAGAGCGTGAACTGAAGTACGGAGAGTGCATATCGGTTGTCGCCGTAGAAGTCACGCAGCGTGTGACCACCGTCGTTGTAGTTCTGGTCGTGGTTGGTCAGATAGACCATACGCTTGTTCTTGATGGCCTTCGAGGCATCGAGGAACTGCTGACAGATGGCTTGCAGCGAATCAGCCTGTGTGCCTTTTGCTCCAAACTGATATGCCAGACGTCCCTGGAAGTCCCAGGCATAGTCGTAGTCGAAACCGCAGGAATCGATGCGTCGGCTGTTGGGATCGCTGATGTCGGTTTCGCTCAGGAATTCGATGGTCTTGCCCTGGCTCTTCAGTTCGGCGATGATGTCCTGCCAATAGCGAACAGGGATGGCGGGGCTGGTCACGTAGTCGCAACGATAGCCGTCGATGCCGCACGAGTCAATCCAGAACTTCAGCGTGCTGTTCATCTCGTTCACCAGACCCTTGTCCTGGTAGTTCAGCTGGAAGACGTCGTTCCATCCGTGTGGATGAATCATCTTTCCCTTGGCATCCTTCGTGAAGTATTCGGGATTGGTCTTGACCCAGGGATTCTCCACGGCAACGTGGTTGGGCACCCAGTCGAGCCACACTTTCATACCGCGCTCGTGGGCAGCTTCTACAAATGCCTTGAGGTCGTCGATGGTTCCATAGGCGGGATTGACCTCCCGGAAGTTCATCGAGGCGTAGGGACTCATCTTGGTGGCTCCGCGTGGATAGGTGGGCATCAGCCAAAGGATGTCGGCACCCAGTGTCTCGAGTCGTCCCAGCTGCTCCTGGGCAGCCTTGAAGGTTCCCTCGGGCGTAAAGGCTCCGATGTTCATCTGGTAGATGATGCGGTTCTCGGTCGAAACGGGTTTGGTGTTATCTACCGTAAATTGAACTTCCCTGCTCGGGTTGCAGGCTGCCAGAAGCAGCACTGCAACGAGCATCAGGGATGAAAGGATATTCTTGCGCATAGCGTTCGAAGGTTATCAGTTAGCCGTGAAGGAATAGCTTTGGTTGGCCACCACTGCGGCGATGTCCTGCTGCACGCCCTCACCATCTCCATTGAGGATCAGGTTGTAGGTGCCGCCGTCGTTGGGCAGTGGGAACACCAGTGTGCCGTTCTCGTTCGAAGAAGGTGTGATGCCACGCCAGCCACCATAGATCTCGCCGTCACCCCAGGCATAGAGGTGAGGATTGGCGTAGCCGGCATTGTTCTGGATGGTCACGGTGTTGGGCGATTCCACCCAGTCGGAGCTGACGTCGAAGAAGTGGCTGCCTGTGGTTGTCACGGCGGGACCATCGATCTGCTGACCTGCACCGTTGTCGTTCAGGATGAGGGTGAAGTTGCCACCTGCAGGCAACTCGTAGAGGTTCCAACCGTTGTCGGTCACCTTGACGGGAGCTGCACCCGGCCAATCGCCGAGGGCTTCGCTGTCACCCCATACATAGAGGTGAGGCTCGTTGTAGCCGATGGTGTTCTTGATGGCTATGACAACCATGTCGCCTGTGGGCTGAGGCTCTGGCTCAGGATCGGTTCCAGGAGTGTCGCCACCGCCCTGGTAGTCCTTGCTGATGACCTCATAGCCGCCATCGAAGATGCGCAGATAGATGTCGTGGTCGATGGTGAAGTTGAGGTCACCGCCTTCCCACTGCACGCCTCCATTGTTGTTGTTGGGGATGAGGTTGAGGTTCAGTCCCGTGTTGGCCTCGCCAAAGTCGAAGTAGGTGTACTCCAGGCCGTTGATGGTCTGTGTGCCCGTGGGTGCCATACCCGGCCAACCGCCGAAGGCTTCGGCATCGCCCCAGGCATAGAGTGCCAGTTCGGTCTGACTCGACTGGTTGAGGATGAAGAGGGCATAGCCGTCGTGCTGCACTGTGGGCTCAAGGCCAATCTCCTCGACGCCGCTTGCCGTAACGATCAGGTAGATGTCGCGGTCGATGGTGAAGTTGAAGTCAGCTAGCTGCGAACCATTGCCTCCGTTGTTGAAGATGAGGTTCTCGTTGAGGCCGGTGTTGGCAGCACCCATGTCGAAGTACGTCCACTTCACGCCTCCCTTCTCCCAGGTGCCTGTCGGATTCATGCCTGGCCAGCCACCATTGAGGTCGTTGACGTCACCCCACATGTAGAGCGTCAGGGCATCCCAGCCCGTCTGGTCATCCACATAGACTACGAAACCGTCGTGCTCGGGCTCAGGCTTTTCGCCACCACTCCAGTAGTAGCTCTCCCAACGCTGTCCCCAGACGTTGGTGAATGTGCCGACGCCAGGATTGTCGAAATGGGTGGCCAGTTCTCCCGAAGTGGTATATTCCATGCCCTGTGTAGCGGAATAGAAGCGGTAGCCGTCGGCAAGCGTCTTGCCGCCTACGAAAGTGCTCGGATTGAGATAGACGCCAAACTTCACATCGCTTTCGGGAGCCTTGGTCAAAAGGAACTCAGGCTGTCCGATGGCAGCGCTATCGCCGTTGAATGCACCCACAATGTAGATCTCCTCGTCGACTGTGGTGCCGAAAGGCGCGATGAACTCGAGCAGGATACGGTCGGCCTGCGTCGGGAATTGCTGACGCTCATGAGGGAACACGATCTCCTCAGTGTCAGAACAACTGCTCATCATTCCGGTGAGAGCCAGCAGCGCCAATACCAGACTATATAATTTCTTATTCATGACTTTCAGTATTTAGATGGATTAATAGTTCGGATTCTGAATAAGGCCGGGATTAACGGCGAGAGCCGACTGTGGCAATGGATACCACTCATACTTGCGGTCGCGCTGGGCAGGCAGGTTGACACCATCTTCGGTGGCACGTCCCCAGAACCACCACTGGCCCTGTGTGAATTTGTCGAAACGGCGCAGGTCGGTGCGACGGCGATTGCCTTCGCCCAGATATTCCTTGCCCCACTCTGAGAGCACCCAGTCGAGGTTGAAATCGCTGAAGCCAGGACCGGGGATGCTGAGCGCACTGGCGCGGTCGCTGCTCTTGAAGTAACGTGCACGGATGGCATCGATGTAGTTCTTTGCCTCGGCGCTGTTGCCCTTGCGCATCTCGCATTCGGCTATATTGAGGTAAGCCTCGGCCAGACGGAACTGTACGTCGTCAATGCTCTTGAAGCCACCACGATCGTCGTTGGGGTAGAGGGGATACTTCACGAGGCGGACACCCGAGTTGGTCTCACCCCAGCGGGGGTTCATGACAACCTCCAGATTGCGGCCCAGGTTGAGGAATGTGCCAAGCTGATCGACATAGACAAGGTCCTGTCCGTCGCGGTCGGCATCTGCCTTGAGCACTTCGCCGGTTCCGAAGTTGGCACGAATGGTGCCCTTGAGGAACATGCCGGGACCATGTGTCTGGGTGGCAGCATCATATACATAGTTCTGCTTGCGGATGTCACGATTGTCGAAGCGCTCGTAGGGAGCACCCAGCTTGTCACCGTAGGGAGCATCGAGGAAGCAACGGGCTCCTTCTGTGCCACCTGTGGGAAGAACGGTGCCGAAGTTGTCGTACGAAGGAACCATGCAGACGCAGTTCCAGGCGCCGATGCCGTCATACGACTGTCCGAAGTAGTCGGCATAACCATACCACATGCCCACCATGGTGCGCACATTCGAAATGGCGTTGGCAGCACCCTGGCCATCCTCGGCAGCAAGTGCGAAGATTACCTCAGGGCTCTTCACGTTGTCGATGCTGTAGATGTTGCGGTAATTGTCGTCGAGGGCGTAGTTGCCGTAGTTGCCTGCGATGATTTCCTTCGAAAGGGCCTCGCACTCATCGAAGTGTGCTTCGCCGATGAAGACCTGTGCATTGAGCAGCAGACGTGCCTTCAGCAGGCGGTTCATGCCCTGGTTGGCACGGTTCACCATCGAGTGGTTGGCATCGTCCTTGGCCAGTGAGCCGACGGTCTCGTCGAGTTCGGTGGCGATGAAGTCGTAGATCATCTTGCACGAGGTGTTCCAGTCGGGATCGGCAGTGCCGGGCACTTCGCTCGAAGCCGAGGTGTTGAGCGGAAGGGCACCACCCCAGAGCTCGAAGATGCAGTAGTAGTTCCATGCACGGATGGTACGTACCTCGGCTACGTATTGCGCCAGTTTCTCGGGTGTCATGCCCAGGCTGGCAGCATCGAGGCCTTCAAGGTCGCTCAGCAGCAGGTTGGCCAGACCGACAGCGGTCCAGGCACCCGACCAGGCATTGTTGATGATGGTCGATTCGGAGGTCCAGTTGTGCCACGAAAGCACGGTCTTCATGGCCTCGTCCCATCCCCACTGTCCTGCATTCCACACACGCCAGGTGATCTGGTCGGAAGGATATTCGGAAAGGTGGAAGAAGTTCTCGCCAGCCAGGGTCGAGGATGTCTGGTTGTAGATGGCAGCTACGGCTCCCTTTACGCTGGCTTCATTCTGATAATACACACTCGCATCGATACGGTCGTACACCTTTTCATCGAGGTCGGTGCAGGCGGTGAGTCCGGCCAGGAGGCCTACGGCACCGCAGATAGCATATTTAAAGGTATTCATGATTTCAAATGAATTTTAGTTGGGTTAATGGAATCGTAGCGTTACACCAAGACTTAGCTGGGTAGCCTGTGGATAGGCACTGTTGGAATCTACACCTGGGGTGATGCCTGTCGATGTGACAATCGAAGGATCGTTGCCCTCGTAGGAGGTGAGGGTGAAGAGGTTCTTGGCAGTCAGATAGACGCGAAGGCTCTCGAAGATTTCGCGCTTCTTGGGAGTATAGTTGTAGCCGATGGTCACGTTGTCGAACTTGAAGTAGTTGCCGTTCTCAAGGAAGTAGCTTGTGATGATACCGCCGCTGGAATAGACATCCTCATACTTCGTGTAGGCAGTGCGAAGCACGTTGTCGGTGCCTGCACCCTGCAGACCCATGCCATATTTGCGCATGTTGAAGATGTCGTAGCCCAGTGTGCTGCGGAACAGCATGCTCAGATCCCAGTTCTTGTACTTGAACGAGTTGCTCCACGAAAGGAAGTGCTTGGGTGCACCATTGCCGATGTGGCGCTTGTAGCTTGGGTCAGCCTGTGAGGCAGGAACCTTGTTGCCATCGTTGTCATAGACAAGCAGAAGGCCGTTCTCGTCGATGCCGGCGTGCTCATATCCATAGAACTGGCCGATCTTGCCGCCTTCCTCCACGCGGAAGAAGTATTCGTTCGAACCTGGTCCTGGCTTGCGATAGAGGTCGAGGTAAGCCATCTGATAGACGTCGCTCGACAGCTTGGTGAGCTTCGTGTCGCCCATGCTCCAGTTGATGCCGGTGGTCCACTTCACGGCTGTCTTCGAAAGCACATCATAATCGAGTGAGATTTCGATACCGGTGTTCTTGGTCGTGCCCACATTCACAAGGATGTTGCTGTAGATGAATGGAGGCTGGGGAGCAGTATAGCTGTAGAGCAGGTCCTGCGAACGACGGTCGAACCACTCGACGCTACCACGCAGACGGCTGTGGAGTGCCACGAAGTCGACACCGACGTTGAAGGCGGTCGATTTCTCCCAGGCAAGGTCAGGATTGGCATTGAGCGAAGGAGCATAGCCGTTGATCCATTCTCCGTCCACAAAGTATGCACCGTAGTTGCTGTAGGTGGCAAGCGACTGGTAGGCACCGAAGTCCGAACGACCCGTCACACCGTAGGAGATACGGGGCTTGAGGCTCTGGAAGATCTTGCTCACGCCTTTGGCAAATGGAGTGCGGGTGATTTCCCAGGCCACCGAAGCCGATGGGAAGTTACCCCACTTGGTGTTGGCACCGAACTTGGTGCTGCCTTCACGACGCATCGAGGCCGAGAGGAAGAGCATGTCGTTGTAGTTGTAGTTCAGGCGTCCGAAGAAGCCGATCAGGGTCGATTCCGTGGCACCTGCCCAAAGACTTGCCTTGCCGTCCTGCAGTGCGGTACCATTACCGATGCCGTACCAGCCCATCGAGTCATAGACGAAGTCCTTGTTCTCGTTGCCGCTCTGCTCCCAGTTGCTGCGCTCCCACGAATAGCCGAGCACGAGCTTGATCTGGTGCTCGTCGAGGTTCAGTGCATAGTTGGTAAGCCATTCCAGGCGGTTGGTCCACCACTTCTGGTAGTTGACGTTGGCACGTCCGTCATAACCGTTCCAGAACGATTCGCTCGAAGTGGAGGGTGTATAGAAGTTGCTCTTCAGGTCGTTGTACTGCAGTGCATAGCTGAGCGAGGTGTTCAGCATGTGACGCTCGGTCTGAAGGATGTTGAGCTTCACGTCGGTATTGCCCAGAAGGTAAACGCGGTCGCCTTCGTTGATGTTCTCCCTCAGGTCGTTCACCGGGTTGTGGATATCTGTGGGCGAATTGGGCTGATAGTAGCTTCCATCGGGGTTCTTTACTGGAATGGTGGGGTTCATCGTAAGAGCTGTGTCGAACAGGCCGTCGCTGCCCCAATCCTCGTGTACCCTGCGGCCCGAGAGGGATGCGTTGAACTGCAGGCGGTTGTTGAGCACGCGCTGCTCGCCCACGAAACGTGCACCGTATTCCTTACGACCACTGACGATGTCTAGACCATTGCCCTGCTTGTAGTTGAGCGAAACGCCGAAGAAGCCGTTCTTGGTCGAGCTGTCAATCGAAAGATACTGGTTGAGGTTGTAGCTTGCCGAGCGGGTGATCTCGTCCCACCAGTCGGTGTCGCCACCGTAGTCCTGTCCACGGCGTGAACGACGGAACTCCTCGGTAGTGAGGATGTCTGGTTTTGGCTTGGCAATGTTGAGGGCAACATAGCTGTCGTAGGTCACGTTGGTGACGCCGGCTGTGCCCGAACCCTTCTTGGTGGTCACGAGGATGACGCCGTTGGCACCACGGGTACCGTAGATGGCTGCCGAACCGGCATCCTTCAGTACGGTGATCGACTCGACGTCCTGGGTGGCGATGTTGCGAAGGTCGCCGCCTGCGATGCCGTCAATCACGATGAGTGGGCCGTTGGAGGCTGTCAGCGAACCTGCACCACGCACCTGGATTTCAGTGGTGGCATTCGGGTTGGCTTCGGCAGTGGCAGCAACGTTAAGACCTGTTACCTTGCCGGCAATCAGCGCCATCGGGTCGCTGGCTGCACCCTGGTTGAAGTTCTCCTTCGAGATCTGAACCACCGAGCTCGAGATCTCCTTCTTGGCCATCGAACCGTAGCCCACTACGACTACTTCGTTCAGCTGGGCAACGTCTTCGCTCAGCGTTACGGTCATACCGTCCTTGGCAGGAACTTCCTGTGGGTCGAAACCGATGTAGCTGATCACAAGGGTGCTGCCCTCGTCGCACTTCAACTGGAAGTTTCCGTCGAAGTCTGTTACGGTACCATTGGTTGTTCCTTTCACCAGGACACTTGCGCCAATGATGGTCTCGCCTGTGTCGTCAACAACCACGCCATTGATGGTGGTCTGGGCCGAAACATCCAAGGCAAAAAACACGATCGCCAGCATTAGGACGATTCTGAGGCTTGCGCCCATTCCCAATCGACGGGAATACTCAAATGCTTTTTCCATTGTTATGAGTTTTAAATTAATAATATATAATGTGTTAATTGTTAATTATCAATTGTTGCCGGATGGTCATTGTTAATTATCAATTGTTGCCGGATGGTCATTGTTAATTGTTAATTATTAATTGTTAATTGTTTTTTCGATTCTGATGGCTGCTCCACCGCTGCGTGCCAGGCGCAGGGTCAGCGTGGATTGGCAGGTGACCTCCTGCTGTCGGATGGTCATCTCGTAGGGATTTTGTTCGAAGTCGGCTTCGGGACCATCCTGGTAGATGACGGCACGGTAGGTGGCACCTTCATCCAGGAAGTCGAGTCGGAGGTCCAGGATGCGTGCCTCCTCGTTGGTGATGCTGCCCACCCACCAGTTGTCGCCGCCGCGCTCCTTGCGTGCCACGGTCACATATTTGCCGATTTCGCCATGGGGCACAAGGGTCTTGCTCCAGGTGGTCGGACAGCTCTCGATGAACGTCAGTGCTGGTTGTCTCTCATAGTTCTCGATGGCATCGGCTGCCATCTGCAGGGGGCTGTAGATCACCACGAATTCGCCCAGTTGCTTGGCAAGGGTGGAGTGGGGGTGTGTGCCGGGGACAACCTCCGAGAAGTTGAAGATAGCTGGGGTAAAATCGGTCGGTCCAGCCAGGCAGCGTGTGAAGGGTAGGGTGACTGTATGGGCTGGTGGATTGCCTCCCTTCACGTCCCAGGCATTGTATTCTTGTCCGCGCACGCCTTCCTGTGTCATCAGGTTGGGCAAGGTGCGCTGCAGACCTGTTGGCATGGCTGGCTCGTGGTTGTCGATCATGATGTGATGCTTGGCTGCAGTCTCGATCACCTTGCGGTAGTGACGTACGCCGTACTGCGACTTGGCCAATTCCTTGCCGTCGAAGTAATGTCCCACGTATCCTGTCTTCACCGCACGGATGCCCAACTTGCTGAACCAGGCAAAGGCTTCGTCCATCTGCTCCTCGAGCAGGCGGGTGTTGCCCCAGGTCTCGGTGTGACCGATGAAGCGCACGCCCTTCGAAAGTGCATAGCTGCAGACCTCCTCGATGTCGAAGTCGGGATAGGATTTCAGGTAGCTGATCTGCTCGCCTTCGCCCCATCCGGGGTTCCATCCTTCGGCCAGCACGCCGCTGAAGCCGTGTCGGGCAGCGAAGTCGATGTAGCGCTTCACGTTCTCGGTGGTGGCTCCGTGCGTCGGTCCCATTTCCCAGGTGTTCTGCTTCTTGTGGATGCTCCACCAGATGCCGAGGTATCGTCCGGGTTCAATCCAGGAGGTATCTTCCCACTGGCAGGGCTCGTTGAGGTTGAGCATCAGGCGCGAAGTCATCAATTCACCCGGCGTCTTGCCGATGATGATGGTGCGCCAGGGACTGCGTGTCTCGTCCTGGCAATACACCTTCACGCCGCTCTGCCAGGGTGTCAGGGCTGTGAGCAGGCGTACGCTGCCGTCATTTCCCGTCCTTGGAGTCAGGTTGATGCTCGCATAATCGACGAGTGCAGCCTCGTGGATGGCCAGCAGCAGCGAGTCCTCATATTCGATGGTCAATGGCGTGCACACCGTGTCCTTGCGGCTCAGCAGGTCGGCTTCGTAAATGCTCTCGAAGTATTCGGTGCGATTGCTGGGTATCGACCAGGCCTTGGCATCGTGTGCCAGGGTGATCTCGGTCAGTTCGTCCATGATCTGGTATTCCTCTCCCTGCTTTGTTCCAGGCAGGATGTAGCGGAAGCCCACTCCGTCGTCAAACACGCGGAAGACCACGGTCATCATCCTTTTCTGTCCCGTGCGCTCCTTGAAATTCACGGTCAGTTCGTTGTAGCGGTTCACCACGGTCTCGTCCTCGCCCCAAAGTTGCGTCCACGTCTCGTCGGTCGAGGCAGTCTTGCTGCCCTTCATCTCGACACGTTCACCCAGCAGTCCGCCATCGAGCGCAAAGCCAAGGTGCGAAGGAAGCACAAGGTCCTTCGAGCGATAAGTCACCTGGTAGTAGGGTTTCTCGGAGGCCACCCCGACGGAGACCTTGATCGCTCCGTCGGGTGAGGTCACCGATACACACTTTGCATTTACACCTGCAAAGTGACTACATACACACATTACTAAACAAAAACCAAAAACTGAAAAATGATTGCGCATATAGTTCAATATATATATTATCATTCGAAAAATCGTGTTTTCACAAGCCATTGGTTGTGCTTTCCGGTGCAAAGATATGGGCTTTTCGAATAGCCTCCAAACGCATCAAACAAAAATCAAAATCCTCAAAACACATAAACTATTGATTATCAGCCTTGACAATTCGCCCGAACAAAACAAAAATCTAAAGTCTTTCAACCCGTAATTCCCCTCTTTTTCGCCCCAGAATTTGGAGAAAAGAAATAAATTCCCTATCTTTGCAGCGAGTTTTTCGATCCATCAATCCCCACACCCATGAAACGAATCGCCCTGATCATCGTCCTCCCTTTCCTTTCGCTTTGCCATGTCTTTGCAGCAAGTGTCACCAACGAGCAGCTCTATCAGACCCTCGACAGCCTGATAGAGCATCAGCAGGATATCATCGCGCAGAAGGAGGCACACATCAGCCACATCCACGAGGGCATCAGTGGCCTTGATCTCACTCCCGAACAGGAGTTTGCTCGCAACATGCGCCTTTACGACGAGTACCTGGCCTTCAATTTCGACTCCGCCTATTACTACATCGATCGCAATCTCAACCTCCCGCGTCATCCGGGCGACTACCAGCATTTCGCCCTCAGTGCCATCCGCATGGCACACATCCTCGCCGTCTGCGGTCTCTTCGACCACGCCTATTCCCAACTCTCTGCGATTTGCGCCGACAGTCTGACCGACCCCTTGCGCGTCGAATATTACAATCAGTGGAGCGAGATCTTTCTCTATCGCTCCGAGATGGAGCGCTACACTCCCTTCTCCTCCCAGGACACCGACAGTGCCCAGTACTATCGCCAGCTGGTCATGCAGATTGCTCCCAAGGAATCGTTCGACTACGTCTCCTGCCTCGCCAACTACACTTGCGAGAAGGGCGATGTCGATCTGGCCATCGAGATGTACGAGAATTATCTTCCTTCGCTTCAGCAGGGCACTCGCAGCTACAGCATCGTGGCAAGCACCCTTGCCTATTACTATTCGCGCACGCGCCAGCACGATCAGCAGGAGCACTATCTGCTGCTCAGCGCCATCAGCGACCTGCGTGGAGCCATCCTCGAGAACAACTCCTTCCGCGAACTCTCGTCCATCCTGCTCGAACGCAACGATGCCCGTCGTGCCTACGCCTACCTCGTCCATGCCAGTAGCGATGCACGTCGCTATGGCAGTCGTCTCCGCAGCATGCAGGCAGCCCAGATGTCACCGCTCATTCTCAGGGCCTACGACCTGGAGCGCACGCAGTCGCAGCGTCGTATCTCCATCCTGCTCATCATCGTCTCCATCATCGCCCTCCTGCTCGTTGCCGCCATCGCTTTCGTCCTGGTGCTGCTGCGCAAGCGCCATCTCTATGCCCAGGCTGTACGCAACGCCTCCATTCAGATTCGTGTCATGAACAAGGAACTGGCCCAGCGAAACGCAGAGGTCGAGCGCATCAACCAGGAGATGAAGGAGAGCATCCGCATCAAGGACGAATACATCGGCCGATTCCTCGAACTCTGCAGCACCCTCATCCGTCGTGGTGAGGATCGTGCCCGCCAGCTCTATCGCCTTTCGCGCGAAAGGAATGTCACCGAGCTCTATGCACAACTCAAGAGCCAGACGCTCATCAACGATGGCTACCGGCTCTTTCATCAGAATTTCGATACTGCATTCCTCAACATCTTCCCCAATTTCATCAGCGAAGTCAATCGCCTGATGATCCCCGGCAACGAGTTCGAGGTCGGTGACGATGGCGCACGTCTCACCACCGAGCTCCGCGTCCTCGCCCTCCTTCGCCTCGGCATCACCGACAACCAGAAGATCGCCGACATCCTCCGCTCCAGCATCACCACCATCTACACCTATCGTTCCAAAATCAAGTCCCGCGCCATCGACAAGGATTCCTTCGAGGACCGGATTCGTTCCATCTCCACCTACTGATAATTTGTGGCAATTTGTGACAAATTGTGACAATTTTATAGTTAATCATGAAAAAAATATTACAAAAAATTTGGATTTTATAAATAAATACATCATATTTGCACCCATAAATAGAGAAACACAAGATTTGCCGACTTTATTTTGCCGACTTAATCATCGTACATTATTTTAATCCTTATCTATATATTATGAAACGATTGAACATGCTATTGCTATTGGCATCGTTAAGCACCGTGACGATGGCGCAGGAAGTCACAGTCGATGCCGCCAAGGGTCGTGCCCTTGATTTCCTGACGAAACAGTCCATTGGTCCTAAGCACGCCAAGGGGACGATTAATTCAACCGATCTTTCACTCTCCTACACTTCAAGTAGTGAGGGAAAGACCTGCTTCTACGTCTTCAACATCGGCGACGACAATGGCTTCGTCATCGCAGGTGGCGACGAGGCAGCCCAGCAGATCCTCGGTTATTCCAGCCAAGGCTCATTCGACTACGACACGGCGCCCGACAACCTCCGTTGGTGGCTCAGCCAGTACACCGAGCAGATTGCTCATGCCGAGGCTCCATCCCAGGAAGCCCTCGCTGCCACGACTGCCTACCGTGCCAAGGCCACCCAGACGCGTCAAAATATTTCCCCGATTATGGAGACAACGTGGGATCAGCTTGAACCATACAATTGCATGATTCCCAACAATGGTACCTCTTATGCCACAGGTTGCGTAGCCACCGCTATCGCACAGGTGATGAAACGTTGGAATTATCCTGAACATGGAATTGGTAGTTATGCCTATGGTAGCTTCTCGGCTGATTTCGGGAATACGACGTATCAATGGGGCTCTATGAAGTCGTCCTATGCTAAAAATGACCAGGCCGAGGACGTAGGAACGCTGATGTATCATGCTGGTGTTGCTGTGAGAATGAGTTATGGCACTGCGGCAAGTGGAGGAAGTAGTGCTTATGGTTCCAATGCTGGTCCGGCTTTGGTAAAGTATTTTGGCTATAGCAAGTCCGTTCGCCATGAATCCAGAGCCTATTTTGACGACGAAGGCTGGGAGGATTTGATTTACAATGAGCTTTCCAACGCTCGTCCCGTGCTTTATTCAGGCCAATCTGCTAGTGGAGTGGGACACGAATTTGTCTGCGATGGCTACCAGGCCTCTACCAATATGTTCCACATCAACTGGGGATGGAGTGGCTACTGCGATAGTTATTTCACCCTTAGAGGTGATGAGGCACTCAAGCCTGATGGTACTGGCACCGGAGGTGCTGCTGTCAGCACACCTTATGTGAACGAACAGGAGATCACCGTCAATATCACGCCTCCTGATCCCAATACTGAAGATGTAGCATCTCCTCATATAGCGCTCGCAATGACGAGTAATATCACCGATCCAATGTACATGGAGGTCAATAACGTAAAGTATGAAGATAACTATCTATATGACAAAGGAACGGGTATTCAAAGATTAAGATACACCATCTATGTCTCGAATTTAAGTTGTGTGTTCAATCATTCTACTTATTTCCCTGATGAAGCTAATGTGAAAATTCAAGCTGGCGTTAAAGTCGTTGAACGTGATTACCCGTCAGTCCAATATTTCAGTTTAGGCAATCCATATCTGGATACGAATGCGAGTGGAGTCATTCGTTCGAGTTCTCATTCGACCGAGATCAACCTCTCTGGTTTTGAGTACAACGGCACTTATGAACTTCATCCAGTCTATCGCATCGAAGGCGAAGAGGAGTGGAGTGACATCCAGGTTCCCGCTTCCGAGACGATACCCACAGTCACCATCACGGGTGCTAATAACCATACCGATCAATATGTGAATTTCAACATCAGCAGCTCGGAAGTGATGGTCGGAAAAACTGTCCAGATCACGCATGACAGCAATTATCAGGGAGCTATTACCTACACCTCCGACAGACCCGACATCGCCACTGTCGATGCCCAAGGCGTCGTTACAGGTGTCTCGGCAGGGGACGCAGAGATCACTGTCAATGCTGCAGCCGATCCCGATCGTCTTTATCTCGCTACCGAGACGAAATTTAAGGTCCAAGTCAATTCGATAGAGAAGTCAGTTCTCCATTTCACGCTCGAAAATAATAAAAATTATATTGATGTTGGCGATTTTAACCAGCTAAAGTGGGCTGACGATTATGATGGAGTAGTGTCTTTCACTTCGTCCAATGATGCAATCGCAACCGTCGACGACCAGGGAAAGATCACAGGTGTGGGCGAAGGTACGGTTGAAATTACGGCTCAAGCTACCGAGACGTCCTATTATTATGCAACTGAAGTAACATTCACCTTCAAGGTTGTCGTTCTGAAGGCCTCTTTCGTCGAACCACCTCATTTCAACAACGACAACAATACCTACAGGAATGATATGGTGTTTTATTATACGATAAGGAACGATTGTGACATAACGCATGATATTAAGATTACTGCCACGCTTAATATGAGGGGTTCTTCTACTAGAATTAGAGTTCATGGCAATGTTAGCCCTAACGGTGTAGTTAGCGATTCTTTCGATTTTGGTGGGTACCTCAATACCTTGGCAAATCATAATCTTCTGCCTGGTGATAATACAAAATATAGTGTAGATCTTTATCTGGGCAACGGTCAGTACTTCGAGAATTGTAAATTCGTCGAGTTCACCTACCGCAAAACAATGGATTATAAATATTTCGTAAGCCCCGCAGGCTACGGCACCCTCGTCCTGCCGTTCAATGCCGATCTGCCTGAAGACTTGAAGGCCTATAGTTGCTCCGGGGTCGATAATGACGTCCTCATTCTGGAGGAGGAAAACAGCATCAGGCGCAATGTGCCATATATAGTGAAAGGTACCCCAGACTATCCTTACCATTTCACGGGTCCTGAAGCCATCGATTCCGACGATCAGATTGCCACGGCAGGTGTCTTGGTAGGAGCTTTGGGAAATAAAGTGACGCTCACATCTGGCACCGACTACATCATGCAGGTGCAAAACGGTAATGCAGCATTCTATCTGTATGATGGTACTCTATCCAGCACAGAATCCGAGAATCTCGATGGCACCCGTCTCGCCACCCAGTTCCGCGCTTTCCTCCGTTTCCCTGAAACCACTGCCCCATCCAGCCAGGCACCCAAGATCAACTTCCCTGGAAACGGTGATGACGAGACCGAAGGCATCTCAACCCTCAGCACCGACACACTTCCCGCCGGCATCTACACCCTCGACGGCCATCGCCAATCTTCTTTCCAGAAGGGCATGAACATCCTCATTTTCGAAGATGGCACCGCCCAGAAGGTCTTCGTCAAATAATTGATTAAAATATCCGGATCCGGATGGTTATTCTGGCGCAGCCTTTTTTCTACTTCAAGAAATGAAGTCTTTTTCTCTTGAGGTTGTTAAGGCCATCAAAGATGGACGCTGAGATATATAGGCAGTCAGATGCGAGAGCTCGTTCTCGCAGAAGGCTGACGATATATCACAGCATAGAGGACGAAGTCCTAAACAACCTCAAGATTTTTTTTCAAAAATAATTATTGACGACTAATTTACGGCTAATTATACGGTCATTAATGTAAACAACAAACTACTATGAAAAAGCAATATACAACCCCCGCCCTCGATATCGTATTTCTCGTATCAACCGAGATTGTCACAGAATCACCTCTTTCAGTTGATAGAACTACATCCGCAAATGGAACCACAATGTACGGCAAGAGTCGCAACCCCATCTGGGAAGAAGACGAATAATCCTCGTCCTTCATAAGTAATTACTGTTGTATCCCATTTCAATCATTCATATGAGACATCTATCCAACATAATCGCATTGTCACTTTTGTTTGGTGGCAATGCGATGATGGCGCAGGAAGTCAGCATCGACGTGGCCAAGAGCCGCACCCTCGATTTCCTGTCTCGTCAGTCCATAGGTCCCAAATTCGCCAAGGGGACCACATCATCCACCGACCTTGAGCTCGCCTACACTTCCAAGAGCGAAGCCAAGACCTGCTTCTACGTCTTCAACATCGGCAACGACAACGGTTTCGTCATCGCAGGTGGCGACGAGGCAGCCCTTGAGATCCTCGGCTATTGCGACCACGGCTCCTTCAACTACAACACCGCTAATCCAGCCTTCAAGTGGTGGCTCGACCAGTACACCGAGCAGATTGCCCATGCCGATGCCTCCACCTCTTCTCCTCGCAAGGCGAAGGCCCAAACTGCCGAACGCAATTCGATTGGGCCACTTATCAAGACCAAGTGGTACCAGTCATATCCATACAATAGCGAGATTCCTGTTAACGACAAGTATGGGAGACGTTATTATACAGGATGTGTCGCCACCTCTATGGCTCAGGTAATGAAGTATTGGGAACACCCGAAACAAGGAACAGGAAGCCATTCTTACGTCAATAACCCCCCATATGGGGGAGATTCAAAAACCTACGAAGCCAATTTCGGAGCAACCACCTATGACTGGGGAAACATGATTGAAAAATACAGTATTGGCTCCCAAGAAGTAAACTACACAGAAGAAGAAGCCAAGGCAGTAGGAACATTGATGTACCATGCCGGTGTATCTGTTGATATGGAATACACTACTGATCAATGTTGGGCATTTTCTCATGATGTTCCACCTGCTCTAATTAGTTATTTCGGATATGACAAATCCATTAGTAACGAATTAAGGAAATACTATTCAGATGAAGCCTGGAGTGAACTCATCTATAATGAGTTGAACGAGGGGCGTCCTGTTTTGTATGGTGGCGGGCAACATGCTTTTATCTGTGATGGATATGACGCTGAAGAGGATAAGTTCTCATTCAACTGGGGATGGAATGGCAACGACGATGGCTATTACGCTTTGAATGGCTCTTCTTTTAGTAGCTTCTTGACATCTGGCGCACACATCATGTTGAATGTCAAACCTGCTGTAGAAGGTTCTGAATCAGAAGAGGTCCTTCATATAGGTCAGTTGAACGATAAATTGTTTTTGAAAGTTGGAGACGAAAGTAGTAACGTCAATTGCGTGTATGATCGTTCAATAGGCGCCTTGGAATGCTCTCTCAATCTTTGTATTTATAATTTATGCACTCTTAGCGATGTATTTGACTTTGGCGTAATGGCTGTTAATGAAGCCGATGGGACAACCTATTATTCTACCAGCAAAAGTAATCAATACTTTAGAGTTGGATGCACTACATCAGTTGAAGAATACTTGTTTTATCCATACTATTGGAATGCCGGCACTTATAAATTGTATCCTGTATTCCGCAAGTATGGGCAGACATCGGATGCTGACTGGAAAAAAATGGATATCATTTATGGCCTAGAGCTTCCAACGATTACTTTGAAGAATAACTTTAAACCCAGTTATGTGCATTTTTCTGTCGAGAAAAACTATGTACTTTTAGGTCAATCCTTGCAGATAGAACATGATCCTGTTTATAGTGGCAAGATTACGTATAGGTCAAGCAATAATGATATTGCAACAGTAGATGAAAATGGCCTTATTACTCCAGTTAAAGTGGGTAAAGTTACCATCACTGTGCATGGTGAAGCAGATGCTTACTTCCGCGAAAACACCAAGCGGTTTACAATCGATGTACTTGAAAAGGATTATCTTAAATTTAAGGTTGAGAATGACAAGGTCATGCCTGGAGAAGATATCTATATTTTTTGCTTAGCGGATGAGTATGAGGGGACTATAGAATTCCAAAGCAGTGATGAAAGAATTGTCTCTGTAAATGAATGGGGTGATATAAAAGCAATATACCCTGGTGAGGCTATTATCCATGTCACGGCAAGCGAAACAGAATTGAACTCTAAAACTGAAATAGATTTTAAGATTACGGTTTTACCGGATGTTGCATTTACCTATGAACCTATGTTTAAGAATAATAATAACGTATATGAAAATTATTGGTATTTGTATTATACTTTGAAGAATGAAACGGATGAGGTCGCTGAAGGTGCAATTTATGCTGTAATCTATAATAAAAATGATAGATTGTTTAGTGGACCAATTCTAGAATATACTCTCGAACCAGGCGAAGAGATCAGCGAGTGCTGCGATTTTGATTATTATTACTATTATTTCCAAGAAGAATATAGTGACTATTATTCGGAAGAAGGACATTTATCAGACCTGGTTTCACCTGGTGACAACCTATATTTATATTTATATAGGGATATGGATGATTATAATCTATATAATTATTCTGAAATTGTCTTCACCTATTGCCCGACACGGTCTGTGCCCTATCGTGTAAGCCCATCGGGCTTTGGCACTTTGATACTGCCATTTGATTGGTACGTGACAGGTAATTTGAAGGTGTATTCCTGCGAAGGTGTAGATGAGAATAACGTTTTAACCCTTAAAGAATGCGAAAGCGAAACCTTCGATCGCAATGTGCCATATATCGTATTGGGCGGTCCTGATGATGAATACTATTTCGAAGGCCCTGATGCTATCGAAGGCGATTCTTATCAAGCCGGATTACTCATCGGTGCAGTCTCCGACAACGTGCCTCTCGAGATAGGAACCGACTACATCCTCCAGAATCAAGGAGGTAAGGTGGCATTCTATCGTTACATGGGCGATCCTGCCGATCGAAAAGCTACCCAGTTCCGCGCCTTCCTCCGTCTCCCCAATGAATCATCCAGCCAGGCACCAAAGATCAACTTCCCCGGAAATGGCGACGACGAGACCGAAGGCATCTCCACCCTCAGCACCGACACCCTTCCCGCTGGCATCTATAGCATCGCCGGCCATCGTCAATCCACCCTCCAGAAGGGCCTGAACGTCCTCATCCTCGACGATGGCACCGCCCAGAAGGTCTTCGTCAAATAAAGACCCCCTATATCCCCTGCATAGGGGGACTTCCTACTAGTCCTGACCCACCAGTCATCCCCTAAACAGGGGGACCGAGTGGGTCTTTTTTCTTATTAATAATAATTCTCAAATTCGTGATAAAAAAACAGAGTTCCGTGTCCCTCACATATCATTAACGAGTCATTAACGGTCCATTACACGGTCATTAACGTTAAAAGGACCTTTGTATATGCTCTTCGAGCAGAAATCTTGGGGGAAATCTAGTGTGGAAATGGAGGTTTGTCCCTACAAAAGCTTGACCACGTTTTATTTCCTCCTAAGATTTCCTCAAAGATTTCTAGCGAAGCTATAAAACTCTACAGATTTATCGGAAATTCAACGGATTTAAGTTGGGTCGAGCAGATAATCTGATTAATCCGTTTCCGTAGCGCCTCTTACGACTAGCATCGGGACCCGGAGGTCTTTTTCAGGCGCAGATGAAAAGTTCCGTGGCAAACTGGGGGGAGCTATCCAAAAAATGGTGCACATATGATACAAGATTGCAAAATTTTTCGTACCTTTGCACCATGGAAAGCAAAACTTCAGCAACAATGAAGGACTTTCTCATCAG
>JAZQBS010000102.1:0-5309 GCA_045545875.1 Bacteroidales bacterium
CCGGAGGAGTTGTCATAGCTCTTTGTCTTCCTAATCCGACTTGACTATCCTGTGTTTGGTGCACTTGAAGTGATTGGTTTGACCCGTTACGAACTGTCGAAAAAGATCAAGGATATGATTGTAGGTGGTGACTATATTAAGGATCCTGTTGTTACTGTCGATTATGCGAACCTGACCATCAGCGTGCTGGGTGAGGTGACAAGTCCTGGCAAATACAGCATCGGCAAGGATCGTATCACCATTCTTGATGCTATCAGTATGGCTCGTGACCTTACTATCAATGGAAACCGTGAGGATGTTCTGGTGCTTCGCGAGGAACCGGATGGTTCTACACAGAGCTATCGTGTAAATATGACCCGTTCGAGCCTGATGCAGAGCCCAGTTTATTACTTGCAGCAGAATGATGTAATCTACGTTTCGCCCAATGAGCAGCGTCGTCGTCAGTCGCAGGCTACAGGCAATACCATCATGACACCTACGTTCTGGCTGTCGATTACCAGCACATTGTGTACAGTAGCAACTCTTGTCTATACTTTAACAAAATAAAAAATGGATAATCAAACCCCTACTATCCCTCAGCAGCCTGTTCAGCAGCCTGTAACACAGCCTGCTACTGCCCCCGTTGAGAATGATGATTCGGAACTCTCACTTACCGAGCTTTGGTACCTTTGTATAGGACGATGGCCTTGGTTCGTGCTTAGTGTGTTGCTTTGCCTTGGCATAGCAACTCTTAAGTTGCTGCGTACGCAAAAGACCTATACACAGCATATGGAAGTGATGATCAAGTCGGACTCTCGTGACTACAGTGGAGGTACCATGGGAGATTTTGCTGACCTCGGTCTTTTCCAGAGCAACAGTAATGTAAACAATGAGCTTATCGCTATCATGTCTCCAGCTCTTTCTCTTGAGGTGGTGAACGAGATGGAACTTAATGTCCGATATAGCGAGCCTGGTTTCTTCAAGGACAGGACCCTTTATGGTCAGTCGTTGCCAGTAAAGGTTGTCTTTTGCGACATTGATAACGAAGGTTATGCTGCTTTTAGCATTGCCCTGAAGGAAGATGGAAGTTTTACGTTAGGAGACTTCGACGGAATTGACTTGGAAGAAGAAGTCAAAGGGACAATCGTAGAAGGTAAACTTTCTCAGGACACTATTCAAAGCCCCGTTGGACGCTTAGTTGTTATGAATGGCATGGGTTATGGCTCGTTGACAGGCGATCGTACTATCGATGTTGTACACATCCCCGCATCCAACGCCGCTGGTGCAGTTCAAGGTGGTTTGAGCGCTCAGGTTGCCAACAAACAGGCGACAGTAATCACATTGACCTATGTCGATGTGAATCGTTTCAGAGCTGCCGATGTTCTTAATACTTTGATTGCATGCTATAACAGAAACTGGGTCAACGACAAGAATCAAGTAGCTACGAGCACTTCGCAGTTTATCAATGATCGTTTGGCGGTGATTGAAAAAGAGTTAGGTAGTGTTGATACCGATATTTCGCAGTATCAGTCGCAGAACCTCATTTCTGACGTGAAGGCTGCCAACCAGATGTACATGGCACAGGCCAATCAGGCATCTCAGCAGGCTGTTCAGCTTAACAACCAGCTTTACATGGCCAAGTATCTGCGTGAGTATGTAAGCAGTGATGCCAACAAGTATCAGTTGTTGCCAGCCAACAGTGGTGTTGAAGATCGTACTATAGAGAATCTGATTAGCACATACAATGCCAAGCAGTTGCAGCGTAATAGCCTTGTTGCCAACTCGAGTGTGAACAACCCTGTGGTACTTGACCTTGACAAGGAACTTACTGAGATGCGCAACAACCTCATTCGAAGCATTGACAACCAGATTACAGCCCTCAATACACAAATCAGATCTACTCGTCAAACTGAGGCCCAGAGTAATGCTCAAATGGCTTCGAACCCCACACGTCAAAAATATCTGCTTTCTGTTGAACGTCAGCAGAAGGTTAAGGAACAGCTTTATCTGTATCTGCTTCAGAAACGTGAGGAGAACGAACTTTCTCAAGCATTCACTGCCTACAACACGCGTATCATCACACCTCCTATGGGAAGCAAACTTCCTTCAGGCCCTCGTAGCAAGATGATTTTGCTGATGGCTTTCCTGATTGGTCTGGCTCTTCCTCTTGCCTATATCTATTTGCGCGAGACGATGACGACTGTCGTTCGTGGACGTAAGGATATTGACAACTTGAAGGTTCCGTTCATTGGCGAGTTGCCACAAGGTGTGCCAGCTACGGGTAATAAACGTGAACGTATGGCTCAGCGTCATTTGTTGGTAGTAAAGCCTGATTCGCGTAATCTTGAGAATGAAGCCTTCCGTATCCTTCGTACCAATCTGGAGTTTGTGGCTGGTAAGGAAACTGCCAATCCGGCACAGACTATCCTCGTCACTTCGATGAATCCTGGTTCTGGTAAAACATATATCAGTATGAACCTGGGTGCAACGTATGCTATTGCAGGACAGAAGACATTGGTTATTGACCTTGATATTCGTAAGAGTTCAGCCAGCCGATATGTAGGTCGTCCTAAAGAAGGCCTTACATCTGTTCTCAATAGAAATACGGCTAATTGGCGTTCGTTGGTTGTGAATGTACAGGATCGTGAAAACTTTGATATCTTGCCTACAGGCCGCATTGCTCCTAATCCTACTGAGTTGCTTCAGGGTGATGCCTTGAAGAACCTGATTGATGAAGCACGCAAGGAGTACGATATTATCATCTTTGACTGTCCGCCATTCAACCTGGTTGCTGATACGACACTTGTCAGCAAGTATGCCGATCTTACGCTCTTCGTGATTCGTTGCGGTATTTTCCAGCGTGCACTTAAGAAGAATGTCGAGCAGCTTTATGCTGAGCAGAAGTTCAATCGTTTGAATATCCTTCTCAATGGTTCGGAAGCTGCCACCAGCAAGTATGGTTATAACCGCTATGGCTATGGTTACGGCTATGGTTATGGCTATGGTTACGGTAGCTACTATTCTACTGACAAGAAGAGATAATGTAGAGATGCTATAAAAAATAATCCCGCTGCGAACCTCGCAGCGGGATTATTTTTACAGCCAGGCTTGGCTGCGACAGAGACACGATAAGCTAGATGCCGATCAGGCCATAGGCGATGATACCGATAACACCGCAGATCAGTGTGGCGTAGATGATGTTCCACTTTCGCCAGAAGACTCCCCAGAAAACTACCAAGCAGATGAGGACGCTTAGTATGAATTGATTGGTTTGGGTAGAGGGATGGCCGAAGTTTTCGATGTTCATCAGGCTGATGGCAGCAGCAGCCAGCAAACCAATGATGGCTGGACGGAGAATGGCAAAGATGCTGCGAGTTACCTTATGGTCTTTATGCTTGATGATGATGTGAGAAATCCATATCATCACCAGGAATGGCAGCCAGACCACTGAAATAGTAGCAAGGATACTGCCAAGGATACCAAATAAGTGAGGAGCACCAATACTTTGAATAAGCGGGTCGTTGACAACTGCTGTATATCCTACGTAGGTGGCACAGTTGATTCCGATGGGACCGGGAGTCATCTGACTGATAGCAACAATGTCGGTAAACTCTGCTTCGGAGATCCATGCTTGTTTGGCAACCACTTCCTGTTCGATGAAAGAGAGCATGGCATAACCACCTCCGAAGTTGAACAGTCCGATGTAGGAAAAGACCAGAAATAATTTGATAAAAATCATGGCGAAGATGGATTATTTTGACGATTGTTGATTATCTTTTCTTGCTAGGCCATAAAGAAAACCAGCGATACCAGCCACAAGGATGATGAGAGCGGGTGTCACGCCATAGATGATGAGGGCTGTGGAAAGAATAGGAATCCAAACATTGCTCCATGTTACTCTTGCGGTCTTGCCCATCTTGAATACCGGCACTGCGAGGAGAGCGACGACAGCGGGACGAATACCCATGAATGCAGCTTCGACCCAACGGTTGTCGCGGAACCTTGAGAAGATGATTGCGATGAGAAGGATGATGACGAGCGAGGGGAAAACAACGCCGAGTGAGGCGATGATACCTGAACGTATACCACCGACCTTGTATCCGATATGTGATGCCATATTGACCGCAAAAACGCCAGGGGTGGCTTGCGCAACGGCCATCACGTCCATAAACTCGCTATGGGTAAGCCATTGATGCTGTGTGACGACCTGTTGCTCCATGAGTGGAATCATGGCGGCTCCACCACCAAGGGTGAAGCCGCCGATTTTCATGAAGGTCACAAAGAGGTCTTTGTTGAGGGATTTCATGCGTATCTTTTTTTGCAGCCATAGATGGCTGCGGACTGTAACACTTTGCAGCCAAGCATGGCTGCTGACGAAACACTTGGGAGCAACCAAACATGGCTGCTAACGGAAACGTGTTTAGTTGATAGCCGTATTAGCAGACCTTGGAGCCGTTCTTGACCTTGCTTTCGTTGGTTACGACATGGAGGGAGCCATCGAAGTTGACTGCAGAAAGGATCATTCCGTTGGAAGCAATGTGTTTCATTACCTTTGGTGCGAAGTTAGCAACAAAGAGTACTTGCTTTCCTACGAGAACTTGTGGGTCGGGGTAGTGTTGAGCGATGCCAGAGAGGATGGTGCGAGGTTGGCCGGTACCATCGTCAAGTGTGAATTGGAGCAGTTTATCACTCTTCTTGACAGGCTTCACTTCAAGCACAGTAGCGGTACGGATGTCAAGGCGCTCGAAGTCCTCGAAAGGAATAATTTCCTTGATGGGCTCAGGTCGCCAGTTCCGTTCGGCTTCAGCACGTGCAATCTTTTCGTTTTCCTCCTTGATGCGAGCCAGACGGTCGAGTTGTGGCTGGATGTCCTTGTCTTCAAGTTTCTGGAAGAGGAGTACACTTTCGCCGAGTTGATGACCAACAGCGAGGAGGTCGGTACGTCCAAGTTCCTCCCACTTGAAACTTTCCATACCAAGCATCTTGCGGAGTTTCTCGGCAGAGAATGGGAGGAATGGCTCGAATACGATGGCCAGGTTGGCAGAGATCTGAAGACAAAGGTTGAGAATGGTACCTACACGCTCCATATCGGTCTTTGCAATCTTCCAAGGTTCGGTGTCGGCGAGGTACTTGTTGCCGATGCGAGCCAATTCCATTGCCTCCTTCTGAGCATCGCGGAACTTGAATGCCTCGAGAAGGGCCTCGAGCTTCTCTTTAACGTCCTTGAACTCAGCAAGAGTCTGCTTGTCGTAGTCGTTAAGCTCGCCGCAAGCTGGCACAACACCATCGTAGTACTTCTGAGTAAGCTGAAGAGCACGGTTCACGAAGTT
>JAZQBS010000103.1:0-6593 GCA_045545875.1 Bacteroidales bacterium
AGCCCTTTGTCTTCCTAAGACCGCTTGGCCTCCGACTTCACCAAATCTGTATGCTGCTATTGTAGTATATCGATTTCATCTATCAAAACTGTATGCCACGGTCGAAGCATACAGATTTCATCTGCCAAAACTGTATGCCGCGCTATAAGGAAAGGTTTCCTTCTGCAAAACTGATTTATTCATTAGCGCCCACGGCCTGTCTGTATTCGAGGACCTTATTCTGATAATCGACGAAGGCGTCGGTATAACTGTCGTGAGCCTGCTGGCAAAGCAACTGGGCTTCGAGCAGGTCGGACATCTTGATTGTACCAGCACGGTAATAGTCGCGATTCAGTCGAAGGTTCTCTTCGGCTTGCTCTATGCTGCGTTGTGTGATGTCGAGTTGCTGTCGAGCCTCGATGACGTTGTTCCACGCATTTTGCATCCTGATTTGCAGCAGCTCGGACTTATCCTGTTGTTGGTCGAGAGCTTTCTGATATTCTATCCGCTTGCGCTTGATGGCATGAGAGCCTCCCCACCAATCGGAGATGGGGACGCTAACCGTCGCATAAACCATGGCGAAGGTACGGTCGTTTTCCATCAGATTGTGGTAGTTGTAGCCAGCTCCAACGGCAACTGAGGGAAGGTTTTGCCCGACTGCAATATTTCGTTGTAGCTTGGCTGCTTCGACCTGCTTGTCGAGCAACTGGTATTCGGCAGTTCCCAACAATGCCTGTTCATGATCTTCTTTCATGGGCAGCATGGCCGCGTTATCGGTGTCGGGTATCAAGGTGAAGGCAGTGTCATGGAGCCCGCAATACTGTGCCAGCAATAGTCTGACAAGCGAGAGTCCGTTGTTCAGTTTCAACCTTTGGCTCTCCACCTCGTTCAGCCGTAGCTCCACTTGCAGCAGGTCGTTGCGCATGGCAAGACCTGCGCGAACGGCCACATCGACATCCTTGTGAATATCATTGAGCATAGCTTCGACGGCACCAATGGTTTTCAGTTTCTCCTGAAGAGATATTATCTGCCAGAAATATTGTTGTGTGGTCAGTTCCATTTCATTCTCGGTGAGTTGCATCTGAAGGTTGGCCACTTCCTCGCCGACTTTTGCGAGGCGGTTGCCATTGACGATCTGCCCACCGGCGAATATGGGTTGCGCGGCATTGACACCGGCGATGGTGCCGTTCTTCATCATCGACATGCTGATTGGATTGCTCAGAGCTGCCAAGGCTTCGACGGGGAATACAGTGGCCAGAGTAGCTCCCAATTCCGGTGTAATCATTTCGCCCGGGTTAACTTCCATCTTGGCCATCCCCTTGTCGGCGTTGAACCATGCGCCTATCCCGCTGATGGAGGGAAAGAACTTTGTGAATGCCTCCTTGCGTTGTTGTCGTGCGGCTTCGAGGTCATATTGTGCATCGCGCAGGGCAATGTTGTTCTGACGGGCAGAGTCGAGCATCTGCTCCAATGTATAGGTGGATTGGGCTTCGCAAAAGGTAATGGCTGTGAGCCCGGCAAAAAGTGCTAAAAACTTCTTCATGACAAATATTATTTCGTCGAAACTTTCCAATAAACCACAGGGAGCATGGTGACTACCATAATGAGCGAGCCTATACCACCTGCAAAGATGGTGACTCCAACAGGCATCCAGAAGGATGACTGGGCGATGATCATCGGCACCACGCCAACGGCAGTAGTAGCTGTTGTGAGGAAGATGGGCACCATACGGCGACGGCCCGCTTCGTAGGCAGCATTGCGAACGGCTTTGTTGTAATCACGGCGCCATGTTTCGTGCTCGGGATCCTCTCGAGCGGGTTCCGGATGACCAAGTGAATAACTCTTGAGCAGGTCGATGGCATGTTCGAAGATGAGTATCTCGTTGCGCATGATTATTCCCATCAGCGTGATGAGGCCGAAGATGGAAGTGAGCCCCAGATCGCGGTTCATAAGTCCCAAGCCGATGAGCGCACCTGGTATCATCAGTCCCAAGGCTGCCATGCAGACGGTAGTAATACCATATTTCTTGAAGTTGAAAAGCAGGAAGAAGAATACGATGATCAGGGCAATGACGATGCCGCCGAAGATCTGTGGCAGGGCTTCATCTCCATATTCGATCTCACCGCCAACTTCCGAACGTACGCCTTGTGGTAGTGCAATCTCTTCTTGCATTACCTTGACCAGCTTCTTCTCGACGGGAGAAGTATAGACACCGTTGGCAAATTGAGCCATGACGGTGATGCAACGTTCTCCACCACGATGTACGATGCGGCTTTCGCTCCACATCGGTCCAACTTTTGCTATCTGGCGAAGAGGAACGGTGGTGTTGCGGCTACCAATGCCTGCCGAGAGCATTGTGGTGGGTGACGATATACCGAGGTTTTCGATGTCGGAGTAGGTCATGTCGGCATTGTCCTTGACGACGATAGGTAACTCGTAGTCGCCTTCCCACATCTGTCCGACACGCAAGTCGCTCGACATGGCGCTGAGTGCAAGTTGTGCAGAACTACGCGTGATACCCAACTGCGCCGAAGCGACAGGGTCGAGTTCAACGTTAACGATGGGATGGGCAAGCAGATAGTCGGTGTGAACCCATTCAAGTTCTGGCATCTGACGCATACGGTCCATCATCCGGTCGGCTGCTGCATGGAGCGAGTCGAGATCGTTGCCATAGAAGCGGTATTCCAATTCGTTGACCTCAAGGTAATCCAGTCGCTTGAATTTCACATAGGCTCCAGGGAAGGCTTCGCTGAGTTGAGGTTGGTAATTTGCCAGCAAGTCGAGGGTGGCCTTCTGACTCTTGGTATTGACGATGAACTGGGCATAGTTGGGACCTGCCATTTGAGGAGCATAGGCATCCATGAAACGTGGTGATGCGCAACCAATGAAGCCCGTGATGCTTGTGATGCGTGGATCTTGCTCCAGCTCATGTCGCACGATACTGGCAATCGAGTCGGTCTCGGCTATGCCTTTGCCTTCGGGCAGGAAGATTTCGACGGCAAATTGATCACGATCGGCATAAGGGAAAAGACGCACTTTGAGTGATGGAATGATAGCCGTCGAAAGCGCAATGATGGCCAAACCTCCGCAGATGGTGATCCATGGGTTGTGGAATGTGAACTCGAGCACGTGGTTGTAGGTCTGTTGCACCCATTGTGTGATGGCATTTCCATCGGTTTTTACCTTGTCGGGGCGGATAATCTTCATCTCGAGGAAAGGGATAACCGAGATGGCAAGAATGAGCGACACCAACAGGTTGATGGTAATGGTGATGGGGAAGTCCACTAGACAATCATGGAAAATGCCCTTCATCGTAAAGAGGAAGGGATAGAAGATGGCGCAGATGCAGATGGTGGCCAGCATCATCGGCATGAAGTATTGTTGGGCAGACCTAAGTGCAGCTTCGTAGGGTTTCAATCCTTTACCGAGATACTCCAAGTAGCCATCGATGACAACGATGCTGTTGTCGACAATCATTCCCAGCACTACTATAAGCGCGGCAAGTGTTACGATGTTGAGTTCAATACCCATCATATACATGATTGCCACCGATACGAAAGTACTGAGAGGGATGGTGACTGCTGCAACGATGGCCGACCTGAGTGGAAAGAGCACCATCATGACAAGGATGATGACGAGCATCGAGATGAGCAGGTCACGAAGGAAAGATGTAACGCTCTCGCGTACAACTTTCGGCTTGTCGGCTATGCGAGTGACGGTTACGTCGTCGGGGAGTACTTCTTGACGAAAAGTATCGAGTACACGATCGACGTCTTCGCCATACTGCACCACATTGAAGCCTGGAGACATCTCCATCGACAAAAGTACGCATGGATGTCCATCCTGTTCGATGCGGTTGGCCAATGGGTCATACTCCCTCACTACACGGGCTATGTCACGCACCCTGACCACCTTTCCGCTGGCTGCATCGCTGTAAATAATCTGGTTGGCTAATGCGTCCTCACTGTTTTCCATCGCCTCGATGTGGATAGGGATCTGCTGGTCCTTGTCGCTGATGCTGCCGCTCATAGTGGTGATGCCCTGGGCTTGAAGGCGCGAGAAGAGCATCTGCTGACCGATGCCGTAGGCTTGCAGACGCTGTCGGTCGATGTATAGACTGATCTGCTCCTTCTGTTCGCCAAAGAGTTTTACGTTGGCAACTGATGGGATACGGCGCAGACGGTCGCCGAGGTCATCGCTGTACTGTTTTAGTTCTCGGTAACTGCGTTGAGGGCTCTCGATGGCGATAAGCAAGGCCGATGTGTTGCCAAACTCATCGTTGGTGATGACAGTAAGCACGCCTTGTGGCAACTGCGACTTGAAGGCATTTAGTCCATGCTTGATTTTCGACCAAACTTCGTCCTTGTTGTTTACATAGTCGTTAAGGCGTACCATGACGATGCACATCCCGTTCTGTGAAGTTGTGGTTGTCTTTTCTCGATACACTTCGCCATAAGTGAAGAGGTAACGTTCCAAAGGACGCGCCACCTGCTCTTCAACCTCCTCGCTGGTTGCTCCTGGATAGACGGCAATCACCACACCTTGGCGGATGGTAGCGTGCGGGAACTCGTCCTTAGGCATCTGCTTCATGCCGTATATGCCCAGGATGAACAGCAGCGACACGATAAGCAGAGAGATGGAGTAGTGGCGCAATGGCCAACTCATCCATGACATTTTATCTCTCATTTCAGTAGATGACTTTATTACCTTCGCTCAGTTTCTGATATCCCTCTGTGACAACTCGCTGCCCTGCGCTGATGCCGGAAGTGATGGCAATGCGGTTGCCGCTCATCTGTCCGATGCCAACGGTTTGGCGATGAGCTGTACTGTCGTTGGCAATAGTCCAAACGAACAGGGTCCCGTCAGCTGGCTTCTGTATGCAAGTCACGGGCAGTGTCGGTAGGGTTACGATATCCTCCTTCGGCAAAAAGGCGACATTGGCCACCATGCCAGGAAGGAGTCTTCGGTCGGGATTCGGCACGTTAATGCGGATGTCGTAGGTGTGGGTCAATGGATCGGCCTGAACACCCTTTTCAATACGTCCGCCTGCGACTTCCTTGTCTGCGGCTTCTACTGTAACTGTCGTAGCTGTAGTCGGTTCGATATTGTTTATCTCGGCTTCGGGTATCGAGACCTTCACTTTTACGCTGCTTACATCGAGCAAGGTAACGACAGCCTGCGAGGGCAGTGCAGTCTCACCTGCTTTGACGTGACGTGTTCCTACAACACCGCTTACAGGAGCCAGTAGCCGACAATCGGCAAGGTTCTTCTTAGCTGCTTCCTGCTGGGCACGTGCTTGTGCCACTTTGCTCTGCACTTCGACCCATTGTTGCTCGGGCAAGGAACCGGCATCGTGCAAAATCGTCATGCGTTGCAGTGCATCTTCGGCCTGCATCACTGCGGCCTCGGAAGCTGTCAAAGTGTTGCGAGCCTGGGTGTCGTCCATCTCAGCCAGTAATTGTCCTCGACCTACGGTCTGACCTTCACTGACCAATACGCGGCGCACAACGCCCATTCCCGTAAAACTAACAGCTGTGGCTTCTCGTTCTTCCACAATACCCACGTAGTTCTGTCCTGTTTCGTTCAAGCCAAGGCTTACCACTTCAGTTTTTACGCGTGTAGGAAACTTTGTCTTAGCTTTCTGCTGATTACTACATCCGCTCATGATGGTAAGAGAGGCCATCAACAGAGCCATTATTGTTATAGTTCTCATAGGTTATCTAGATAATATATCTTTTATAATGTTGCTTTGGGTGTCCAGCAATTGAAGAATCGGAGTACTTTTTCTTTGTTATAGTTGTTACCCTCTTCGAGGAAACTGGAGTCTTGGGTATGAATCACCTTGCCGTTCTCGTCCAGCACGACGAAGACGGGGAACCCGAAACGCACGGGATTGTTAAGACGTTGCAACATGGCTTTGGTCAATTGTGCATGGGCATCATCATCAACCTTGCGAGGATTGTAATTCACATGTATATATACGTAGTTTTGGTCAATGACTTGGCTTATTGTACTGTCTCGACTGATAAAGTCAGCGAAACGCAAGCACCACGGACACCAATTGCCACCTACCTGACAGATGACATTCTTATTTTCGGCCTTAGCCTTAGCCAAAGCCTGATCTATCTGCTCGATAGGGTTAATATCCTCATTATAAACTTTCTTCAATGCCGTCTGTGCATTTAACAGGATGGCTGTGACGGCGAATAGTGCGATAAAGAGAGACCTTTTCATATTTTATTATGGTTTGTTTTTCCGTATTATTGTTTAGTGTAGGGAACCTCGCATCTGATCTTTTATTTTATGTCATTGAAAGAGCATGAACACTGCATAGACCGCAAAAGCGAGCAAGGATGCCCAAAGCATGATGGTGATGGGAAGTGGGTTGACCGACTTATTCTGAGGAATGCTGAAACGTTGGCAGAAACGCGTGTAGCAAAAATATCCGAGCCATCCGCAGAGGATACCAAGGACGGTGCCACAAATGATATCACCAAGGAAATGCACGCCCAGATAGATGCGCGAATAGCAGTTAAGCACGGCATATAGCATCATTGCAGTGACCAAGGAGCGCCGCTTGTAAAGGCAGCTGACCCAGACTGCCAAGCCAAAGC
>JAZQBS010000104.1:0-5755 GCA_045545875.1 Bacteroidales bacterium
AACCCCCTCATCTACACCCCCGACGGCCATCGCCATTCCTCCTTCCAGAAGGGCCTGAACATCCTCATCCTCGATGATGGCACCGTCCAGAAGGTTTTCGTAAAATAAGGAGACCCCCTAAATCCCCCTGCATAGGGGGACTTTCTGCTAGTCCGGACCCACCAGTCATCCCCCTAAGCAGGGGGACCGAGGGGGTCTCATTAAAAACAACAACTATGAAAAAGCAATATACCACCCCCACTTGGCGCCAACATCGCGTTTCTCCTTCCGACGTCATCGTCACCTCCGATCCCCAATTGACCGACGATCCCTCCGACGGCGGCGGTCAATTAGCCAAGCCCCGCGACTCCGACTGGATGGGTTACGAATAACCCAGTGTCCCCTCTGTCGCCCATTCGCTCTGATGCCCCCGTTTGTCAGTATCCCATCCGCATCTTGACAACCCTTGTCATGAAGTAATCCCCGACAGCCGAAAGGCTCTCGGGGATTGTTTGTATAAAAATCTGACACGCTTTCATATGCCTTTTATCCCACACGGAACTCACCGAACGCACAGAACTCAGCTATAATACTCGTTCCAGTATTTTCTGTGCGTTTCGTTATCTTCCTTCTTTCTTACCCCCTCACGGTCATCCTTCTCGCCCATGATAGGATGGATGTTCGTTATCTGGATTGACAATGAGTTTTTCGACCACAAACTCAGGATCAATCGTCTTCCGACACAACCACAGGAGCAACCTTTTCACCATCGGCAATGACAAACGGAGGCGTATTGCAGCTGCCGAAAAGACAAACCACAGAAAGTATAACTAGTATTTTTTTCATTGATCTATATCTTGTTTCTGAGGAATAATGTACTCAAACCAATCTATATCCACCACACCTTTGTCGTCCGTGTGCTGGCACTGTGCAAAAGCGCCCAACATCACTCCTGTAAATCCACCGATCACTTCGGTCGACAGATAGCGAAAATCCATCTTGCCCAATGTCTCGAAGCTATGCCCGTCGGTGGAAACCTGAAGATAATAGTAGTCCTTGTCCGATGAGATTCGCAGATAGGCCCTGCTGCCGCCCACCAGTGCAATCTCTTTCGCGCTGTACGATAGTTCTCCCAATCGTATATTTGACCTGACGTAAAGCTTTCCTTTCCTTCGTTCAACGATTACATCATAATGATTCAGGGGAGCGGCATAAGCTGTGATGCCGGCCTGCATGCCCTCTGTCATGTTGGTTGCATCAAGCAGGGCCGTTGCCTTGAACCTCAATTCCGTCTGTCGTCTTGCCACAAAGGTTGGCGACGATGCAGCGTCGAGCGTCAGTGTCGAGGGCTTGAGTCGCAGCCATCCCTTGCGCTCGGTCAATGAATAGTTGCTGAGCTGCACATTGCCGATGCTGTGCCATCCCATGGGCATGCCTAACGACTGGTAGCTGTCGGCAGGCACATTACGATGCACGTAGTCGAATTCCTCGCGCTCCGGGTCGTTAGGCATCGGCACCTGCGGCAGCGTCCTGCACTTCATGTCGATGCTCAGCGTGCCATTGCCATTCACCACGGGCCAGGCGTTCTCGTCCCAACGCACAGGGGCAAGCATCGTCTCACGTCCCATCACATGCAGCAGGTATCCGCTGGTGCGGTAGCCCAGGCAGATCATCCACCACGAGGAATCGGCAGCCTGTACCAGATCGGCATGTCCCAGCCCCTGTATGGGACTATCCTGCATCTCCATGCTGAAATGCGAGAGTATCGGGTTGGCACGGTTTGACTCATAAGGTCCAAACAACGAACGACTGCGTAGTATGTTTACCTGATGGCCATGTTCCGTGCCTCCCTCGGCCAGCAGCATGTAGTACCAGCCATCTTTCTTGTAGATGTGCGGTCCTTCGGGATAGCGGCCGCCCAGGCCTGTCCCCAGATGGTGGATCTCGCCTATCTGCTTGCCCGTCTCTACATCGATCTCACAGATCTTGATGTCACCCTGTTTCCAGAGGAAATAACACTTGTCTCCTTCGAAATACAAGGTAGGGTCGCAGCTGCCTATTGCAAAGTCTATGACAATGGGGTCCGACCATTCTCCCGCAGGATCATCGGTCCAGACATAGAAATGACGACGTGACGGAAAGACGGTGGTGACCATATAGAAGCGGCCTTCATGATAGCGTATGGTTGTGGCATAGACGCCCGCGTTGGTCCACCCCAGCTGCGGATTGGCCTGACTGTCCAGCCCCGACAGGTCCAGCTGTGAACGACGTGTCAGGCAATTGCCCACCTGCTCCCAGTGCACAAGATCCTTGCTGTGGAAAACCGGTACACCCGGAAAGTACTGAAAGGTTGAGTTGACCAGATAGAAATCATCTCCCGCACGGCACACGCTTGGATCGGCGTGAAAGCCCGGAAGTACAGGATTCCTGAAACCCTGTGCCATTACTGTTTCACACAAGAAAAGCAGACTCAGAAGGAGGTGATAGTTCAGTTTTTTCATAGTCTATTGTATTTTTTCTTTGCAAAGATACAGATAAATATCCAAACAGCCAAACGATTGGACATTTTTCTATTCTTTTTTTAAGAACTTGCCGCCGATTTCTCCAGCGCATTCAAGGAAAAGTATGGTTGCCCTCCCCTCCAGTGGCGTGAAAAGCAAAGAAAAGCCACCCAGGAATATTTTTTCCCCCGATCCCTTGTGCCTACTTTCCCCGCTCCCTTGTCCCCTTATCCCTACAATCGCTTACCCCGCTTTATTTCTTCATTAAGATTTCCACAAAGATTTCTTGCCGAAGGCAATAAAATCGGGACCCTCCAGTCCTCCCCCTAAGCAGGTATTCTGCCCCCTAGTTATTCCCTTCGGTCATGTCCGAGAGAAGCGGGGGATAGAGGGGGTGCGGAGGATTGAGGGGGTCCACTCCGAGGGAGTCCTGGTGTCCGAGAGAGTCTTATTGTCAGCTGGTCGTTACAAACCATCAAAAAAACACCAAAACAAACGCCTACAATCCCATTTTTCGCAATCATTATTTGCAAACTCGCCCCGAAAAGTGTATCTTCGCCCCGAAAAGTCGCCCCGAAAAGTGTAACAACTATTCGAAAACTCGCCCCGAAAAGTGTAAATCACGATCACAATCATTTCATAATCAATAATTATGTACAAACGAAAGATTGAGAAGGTTTTTCAGGAATGGAAAAATCGCAAGGGACACAATCCTCTTGTCGTAAAAGGATGCCGCCAATGTGGAAAGACCAGCAGTGTTCTCGACTTCGCACATAAAAACTATCGACACGTCATATACCTCGATTTCCATGAACATCGCGAGTACAAGGCGTTCTTTAACGGCGCTCTCGATACCGACACGCTCACCATGACAATCTCCGCTGGCATCAAAGGCGCAAAGTTTGTGGAAGGTCAGACATGCCTCGTGTTCGATGAAGTCCAGGATTGTCCGTTTGCGCGTTCCTCATTGAAATTCTTCAAACTTGACGGACGTTACGACGTTATCTGCACGGGCTCTCTCCTTGGCGTAAACGGCTACAAGACGAAAGAAGATCTGGAAGAAGAATCAGCAGCCTCCATCCCCGTAGGCTTTGAGCAGCATGTCACCATGTATCCCATGGACTTCGAAGAGTGGTTATGGGCAAATGGCGTACAAGAGCAGCATATAGACTACCTCCAACGATGCCTGGCAAACGAAACGCCTGTCGAAGATGGCATCCACCAACGGATGCGCGAGCTACTCCTTCGATATGTGGTGGTAGGAGGTATGCCTCAAGCTGTCGTCACATTCATGGAGACAAATAACATCAATGAAGTACAAGAGGTGCAGCGCAGCATCATTGAAAGCTATAAGTCTGATATGCTGAAATATGCGCGACAGGAAGACAAATCCCACATACGCGAATGTTTCGATTCGATTCCTGCGCAATTGGCCAAGAAAAACAAGAAGTTCCAATATTCAGTGATACGCAAAGGTGGCCGTTCCAGCCAGTACGAAGGCAGTCTGCAATGGATCGAAGATGCAGGCATCATTCAACGTTGCTTCAACACAACCATCACCGAACTCCCATTAGGTGGCAATGCCATCCGCGAAGTGTTTAAGGTCTATATGACCGACATCGGGTTGCTTGTCTCCATGCTCGACGAAGGGACAGCGTGGTACATCCTGCAAGGCAATCTGCATGGATACAAGGGTGCCATTTTTGAAAATCTTGCCTCTGACATGCTGTGCAAGATGGGTCGAAAACTCTACTACTTCCAAAAGGAGGGTGGTCTGGAGCTTGATTTTCTGCTGCAACATAAAGATGAATGTTTGCCGCTGGAATGCAAAGCACGAACTGGCAATGCCAAATCGTTGCAGACAGTGTTGAAGCATCCCGAGCACTATCATATATCTCATGCCATCAAGTCAGGCGACTACAATGTAGGACGGAACGGTCCATTACTGACTATCCCCCATTACCTCATTTCCCTATTAAATCGGATTTAATCCTCCTGGCCTATTAATTATTCATTTTCACGAATCCGTTAAATCCGTGCAATACGCTTCCTCTAAAGATTTCCTCAAAGATTTCTTGCGTTAGCAATAACTACATTATAAATGTGAGGTCCGGATGGCTTTTCTGGCTTCGCCTTTTTTCTAGCTCCTAAAAAGGAGCTCTTTTTCACTTTTTGAAAGGTGTAGCATGGCCTTGCCGTGCGCATAGAATTAGTGCCAGTCAGCTAGGAGAACTTGTTCTCATAGAAGACCGGCACTAACTCTACGCACCTGGTGCTAAGCACCTACACCTTTCAATAAGTTTTTTTTCTTAATTGGTTATGATAGGGGATAGCCAATATTTTTTAATATTTTCCAAGATAATTCTCTAATTCTCAAATTCTTGATAAAAAGAATCAGGAACCCTAGGGGGTCTTAGTTCAGATCGGTCAGGAACCTCACATTCACAGTGCATGCCTTCCCTTCCTCAGTCTGCAGGCGTACAGCATAACCCTGGTTACCCCTGTTCACCTTGTTGATCGTGCAGTATGGATAATTGCCATAGACGTACTGCAGAAGGTTGCGAGGCACGAAGTTGAGCGGGATGGAATTCTCATTGCAGTCCACATTGTTCCAGGTACCTTTCTTATCGAAGTCGATGATGGTGCCATCGTTGAGGACGCACATATATGTATCAGTGGTGGACTCTACCGCAACGATCGAGTTGCGCTCGAAGTTGTCCTGGACGAAGGCCTGGGCCTTGGCGGGAAGCTGCTCGGCGGGAAGCGGTGGGTTGCCGGCGAAGCTGGTGGTGAAAGACACGAGGCAGAGAGCTGCCATTGCAAAAAGCTTGTTGATGATTGAAGTTTTCATATTCTTTGTTTTTTTTAGAGTTAATAATTTTTTTATCTGAATAATCAATTATTAATTGTTAATTGTTAATTGTCAATCGTTGTATCGTTTTGACACCGCAAAGATAGGGCGACAATTTCGTTCCTCCAAGAAAATTTTCAACAAATTGATTTGCATATAGCGACACGTCCCCCAATCCGCGACAACCGAAAGGACCGCCCTCAGAATCTGTCGCTCCGTCATATAAAAAGATGGACAAGCAGGTGAAAATGGCGGACAATCTCGGCCGGGGACATAATATCCAATCAAGTCTGCCATGATGTTAACGGCCATACATAATAAAGAAATCCCCAACAGCAGAGGATGCTGTTGGGGATTTTGTTTGTGGAATTAGGGGAGATTAGGAGACTACAAGTCGGAGGCCAAGCGGAAGACAAAGGGCTAT
>JAZQBS010000105.1:0-17922 GCA_045545875.1 Bacteroidales bacterium
AACTGGGCTCTGCATCAGGCTCGAACGGGTCATATTTACACGATAGCTCTGTGTAGAACCATCCGGTTGCTGGCGAAGCAGCAGATGATCGTCACGGTTTCCATTGATAGTAAGGTCACGAGCCATACTGATGGCATCAAGAATAGTGATACGGTCCTTGCCGATACTGTATTTTCCAGGACTAGTCACCTCTCCCAGCACACTGATGGTCAAGTTCGCATAATCGACAGTGACAACAGGATCCTTGATATAGTCACCACCTACGATCATATCCTTGATCTTTTTCGACAGTTCGTAACGGGTCAAACCAATCACTTCAAGTGCACCAAACACAGGATAGTCTATCGTACCATCGCTGGCAACAGTGAAAAATGCCGTCTGGCTATTGGTACCAGTGGGTGTGAAACTCGTACCTCCCACATAACGATAAGGAACAGCCAGATTGAAGATGGCACTGAGCTCAGGATTGCGGCTCGAGACGACAATCGAAAGTTGATCTCCCGGACGGATGCGTATCATCGAAAGCTCTGCACCCTCCAGACGTTGATTATTCTGAACATCCTGCAAATACACAATATTCTCAGGTGCCTTGCATGATGACAGGCCAAGAACAATAGCGACAAAAGCTAGAAATAAGATACTTTTTTTCATCATATATTAATTATCAAATTGCCATATTTCGGCGCAAATTTACTTACAAATTGCGAATTCGCCAAAACTAATCAACTTTTTTTAAATAATAGTCCATAAAAATCACAACGACCCTCAATTTTAGTCAAATGAAAGTGTCATTTATTCATCAAAATTATCATTCGAATCAATACATAAGAATGACAAACAGCAACAAACAAACAATTTTTGACCTTCAATTTTAAAAAAACTCCATGACCTCTTTTTCATATAAAATAAAATAATTATCTTTGCGCACAACAAATCAATACGTGTCTCTTACAACAGCCATTATTAGCTGACCTATCATTCAATGAAAGCCCTATCCCCTTTGGTCCTTTTCCTGGTTCTATTCCTGGGTGTGAGCATCGTCTCCGGCGACTTTTACAAAGTCCCAGTGACTGTGGCCTTTCTGGTCAGTTCGGTTTATGCCATCGCGCTTAGTCAGGGAAACATAAACGACCGTATCAAACGCTACTCCGAAGGTGCAGGAAGCCCTATTGTTCTCCTGATGGTGTGGATCTACATCCTCGCGGGTGCTTTCGCTGCTTCAGCAAAAGCCATGGGCGCAGTTGATGCTACAGTAAATCTCACGCTCCAGCTCCTGCCAGCCAGCCTTCTCCTTCCGGGCATCTTTCTGGCCGCATGTTTTATTTCCCTGGCTATCGGCACCAGTGTAGGTACCATCGTGGCTCTCACTCCTGTGGCCGTAGGCATTGCCCAGGAAAGCGAAATTGCCCTACCACTCATGGTGGCCATCGTTGTCGGTGGAGCCTATTTCGGCGACAACCTCTCCTTCATCTCCGATACCACCATTGCTGCCACACAGTCCCAAGGCTGTCGTATGGGCGACAAGTTCCGCGTCAACCTGCGTCTTGTCCTCCCGCTTGCTTTGTTGATGGTAGCCGTCTATTACTTCATCGGACGCGACATTGTTGTGCCGCAGCAAATGCCCGATGTCAGTTGGTGGAAGGTGCTGCCCTATCTCGCCGTCATCATCACTGCTGTCCTCGGCCTGAACGTGATGATCGTTTTGCTCCTGGGGCTTCTGCTTACCGCAGTGATTGGCACGATTGATGGCAGTTACGACTTCTTCGGATGGATGGGGTCCCTGGGTGTAGGCATTAACAGTATGGGCGAAATCATCATCATGGCTATGCTGGCTGCAGGTATGCTCGAAATGATACGGTCCATGGGAGGAATCGATTACCTCATCGACAAACTCACCAAGGGCATCAATGGTCGTCGTGGGGCAGAGACTGCCATCTCCAGTCTAGTATGCCTTGTTGATGTCTGCACGGCCAACAACACCGTCTCTATCATCACTACCGGCCCCATTGCCCAACGCATAGCCAAACAGTACCACATCGACCCTCGCCGTTCGGCATCTCTCCTCGACACTGCCAGCTGCTTCACCCAGGGCCTCATACCCTATTCTGCCCAGTTGCTCACAGCTGCTGGTCTCGTAGAAGCCACTTCTGGTCATCCCCTCAACCCAATGCTTGTCGTCCCATATCTTTACTATCCGATGGGATTAGGCATCGTGATACTAATTTCTATTATCTTCCAACCACGTTTTTTAATTAAGAAATGAAAGAATACACTTACACCCTAGAGTTGAAGACGCGCGACTACGAATGCGACATCCAGGGAGTTGTCAACAACGCCAACTACCAACACTATCTCGAGGTCACCCGTCACGAGTTTATCCAAAGTGTCGGCATCAGTTTCGAAGACCTTCATCGCCAAGGCATCGACGTCATGGTCAGCCGTGTCACCATCAACTATCGCGCACCACTTCGTGGTGGACAGGAGTTTCTTTCCTGTCTCAACATCTACCGCAAAGGTGTTCGTTATGTCTTCGAGCAGGATATCTACCGCAAGTCCGACGGAGTCCAGTGCATCAAGGCCCAGGTCGATTGTGTCTGCGTCGTCAACGGCGCCCTCACCCGCGGTGAAGAAATATACCCCACCTTCTCCCCTTATCTCACCACCCCTTAAACGTCCCTTTTTCACCCCAGCGACCCCATCGGAGCCATATTTGACCGCCTCCTCTGTCTCGTCGCAGCCAAGTTTGGCTGCCCTTCTCAAAGCGTCCTTGTCGCGGCCGTCTTTGGCCGCTCTAAGCATCCCAGTCGCAGCCATCTATGGCTGCAATTACCCTGACAAAAACATGCACCCCCTCATCCCACTTCTGGTCCTGAACGCTATCCGTGGCGTAGGCTCCATTCGAGCACGCCACCTCATCGATGCCTTCGGCTCGGCCGAAGCCGTCCTCGATGCCGACCCTGCCCTTCTCCTACAAGCTGGCGCTGTCGGTCAAATGGTGCTTGATGGTCGTAAGGATACACGTCTCTTTGACGATGCCCAACGCGAACTCAAGTTTATCGAAGCACATCACATCCAACCGCTGATCTATGGCCAGGATGGATACCCCAAACGTCTCCTCAATTGTCCCGATGCCCCAACGGTTCTCTTTAAGCTCGGTGACATCGACCTGGAATCCAAGCACGTCATCAGCATCGTCGGCACACGTCAATGCACCCAATACGGACGCGACCTTGTCCATCGTTTCGTAAAAGAGCTGCACGAAGCTCTTCCCGACGTCATCGTCATTAGCGGCCTGGCCCTCGGCATCGATGTGGAGTCCCACAAAGCAGCTCTCGAAAATGGCATTCCTACCCTTGGTGTAGTAGCTCATGGTCTGGACCGAATCTATCCTTACAATCACCGTGGCATTGCCAAGCAGATGATCCAGCAGGGCGGCGGTCTCCTCACCGAATATGTTACAAGCGCTCCCTTCGAACGTGGCAATTTCCTCGCACGTAATCGTATCATAGCAGGTCTCGCCGATGCAGTCCTCGTAGCCGAAAGCAAGGAGAAAGGCGGCTCCCTCGTCACCGCATCAATTGCGCTCGACTACGGTCGCGACGTCTTCGCTTTCCCCGGCCGTATCACCGACGATCGCAGCAATGGCTGTAACCGTCTCATCCGTCTCAACCGAGCAGGTCTCATCACCTCAGCCCTTGACCTCCTCTATGCCATGAACTGGCAGGCCGCCAGCAAACCCACTGCCATCCAGCAAACCCTCAACTTCGAAGAGGATCACGTCTCTCCCCTCGGACGCAAAATACTCGACATCCTTCGCGACCGCGGCGACATGCGGCTCTCTCAACTTGCCGACATCCTCCCAGATACAGAACGAACAGCCCTCCTCGAAGAGCTGCTCGATCTCGAAATGTCCGATAAAATCCGCAATACCCCAGGCGGCCTCTATCAACTCCGTTAGCCGCCGTGCTTGGCTACCTCAGAATCGCACCTTCACGCCCACAAGACCCGTCATTCCAAATCCCTTCGTAATCTCATTGGTCAGGAATGGGTCAAACGACAAGAAGGTTGTCTTTTCCTCTGCAAAAACCGAAAGCCAAGGTAAGATCTTCACTTCCAACTGAGCACCGCCTTCCATGCCCACATAAGTATGTGAATGCCAGAACGACTCATCTCTCAGCGACTTATGCACAGCCATATTATATCCCGCAAACATGTAAACATTCAGTCTTCGCTGCGGATCATAACCAAGAAACGCATTTCTGATATTCATCATATAATCCAAGCTGAACAGATTCAGATATATCTTCTTGGAAAATTGTAGGTTGTGCGAATCGATGTGCGAATAAGAATAATCCAAACGCACACCATGCACGTCATTGAAGTCATAGCCAAGCGATGCTCTCATGAGGCCATTTCGCATCTCCCAGGCGCCCCAGCTTCCAGCCAACCAAAAGCCTTTCCACCACGTGGATGTACGCCTATGGTTGCTCTTCCTGGCCACAAGGTTCTGATGCACGCCTGCAAAGGCCATTATCTGCAGATGATCGTTATCGACGTCAATCATTTGCCAGCGTCCCTGAAGCACTAGCCACGTCTGGCCAAACAGTCGTCTGCGCAACTGTGTATGCGCCGTAGGTTTAATGAATCGATTTAGATTAAGACCTGGTACATGGTCCCACAAATCGATGCGTCCACCTTCCATGCCGCCACCTACAGTCCAGACCCAGCCTTTCTCTTCAGCCTTGTGCCAAACGAAACGTAGCGGATCAAAAGTCAGCTCAGCCCTATATCCATACACCTGTTCCGGATGTTCCGATCTTTGTGTCAGGTCCAGGCGTTCTCCGAAAGCACCGACCTGCACAGCCAACAGGTTGTTGATTCGCATGCCCAGGTTCATCTCAAAGTCTCCCTCATGCAGTTTCAGTTTGCCAACCTCGTGCTCGCCATCACGCAATTGTGTGCCTCCCAATAGTTCCACATACCAGCGATGCAGACTATTGTTGCGATTCACCTTCATGCCATGGCCAAGGAAAACCATTCCGCCCACACCCGACATCCATCGTCCGGTTTTTACCATACTACGACCAAAGGCTTTTGCGCCATTGGCCACAGCAGTGCCATAGCCACCTTCACGCAAAGGTCCCGACAATCGGGTGATTACGCCCACCTGGACAGCCAATCCGTCATCCACGATGTTGCCAAGTTCATAGTATCCATCGTACAATGGCGAAACTGCCTTATATTGTGGTTCTACGTATAGGCTGACCCATGGCGACAACGTATGACGTAATTGTAGGCCAACCTGTCCACCATAGAACCTGCGATAATCTCCTTCATATTTCGTCATGCCACCCAAAAGGCCAACTGTAGCCAGCCATTCAAAGCGACGCTTCGGGTCAAATCCTTTCCAATAGTTAGTGAGGTTCCACTGGTAGTCGGCCATCAGCTCCATACGGTCATGGTTATAGGCAAATCCCAGTCGCAATGCATTGCTCTTGTTGAAATCCTTGGTCAAAGCCAGTCCAAAACCGCTGGTCTCAATACCCTCATAATCATACTGGAAGTTAATGAGCTTCGGATACCAATAGGTCGAAACACTCAGTCCTTTCCACCAATGGCCCAGCACGAAAGGCACCTTGTCCGGATAACGATAATTACCCGACATCATATAGTCAGTCACCCTAAAGGGCATCAAGTCCATAGTCCGAGCCTCTTCACTTGCGTTATCCGTCGCCTGCCAGGTTTGGTTGGTCTCTCCGTTCTCGTCCGCCAACCGTATTTGGCTGGCAACAGCAACCTCTGCTGCACCAAGCCAGAGCAGCAATAACCCCATCAAGCCATACCGATGGTACCCAACAAAGTTATTCCCCCTCATGCGTTCTTAGTTTTATATATTGTTCCACAGCCTCCAGATAGAGGTCCATTCCTTCACGTATAGCCTTTGCATCACGATAGATGCCACGCACATAACTGTCTCCCTGCAGGCGTTCCACAAATGGTGGTTCGCCTTCTTTGGCAAGTAGTTTCGAAAATGCCATCACAGCACGGTCAAAATGCTCATCTCTGTTGTTAAAGAGTCCGGCCTCCGAACCCCATGCCTCGGTCAGTGCTGTGAAGTACAGCGCAGCAGGCTGGTCGTTCATCTGTCGCTGCAGTGACGACAAGCTGTCACAACATTGTTGCAGCAGTTCTATGGCTTCACCATTGGCTGCAAGGTTGTTCAAATCTCCATCGACAACTTGATAGGCTTGCGCCATGTTCACCACATAGAAGTTGCAGATATTGGTGTTCCTGATCGTTTCGGCATTCTCGTCATCAAGTACGAACCTTCCGCTTTGGCTGTTGAGCAGCATTTCGAGGAGTTCTGGTCGATATGTGTCATGGAATGCACTCGATATCGTGGGTGTATTATCGAGCATGTCCACCAATTCATGCGCCTCTTCAATTGCCTCAGGTGTGCCTATACCGCTCAGCATCAATATCTGGTTGTAGAGCACAACGTCAAGATTGATGAACTTCACAGGCGTGTCGGGGTCATTCTCCATGTAGCAAGGCACATTGCCCTGATAAAACTGCATATTGATGAATGGTGCCAGTATCGAACGGTCGTAATTACCATCTGAAATAGCATCAGTGGCCAAAAGGTTGGCTGCATAAGGCAATACCAGGCCAAAACTGTCTTTCGGACGCAAGTCTCGTCCATATCGCCTCACGTCCGAAGCCTTGAGCGTAAGCAGTCGTTGCGCCAGTTCAAGCTTCTCTTCATAAGTCAATCGGTCCGAACGAAGCAGCACGTAGAAATAATACGATGGCCAGCGAGAGGCATCCGAGCCCGAGAAGTAGAAGTTCAGTATCTTCTCGCTTGGCGTCTCGCGCAATGCCTTGTAGGCATACGTCACCTGTGCCAGACGTAGTTTTTCCAGCGCTTCACCGATGATTGGGTCAGCACCATTCGTATAACCAAGACGCTTCTGCTGTTGTGCAGTGTTCCCGGGGTCGTCATCACCCACCACATCACGGATATGTTCTGCCGTACTGTGGAACTCGGGATGTATCTCGTCAATTAGGTCTGCCACAGCACTCCACGGAGCCACCGAGTCCTTGACAATATCGAAGCGTGCATAACGAAGATCTTCTCCTCCCATCTGACGCAACTTGTCGATGATGGCCTCACTGCGTCCATGCGAGATTCGACGGTTAGCACCGCGCAAGCCCTCTGGCGACGACACGCCTACGATGGCAACGCGCTGTATGGTATTTTCTATCTCGCCATGTGTAATCTCGTAGGCCTTCGCTATGAGGCTGTCCAGTTGTTGCTGGTTATTCCCACGCGACAAGTCTATCTTGGTGCTGTTCTGGTCGAAACTGAGCGACAACTGGTAGGTCACATCTTGAACTTCGCCACGTTCACGCGGACGGAAGGTGACCACTTCGTCAGTGCCCGAATGTCGACGGGGTGGACAATCGAAGTCTGCAGGATGTGCCGACACCGAGAGGAACTGCAAAGGCATCTGACGCTCGCATTCGCATTCGTCAGTATGCGTGGTGTCTGCATGCACAAAGTCATGCAGATAGTTCACGTGACGCATCTGATAGAAACGGTTCTTGTCGGGCATCTGCCAGCGGAAATGAAGCACGGTATCCTTGCCATAGGGAACCAGTTGCATAGGCATCCTATATTTGCTGGTATCGCCTTCCTGGCGATGTTCTATCTTCACACGTTTCCCTTCTTGCCGCAAGGGGTAGATATCCATCTGGTTGATGTGACGAATGTAACCGTCCACAAGTTCCGACTCGCTCGAAATGGCTCGTTTGTCAGCCATCCTGTGGCCGCGCTGGATATATTCCTCAAAGCGATGGTACAGTTCTGTCCGGGTGCTGATGGTATAAGCCTCTGTGGTGTCATTCTCCGCTATTGCAAGTGGCAGATCGGGCGCAGCCTGTCGCAATTCATTGCGAAGGCTGTCGAAACTCGGATAGCGCAACAGCAACTTCCACAATGGCATGGGTACCAGATAGGTGGTCGTGTCCGACTCCACATCTCGATACTCGACCCAACTTCCCATCTGGTCAAAGATGTCCTGTGTACGCTTGCGATAATATTCCATCGTGTCGCGCATCAGGTCGTCACGCATCTGGCGTTGCTTGGTAGTCTGGAATCGGTATCCCGAGAAGACCATCGGCTCCAAAACGTAGGCAGTATCGAGTGCCTTTCCATGATGATCCATCAGTTGCTGGTTCAATTGCTGTGCAGCAGCATCCCCCTTCAGCCGTGCATCGAGTCGGTCAAAGTCCTCACCGAAGATACAGGCTTCGACGATTCGCTCCACCACAAGACGTCTGTCTGTAGGTCCACGGAAATTGAAATGTTCATCGAAGGTCAGCCACGAGCCGCTGCTCTGTGCCTGTCTGCGCTTCTTACGGAACGTGGTTACACGTTGCACCTTGTTCACGTTCTCGAGCACCGTGCGATTCTTGTAATAGAGCGGACAGTAAGGTTCATCACCATCGTACTTGGTGACCTTTTCATTGAGCACGACCATCTCAAACCGGCTGCTCTCCATCGGATGCAATACCAGAGCTACCGAATACACGCCACGTGTATCGCCCGTCTCCCTGCACCAGTAATCAACCAGATAACCATACCTCAAGTATATGTCCTCTGCAATGGCATTCACATCCGCCAGGTTATAGGTCTCACCCTGGCGCATCAGGCGCCAGCCGCGTTGACGATATTCGTTCACAAAGCCCTGTATCAAACGGGTGTTACGGGCTGTATGCTCATGGCTCCATGTCACTATCGAGTCGGCACAGACCTCGTTGGTTACAAACACTTCCAGATCTGTCCTGTCTCTCAGGTCATGCGACGACGGCATCCACACACCGTCTTCAGGATCCCAAGCACGCCCCACCTCATCGGTCAGGTTCTTGCCATCGGCATCCAGTATCACCATGGGCAAGGCTTCGTATTGGGCATGTGCCACTCCTCCTACCATCAGTAGAAGTGCCACGAGCGCTATCCGAATGCGCCATTTTCGATGATGCAATATATTAGAAAACATACGAAAGATTTGCGCCGAAATTAGTAGGTACGAACTTATGATGCTTATTGGGGTCTGCATAGAGCAAGTAGCCGGCACCCATCACTACATCCACGTTCCAATGTCGGTTGATCATCCAACCATAACCACTCACAAAGCCTGCTGTCAAGGCAGTATGCCTTTGTACACTGCTGTCTTCCCCATCCTTCCGATAGTGATACAGTCCCAGCTGTGGCCCGAAGAAGAAGTCTTGGAACAATTTTCGCTTGAACCAGAAACGATAGTCAAGCTGTATACCCGACCCGTTCACCTTCTCGATCCAACTGTCTCCCATTGTCACCATGCCCGTGACACCAATGCTCTGGTAGTCGTTCACAGCCAGGTCCATGCCGACATTGGCGCACTTCGCAGCCCACATCACAAGGTTGCTGTGCACCACCACCGTCTGAGCCTGCACACACTGTCCCCGACCTGCCCACAGCAGCATCACCAGCATCGTCACTATTTTAATTGTCCTTCTCATTTCTATCATTTTTGTCCTTGTCGCAGCCATGTTTGGCTGCTCAGCTTTCCCATCGCCAGCCGTAACGGTCCGCTCAGCTTTCCCGTCGCCAGCCCTTTCGGTCCGCTCAGCTTTCCCGTCGCCAGCCGTCCTTGGCTGCCTCTAGCATCGTCCCGTTTGGCGCGATGTCATCGCGCCCACGTGTCTCTGGCAGCAGCCATCTATGGCTGCCCACTGCCCTGCGGCTTCTTTATCCTGTAAGCCACATTAGCCGTAGCTACCCTGGGCCGTCCATCCATATACAGCAGCCTGTACTTGAACTGCAGCACCGTCCAAACGGTACCTTCCGGTGTGCTGTCATTGGCCTGCAGTTTATGCAGTCCCGTGTATGAATAGTTCGTCACCCACGCGTCCTCGATCTTCATTCCCTCCAGCGAAGGGTCGATCTTGGCAAGGTATTCGCTCACGGCTCGCAGCAGCTCTTCTCGGTCAGCAACCTCCACCTCGGGATTATCAAACTCATCCTCAGCTTCAGCCTTGTACTTGCCTTCTACCAGCGGTCCATGGGCATCCAGTCCGTACTTTGTATTCCAGGTGGCACGTCGTGCATCCACGCCCATCGTGAGGGCCTCCAGTATCCTGGTTCCCTGTCGCATTCCGACCGAGTCTTCCACTACAAAGATAAATTGCAGAGGTTGCAAAGCCGGACCATACGTCGTCGTACCCACATTGCGTCCATAACGGATGCTGTCGGGCAATTCAATCTGATCCTCCGTATAACCGGTCATGCCGCCACGATCAAGGGCTGCTATCACGTCATCCACGGTCACAGTCTTTTCCTTGCCGTTCAGCCACGGACACTCCACGTAGAACGTCTCCTTGTTATAGACTGCAAGGAATCTGTCGTACATCTCCTGTTCGCGATTGTCGATATCTGGCAGGATGGTGAAACGTGTCACTAGCGAATCGTACGACTCAAACACCTGCGGATGGAACTTCAACCCAATGGCGTACGTTCCCCTCTTGTTCATGTCTTCTGCCGAGATTGGCTGAAAATCGCCATCCTTGCGGTAATACAGTCCGGTCACCTCACGTTCCTGCAGATGGTTGTTCTTCCATTGCTCATCAAAAAGTGACAAAACCCGTTGAACGCTGGCCGATTCTGCCATCGAATCCATGCTGGCAGGTTTAAGCAACAACGCTGGCAGTCGCTTGCCGTTCTCGGTATAGGCTTTGCGCAAAGCCTCGTTGAAACTACGTCTGCGGGCCAATGCTTCGTCATAGCCTTCTATCCGCACGCGGAAAGGCATGATGTAGGTAGCCTCTCCTGCCTCGCTGTCGTAGTCCTTCGGCAGAAGACTGAGCCTGTATAACACGTTATTGTATTCACTCGGCTCCGTCATAGGCAGAGGTGAATTCTCCTTCATCTCTTCCAGTCGTCCGACCACCAGATAAGGGTCGTCGTACTGTTGTGCAAATGCCTTGCGAACCGATTCTATGGTCACAGGTTCTTCTAGCAGGGAGTCTCCTGCAGCACTCTTCACGTTCAGTGTCACAGGCGCCAATGTCATCTGTTGCAACAGCGAATCGATGCGTTTTTGCGCTATCTCGTTCGATAGGTTGTTCCTGACATACTGCATCTCGTCAGGCTTCCAGTACTTGTTGGATATGCTCAAAGTGCGGAAACCTACAGCAAAATGCAGGTCCACAACGCCCTTCTTATCAAGATTATAGCCAATGCTTCCACCGCCCGAAAACTCCAGGAAATACCTGTTTCCCCAACTAACGCCAGGATAGTCATATCCCAGCACCAGTCCTGCATTCGAACGTTTATCCAAAGTCTGATACTCCACATACGGGCCCACATAATACCTGCCCTTATGATATTCCGGATGCTTATATGGGCTGAGATGTACGCGATACTGAGCCTGCACGCCGAAGTTATCAAGCACGCTTCCCGAGTAATCGCCACGAAATAGTTTATACTGGCTGTCTGCACCCGTCCTGAACTGAAGTGCTACCGACTGAGTCCACATCCTTTGAGGATTGCGCAGGTCAATATCAACACCCAGATTGGGAGCACCCAGGGCTAAATCCGCCAGATCCGTCCACCAGGTCAAATACGATGTCCAACTCAAACCCGACCTGTCCAGACTCACCGACCGATAGGGCGTTTGCCCAAAAGCACACGTCCCCCGACCTGCCCACAGCAGCGTCCCCATCAGGATCCCTATCGTAATTATCTTTCTCATCTCTTTCTTTTGTGTCTCAGTCGCAGCCATCTATGGCTGCCTCCATGTCATCGTCATCGGCCGTATATGGCCGCCTTTGTGTTCTAGTCGCAGCCATCTATGGCTGCCCTCTTCGTGTTCTCGTCAGCAGCCATCCTTGGCTGCCCCTTCCTCCCTTCCCCTTTCCCGTAAGGCGCGATTTCGTCGCGCCCTCCGTGTCTCCGTCAGCGGCCGTATATGGCCGCCTCCGTCCTTATTTCTCCTTCAGCTCCTCCACCGTCCATATCCGCTGGCGGATACTGAACGGGGTTCTCGTCGAGTGCACCTGCCCAGCCAGTCCGGTCATGAACAGATGGCTCTTCAGTGCCGAAAGGATATGACGTTGTGTCTTTCGATCCACATAGCCCTGCCCCGCTTCATAGGCAGCACACCAGAACGCCACCTTATCCGACATCCTGCTGCTGGCATTCGATGCCCGTTGCAGGATGCTCGATTTCAGCACATGCGCCTCCTTCATATTGTTCTCGGCAGCAAGCGCCTCATTCACCTTCTGGTAAGCCTTCGCGTAGTCATTCTTCTGATAGTTCTCCACAGCCTCGGCATAGAGTCGCTGTGCACGCTGTTCGGTGTCAAGCCAATCCGCCTGTTGGCGCATCTCGTCCTGCAGTTCAACGCGTCGTGCTTCAAACGCTGCTATCGACGCATCTGCATTCATCTGTCGGTCGCTCTCTTCGCGCACCATGGCCAATGCCTGCGAATTGTAATACGTCTGATACTCTTCTCGATGTTCCTGCAGCATAAACTTATCAGCCACATCCAGCCAACGCAGAATCTCGCTGTATCGGTTCGCATACTCCTTGCCCCGTTCCGGATGAGCAGCATGTTCGCGGTTCAAAGGCACAAACATGCCCTGCACCACAATCACAGGGTCAATCTTCCCTTGTGCCTGGCTCAATATCTGATGCGCTCTATCGAAACAACGCTCCATCCCGCCTTCCACCTTCGAAAGCATCAGCAGTTGCTCGTTGTTCAATTGCTCTTCGCTCCAACTGGCTGTCTCCATTGTATTGCGGTAACGGTAATCCTCTTTGCCAATATTCGCAAACCGGTCATGATAGAGTCGTTCCATCTTGTTCCAATAACTTGCACCATTCGGTTCTTGCAACAACTGTCGCAAAGCCCTGCGCGTCTGGTTATACAGGTTAGTATTTCGCTGATAACCGCTGCTGATAGCCAACGGATACAATCTATCCACCACCTGCCGATATTCACCGTTCTGTAGGGATGTACTCAGCTCGTCCAGCACGACTACGCTTCGATCTCCTGCATCTCCATTCTTCTTCTCCGGTCGAGCAGGCACCCAAGGCAGACTCTCCATCTCATGGAACTGTGCAACCACATCATTCCCCAAGCCTACCATCAGCAGGCCCACCAAAACCACCACTCTAATAAAACACCGTTCAATCATCTGCAATAAATATTATTTTAAAAGGTGTCCCACCCTCGTTCTTGTGGCAGCCGTGTATGGCTACCCCTGTGTCCTCGTCAGCGGCCGTTCTTGGCCGCCTTCAGTGTTCTTGTCAGCAGCCATCTATGGCTGCCAATTTTCGTTCCGTTTGGCGCAATGTCATTGCGCCCCAGCGTCCCCGTCAGCGGCCGTCATTGGCCGCTCCCAGTCGCCTCTTCAATCACGATCTGCCTCTCCTCGTCTCCACTCGGTCCAGCCAGGCGCACATCCACAGTCAAGCTCTGCTTCACGCCCATCCGTGCATACTCGTCATCCCCAGGCCACAGCAGATTAGCCTCTCCGACAAGCACCACGCCACGCGTCCCTTCCAGCATCTCTGCCCGCATCTCCAGCGGAACCATGCCCAAAGCCGTCGCATCTATCGCATCCTTCTCTACATCCAGCCGATAGAAAGCATTGCTCAAATAAGCCGTGTTCGACACATACGTCAGCGTATCATCCAGTGGAACCTCCACGCGGAAAGTAAATCGCTTCGTACGTTGGCGCACTATCACGCTCGTGCTATAATGCTCTCCGCCTTTCAGTTCTCCGGCCCATGTGCCCAGGAAAAGCGGTTCCGGCATCGCCTTGATTAGTCCGCCTTCATGCTCCACCACAGCAGCAGTGGTATCCACACTGAAGCCCTCAGCCCGATTATAGGTCAGCAGCCGATAATACCCATGCTGCATATATCCTTGATAGCTAATCGTGTCCGTCGAACGATCCAGTATCGTCGCAAATCGCTTGCCATCCCTTTCGCTCACGAAGTCATATCCCGAATTCAGCAACTTGCGGTTGCGATAAAGCTGGATCCTGTACGACGAAGGCAGCTCATCGGCCATATCCGTCGAGTGCTCCACATAGCGCAGCTGCATCGTCATCGTAGCCTGATCCTTGATGATATAGTACAGGTCATCCTCCACTTCAAACACGCGACAGCTCGTCATCCAACAAGCCGTCAACGCCATCATCACAATGTTCAAGATCCTGCTCATCGTCTGCCTCCTTTCCGACCATAGAGGTCCCAAACCAGGCTAATGCCCAGATGATTCAAGCCAAAACGTTGTTCGTCCTCCTCTCGCAGAAAGGTGCGCGAAGGTTTCTGCCCGTCAAACAGTCGCGAAGTGCTATAATGGCTCATCTTGCCGGCATTATATCCCACACCGAGGTGAAGATCCAGGCTCGTGTGTCGGCTTAGACGCCACTGATAGCCTCCAACCAGTCCGCAGCCATATACGCGTCCCTGCTTGCCTTCATCACGACCGCGTAGTCGATAGTTACGCTCACTGATCTCGCCTTGTAGGCCCAAATAATAACGCTCATGTGCTCCCAGGTAATACCGCAACTCAGGCGAAACGAGCCACAGTGCATATCGCTTCTGATACAGGTTCGATATCGAGGTCCATGCGGCATTGATCTGCACATCCACACGGGGTGCACAGTGCCATATCAATCCCAGTTCCGGAGTGAATGTCAGCCATCGCAACATGTTCGAACGAAGCGAAACCACAGTCTTTCGACCGTCTCCCATATCCCTTCGGCCCGAACGCCCAAGTGTCTCTCGTTCCAGGCGATGCGCCCGATGCAATTCCTTCATCGTAACAATACTATCACCCGCCGACACCGCATCCTGCGCCTGCATCAGCACGGGCACAACCAGCAGCATCACCAGAAGATAGCATCTCAATAATCTCATGTAAGTGATAAATCTTGACTCCAAAGGTCCAACCATAAACAAATATGGTGCAAAAATACGCAAAATTCTCATTCCTTCGCAAATTTACCCCCCGTTAAAACCTCCAAATTATCCCATTTTTCTCTTCCCATCCTCATTTCTTTACCTCCACATAGCAAAACAATCCCATCTCATCCCCTCAACCACATTCCCCATCTCTCCTTCGTCCCGCTAAAAAATAAGCAGGCGCAAAAATTATTACGCCTGCTCTATATTAACATGAATCAATTCATAGCACCACCTTACGCATGCTTTCTCCATCCTTCACCACGTAGATGCCTCTACCTAATTGATGCAGAATCTGACTTTCTATCGTACCGCCAACGATGCTTCTGTCAATGCGCATCAGCAGCTCTCCGGAAAGTGAATAGACGGTAATCGGACTATCGGATTCATGAATCTCGTTCAGTCCGGCAAAGTCATCATCCAGAGCGAAATATCTGATCGGAGTATGATGCGCATCAACGGGCAACGTCAGATAAGCTTTATTTGGATCAACTTTGATCGACACATTTTTATCTACCTTATAGAATCCAAGCACATTATGCTGTCGTTGCAGGACATAGGAACCTTCTGGAGCCATCATGCCCTTCAATGTGCCTGTCAGCAGGCCATTGCTGCGTCCATCAAGCTCAACCACCGTATAACCCTCAAGCGTATATTCTCCGGCAGGCGCTTTGATCAGATAAGGCTTATTGGCCTCGGTGATTGTCGTCAACGTGTCATACTTCAGCACCTGGTCCTCATAGTCGGTCACGCTCAACACCAACATGTTGTCAGGTATCTTGAAGGCCATCGGCACATAAATCGTTGCCCAACCCTCTTCGGGCATCCTGATGGTCATCGTCGTATCTCTGCAGCCCAGTTTCCAGTCAAACCATTCCCGACGCTGTTCCAGATAAGCCTTCAGGAAGTCGATTTCGGCCTCCCACGACTCACGGATACGGGGATTATGGTAGCAATACTTCGACATGTTGTTCCATCGTGAATAATTCAGCGCTTGGCTGCTGTTGAGCAGCTCCATCTTTTCGTCAATATAGGCATAAAGGCTCTCAATGCTGAAAGCATTCGCACGCAGATCCGACCACAGGGTCTTGATCACATCCATGTTTGCCTTGTCTTCATTGACAATGATGCTGACAAAGTTCACCATGTCTCCCGCACCCACGTAGTGGTCATCACTGGTTCTTGAATAGAGCCAGTAGGGAGTCCATTCTTCGCCGACATAGGTGTCTCCTTCAAATATATCTTGCAGACTCAAACGGAAGAAACGATAGTCATTATCGAAGGCTAGATTGAAATCCCATACCGGTCCCGTATAGAACTTGTCATCACCGCGATGCTTGTAGAAATAGGTGCTCCAATATGCATCGGGATTCCCGACATATTCCTCAAGGACAAAATATTTGAGGAAGGTATTGAGGTCAAAATACTTGCGATAACCGTTCTCTGTAAAATTTCTCGCATAAAGCGCATTCTCCATCTTCTGGAAATGCGACTTGATATAATTCTTCTGAGCCTGGTTGATGTCGTCCTCGTCGGGATATTTGATCACTATCGTGTTCTTTTTCGAAGTCACGAACCAGTTCTCCTCTTTCTTGTAGTTGCCGTCATTCTCAATCAGATAGCCACCCGTAAGGCTGTCTCCTGCAACGATTGAGGTGTCAAGCGGTTCTATGTTCACACGATCCTTATGCTGGTCAATCTGGTCTGCCAGGTCATAGGTGCCCTTGTATTCACCGTTCACCATCACATCCACAGGTGTCAGGAACGGAGTGTATTCCAAGCCCACGCGTCGACTCATCTCGAATGCCAGATTATTGCGCATCAGCGTCTTGTCGTCCCAGCTGTTGATCAGAACCCATTTCTTGGCCTTTGCAGTCGATCCGCATAGCTTCGTCTTGTTCGCAAACTTCATGCGATAGGGCTTCTTGTCATAATCGAACGACGTATTGCCGCGCAGACGCACCGTGCCCGTATCCTCTTTCAGCTTCAAGCCGTCTTTGTTGATTACAGCAAAGTGCGCAGCCAAGTCATTCTCCTTGTCCACAGGATCCTTGCCGCTATCGGTGTGGATGACGACAAGAGGCAGATTCGTCACCTGGTAAAACACGTCGTCCGTACCTTCTCCTTCCTCACCATAGAATTCCAATTCCGAAATGATGCAGTTTTTCTTGTTGGGGCTCACATAACGCACATAGCGGAAGCCACGACTCACATTCACCGTCGCTGTCTTGAGGATCTGGTCCTCATCATTCGAAGTGATCATATAGAGAGGGATGGCATCAGCAAAGTCCGAACGGTTGGATCCCTCAAAAATACCCAACTTGGTATATTCAAGATAATTCGCAGCAGGTGCCCACCCGACTTTCTTGATCACATGAGGAGTTCCCAAATCAAGTCCTACCCAAGTGTTGGAAGCAGATTTCGAACGGAAATAAGTAGTCGTCGATCCGTCAAAGGCCTTCGCTCCACCATAGGTCGTACTCGATGCCGCAGAAGATATGACTTTACCTGTCAACTTTTCCTCAGCCAACATCACAGCACTAAATGCAAAAATTAACAAAAGCAGAATACTTATTCTTCGCATCTTCAAACACGATTAGTCCGAAATTGGAGGATCGCACACTTCAATCGAACAACACCTTTTTAGACCAACCAATTACACAATTATTAATTTAATTCAGCGAGCAAATATACATATTTTTCTCCATATTTCCAAAAATAAACCAATTAAAACCATTCTTCCGACTCATTTTTTGTCACAAAACACACCATTTTCTCCATCCACATAGCAAAAAATCCCCCTTTTATTTGGATAATATCCAAAAATCCCCTATCTTTGCACCCCCTAACGAAGGGCAGCCTCCCCGCCCCCCTTCGTCCCCGTCGCAGCCGTCTTTGCC
>JAZQBS010000106.1:0-4078 GCA_045545875.1 Bacteroidales bacterium
CAGGCGAAGGTGTCGTCGTCGAGAGGCAGTTCCACCTCCTTGGTCTCGCCTGGCAAAAGGTTGATGCGACGGAATGCACGCAGCGTCTTCACGGGGCCTTCCTTGTCGTCGGGGCGCTGTACGTAGAGTTGCACCACTTCGTCGCCGGCACGCAGTCCGGTGTTGGTGACGGGAATCACCAGTCGTTCCTCGCTCATCGTGCCATCTTCACGCAGGGTGGCTGGCTCGATGTGGGCATCGCCGTAGGCAAAGGTCGTGTACGAAAGGCCATGCCCGAAGCAGAACTGCGGCTGCTGCTCCATGTAGCGATAGGTGCGTCCCTTCATACGATAGTCGAGGAACGATGGCAGTTGCAGGGTGTCCTTGTAGATGGTGATGGGCAGACGGCCTGAAGGATTGTTGTCGCCGAAAAGCGTCTCGGCCACGGCCTGACCTCCCAATTGGCCAGGATAGAACACCTGTAGCATGGCGTCGCAATACTCGGCCTCGGGAACGAGACTGATGGCTGAACCCGAACAGTTGACATAGACGATGCGCTTGCCTGCCTTGTGGATCTTGGCGATGAGTTCGCGCTGCACACGTGGCAACTGGATGTCGGTGCGGTCGCCACCCTTGAAGCCTTCCACGCTGACGGGCATCTCTTCACCCTCCAGACGTGGCGAAATGCCGCCCACGAAGACCACAACGTCGGCCTTGGCGATGCGTCGGAGCAGGGCATCGTCGTCGAAGGTGGTGGTGTGTCCCATGTCGAACATGCAGGCGCATTGGCCCGAACCTGTCGAGAAGCGCAGTTCCAGTTCGTAGGGCTTGCCGGCCTTGCAAAGCAAGCGGTACATAGGTTCCTTGTCGCCCACGCGGCCTTTCAGTTCCTTCACCATCTCGCCATTGACATAAAGTTGGCCGAAGGTGCCGAGCATCTGCAGTGTGAACTCTAGTTCCTGATCTTTCTCGAACTGTACGGTGGTTGCGAATTGTGCCGAGAAGTTTTCGAGGTTGACACCTGCGGCAAAGGCGGTAGCGCCGAATGTGTAGAGACGAAGGTTGGTGGTATATTGTGCGGTTGCTGCAACGGGTCCGCTGAAGTCGGGTGTATTATAATAGGTGGCGCTCCAACCCGGTTTGCCATTGTGCTTTCCTACTGCCATCAGGCTGGAGTAACTGGTCTCGAAAGCGCAGTCACTGCCCTGTTCGTAGATGAGTTTGCCAGGCTTGACATAACTGCGGATGCCATCGAGGATGGTCACCGTGCGGTCGGGAGTACCGTTGTAGTTACCCCAAAGCATAATGCTGTCGTTGGCATTCGGTCCGACTACGGCGATGGTCTGCTTCGGGTTGAGGGGAAGGAGAGGGTTTGAGGGGCCATTCTTCAAAAGTACGATGCCTTCACGGGCGGCTTGTAGGCTCACCTGCTTGTGGGCTTCGCAGGCAATGACTGATGCGGGGATGGTGTCGTAGGGTGTCGAGGGGTCCATCTCGCCCAGTTCGAAACGAGCCTTCAGCAGGCGGAACACCGACTGGTCGATGCGGTTCTCGGTGATCAGTCCCTGGTTGACGGCTTCGGGAAGAGCGATGTACGAACCTCCGCACTCCAGGTCGGTGCCGCTCCACACGGCCTTCGCATCGGCATGGATGGTGTCGGGCTCGGTGTGGTGAAGTCCGGGTGTATAGAAGTCATTGATGGCCCAGCAATCGCTGGTGACGAGGCCGTCGAAGCCCCATTCGTTGCGCAGTATTTGGGTCAAAAGGCGTGACGAACCGCAGCAGGGCTCGTTCTCATATCGGTTGTAAGCGCACATCACCTCCTTGACGTGGGCCTCGGTAACCAGTGCCTTGAAGGCAGGCAGATAGGTCTCCCAAAGGTCGCGTGGTGCGACGTTGTCGGCATTGAAGACGTGGCGGTTCCATTCGGGTCCGCTGTGCACGGCATAATGCTTGGCGCAGGCATGCGTCTTGTTGCCGTCGGGTCCCTGCAGACCCTTTACGACGGCTACACCCATACGTGAGGTGAGGTAGGGATCCTCGCCATAGGTCTCCTGTCCGCGTCCCCAGCGTGGGTCGCGGAAGATGTTGACGTTCGGGGTCCAGAAGGTCAGTCCCTGGTAGCGACGGATGTTGTCGTTGCTTTCCTCGCGTGCCAGGCGGTTCTTGACGCGTGCTTCGGTGCTGGCGATGTCGAAACACTGTTCCACCAGCTGGTCGTCGAAGGTGGCAGCCAGTCCGATGGCCTGTGGGAACATGGTGGCTACGCCGTTGCGCGCTACACCATGCAGGGCTTCGTTCCACCATTGATAGGGCTTGATGCCAAGGCGTTCGACGGGCTGCGACTGGTCCATCATCAGTCCCACTTTCTCTTCTAGCGTAAGCCGACGCAGCAGGTCGTTGGCTCGGCGTGTGGGACTCAGTGTGGTGTCTTGATAGGGAAGCAGTTCCTGGGCGGGCAGGAACGCGGTTGAAAGAAGCAGTGTGAGTAGAGATGCCGTGATTCGTTTCATAGTTTTCTGTCGTATTATGTTTTTCGGGTGCAAATATACAAAGAATTAGTTAAATATCCAAGAATTATGCTAAAAAACTTACTTTGGCTAGCACCTTTATATATATAATAGAGACAACTAATTTTATGTTTTATATTTTATAATTTTATTTTTTTATTTTCGAAATCGATAAATCGCATTAAGTACTCTGTCGGCCGTGAGAGTATTCTATCTTGTAGAAATGGGTATTCTGACGGCCGTTAGAGTATTCTATCTCGTAGTGTCGGGTACTTTGTCGGCCGTTGTAGTACTCCATCCCGTGGCATCGCGTACTCTGTCGGCCGTCACGATATTTGCGCAAATTGCGGAAGTACTCTGTCGGCTGTCAGAGTATTTCTGCACAAGTAGATTGTACTATGTCGGCCGTTGTAGTACTCCATCTTGTAGCTTCGCGTACTTTGTCGGCCGTTGGAGTATTCCATCTCGTAGTCTCGGGTACTCTGATGGCCGTTGTAGTACTCCATCTTGCAGCATCGGGTATTCTGTCGGCCGTCACGATACTTGCGCGAAATGAGGAAGCATTCTGTCGGCCGTCAGAGTGCTCCCTCCTAAAGTAGATTATTTTCCCTGCTCTTTGAGCAGCCAATCGAGTGCGGAAGTGCCGCAAAAGCGTTTGAAGACGTGCGACATCACTACTTCCGACCTCCATCCGCAGCGTCGTGCCGTCTCTTTGAGCAGCCTGACAAGATCACTTTTCGTGCAGCGCTCGGCGTACAGTTCTCCGATGCGCTTGCGAAGCCAGTCTTGTGCCTGCAGTACTCGCCAATGGGTGATTACATCGACTAGGCGCGTGCCTGTCAGCATAAACCAGGCTGACCTCAGATCTCGGACCTTGACATCCATGAGCAGCGCCACATCCTCAGGATAGATGAGCTTGTAATTGCGAAGGATGTTCAAGACTTCATCGACGATTACCTCGCCAGTTGGTTGGCGTGCGTGGTACATTTCCTCCACGCTCTCTACGATATGTTTCATTTTCTCTAAGGGATTTTTAGGGATTCTAAGGGATATTAAGGGAATTTTAGGGACAAATGTTTTCGGGACCCACGAAGGTGACGTCTCTTAATGTCCCTTCAAATCCCTTAATATCCCCTAATTTCCCTAAGCGTTAGCGATGTACTGATACTCTACTGAAGCAGGAGGATCGAGGCAAGGACAAGCCTTGTGGGGATTCAGCTCGCAGTGTCCCACGATGCGAGCATCGGGATAGATCTCGTGGAGGATGCGCAGCACCTCGTCCAGAGCAACCATCTGCTCGGCAGTGCGATTGTCCTCGTATTTCGCCTCGGGATTGCTCGAGTGACCACCTTCGTAGCAGATGCCGATGCTGTTCGTATTGTAGCCCTTCACATGGCAACCTCGCTCAGCAACAGGTCGGCAATAAAAGAGGGTGCCATCGCGTCGCACATAAATATGATAGCCGGGATAGGACCCGTAGCCCTTGGCACGATGGCTAGTCATCAGCTTCTCGATGGTGAAGTCCTGATCGGGTCGGGTGTCCGAACAGTGGAGCACCAGCAGGTTAATCTTCCTCGTTGAACGACGAC
>JAZQBS010000107.1:0-46023 GCA_045545875.1 Bacteroidales bacterium
CCCGCCTTCTCGATGCTCTCGAGGTCGGGTCCATAGACCTTGAGGCCCATGGGCGATTTGAGGCCTGTTGAAAGCATGACGAGGCGTGTCGCAATGGGCTGCAACTTGGGCGAACCCGTCAGTCCCGGCAGGTTGGCAGCCTCGGTGATGGCATCCCAGATATCATCTTTCGAACGTATGTTGCGGCGCCATTGGCGGAAGTAGCGGCCACCCCCATCGGGGATCAGACTGTCCTTCGGCACCTTGCGCCATTGCGTTTCGGGGTCGTAGGTACTGCCGTCCTTGAGCACGAAGGCACCCGTGGCATTCGTACGGAAACGCTGTCGGTGTCCGTTGGCATCGAGCATGTATTCGGGCACGTAGTTGATAGTGGTTTCGTACATCTGGATCGGTGCAGGGTCGAGGGCGCTTTCCACACGTCCCCATTTGCCCACGGCACTCTCCACTTCGGGGATGGCCGAAAGCCTGCGGTCCAGGATGCGGCAGTATTCGAGGTTCTGCTCCACGCCCGCATGCGGCATCGAAGTGGGCATGAGCATGAACGAACCCTCGTCGAGCGAAGGCATGAACTCCTTGCCCAGTCCGCTCCATATCCACAGGCCAAAGGCGATGATCAGGGTGGGAATGGTCATGAAGATCCAACGATGGACGAGCACCCAGCGCAGCATCCGTTCGTAGTAGTATTGGAACACCCAGAGCATACCCAGCACGGCTCCGATGATAAATACGACAAGGAGATAGTTGGCAATGATGCCGTTATCGGGGCCAAGGGGCAGCCAGTGTGAGGTGAGCACATGGGTGGCCAGAAGCACTATCACACCAATCAGGATATGGTTGGCGGTGAACTTCAGCTTGCCGATGTGGTACTTCTTCTCATTGTATTTCTCCGTTCCATCCTTTCGGCCCAGAATCCTTTTGGCCCAACGCTGCGGCCTCGGTATCGAGAATACCCAATAGGCCAAGGTAGGCAGCACCACATAGCCCAACACGAGGGCACTCAGCAGGGCAAAGGTCTTGGTGAAGGCCAGGGGCTGGAACATCTTCCCTTCCTGTGCCTCCATGGCAAAGATGGGCAGGAAACTGACGATGGTGGTAGCCATGGCAGTCAGCACGGCGCCCGACACTTCCGACGCCGACTCACTGATCAGGTCCTCGAGTTCCTTGCCGCGCAGGTGTATGGTGCGGTAGCGTCCTCCCGCCTTCTCCTCCATGCGCCTGACGATATTCTCCATGAAGACCACCCCCACATCGACCATCACACCGATGGCGATGGCAATGCCCGACAGGGCTACGATATTGGCTTCGATGCCGACCAGCTTCATCACAATGAAGGTCGAGAGCACGGCCAAGGGAAGCATGGCGCTAATGACGATCGAAGCACGCAGGTTGATGACGAGTATCAGTACGACTATGATGCAGATCATGATTTCGTGCAGCAAGGCATCCTCGAGGGTACCGATGGTCTCCTTGATGAGTTGGGTGCGGTCGTAGAAGGGCACCACCGTCACCTTCGAAGTGCGACCGTCGGCAAGTTTCTTTTCGGGCAAACCGGCTGAAAGGATGTCGATCTGCTTCTTCACGTTGGTGATCACCTGCATCGGATTACTGCCGTAACGTGCCACGACGACGCCTCCCACGGCTTCCTGTCCCATCTTGTCGAGACCCCCGCGGCGGTCACCAGGGCCAAACGACACGTGCGCCACGTCCTTGATCTGAACAGGCACGCCACCCACCGACGTGATGGCAGCCTCCTCGATGTCCTTGAGCGTCTTCACATAGCCTAAGCCACGGATGATGTATTCGGCCTTGTTGACCTCCATGGTGCCCGCACCCACGTCAATGTTCGAATTGAGTACAGCCAGCATGGCCTGATTCAGACTGATGCCGTAACTGCGCAAGGCATCGGGGTCGAGATCGACCTGATACTCCTTCACGTATCCGCCTACGCTGGCAACCTCACTCACGCCTGCTGCAGCGCTGAGCTGATAGCGCACGTCGAAGTCCTGGATGGTGCGCAGCTCGTGCGGATCCCATCCGGGTGTGGGTTCTCCCGTTTCGGGGTCACGTCCCTCGAGGGTGTACCAGAAGATCTGTCCCAGTGCGGTGGCATCAGGTCCAAGGGTTGGTTGAACGCCGGCAGGAAGCAGTCCCGTCGGCAGGGAATTGAGTTTCTCAAGGATGCGCGAACGACTCCAGTAGAACTCCACATCCTCCTCGAAGATGATATAGATGAACGACATACCCATCATCGAGGTGCTTCGGATGGTCTTGACTCCAGGGATGCCCAGCAGGGCGGTGGTCAACGGATAGGTCACCTGGTCCTGTATGTCCTTGGGCGAACGGCCCATCCACTCTGTGGCAATGATCTGCTGGTTGTCGCCCACATCGGGGATGGCATCCACAGCCACCGGATCGCGTGGCACCAGGTCATTGTCCCAGTTGAATGGGGCAGTCACGATGCCACCGAGCACAACGGCCAACAACAGGAATAGCGTGACGATCCTGTTCCTCAGAAAATAATTTATGATTTTATCAAGCATGGATTGATGTGTTAAATTTATGATCATAAGGGCTGTTAAGGGGAGTAAAAGGGGAGTAAAAAGGGACGTCACCTTCGCCAATAGATAATGGCTCCCAAGAAACATTCGTCCCTTAAAATCCCTTCCATTCCCTTAGAATCCCTTAAAATCCCTTAGAATCGTATACGTCAGCATGTGCCATCCCTATGCAGGAACGGCAAACCGACTCTCAGCAAAGTCGTCTTAACACAAAAGGACACAGTTATGGCATAGTACCTCCCTCGGAGGCACTATCAGATGGTCATCAATAAGGTTTCGATTCTGGGTCTGCTCAGTCTGCAGCAGCCAGTTATCGATGCAGATGCCCAACAGTGCCATCAGCGGCACCATTTCGGCAGGTGTAGGTATTTCGACATTATCGTCACAGGTAATAGTAGGCTGGATGGTCATCGGCACGATCTCCATGCAGCTCTCCATCTCATTCTCAGAAGTAGCCTCGCAGCACATCTCCTCTTCCACAGCTTCTGCCATGCAGCAAGCTTCCTCCTCAACCGGAGCGGCCTCGCAGCACATCTTCGCAGGTTGCGAATCCAGCATCTTGAAGACACTCAGCTTCCACGTCCCCGCCATATTGCAATGTATCAACGCAGGACTGCTCCCCATGATGACCAGCATCATCAGGAGTGTAATCACCAGAATGATTTGTCCAAAACGTTGAATCATAGCAATAGCAATGGCCTACCTATCAAATTTTCCGCCGCAAAGATAGTGCAAATTTCTCAACCCACCAAATTTAAACTCCAAAAAATGCTTAATTCCCCCTTTTTTTGTCGTCATCCCTCCCCCATAAGCAGGAAGATAAACTCGAAAGGTGTCGACCAGTCCGAAACGTCAGTCGTCCGTTTTGTCACTCATCTACCCTATTTTTGACTACATACAAAGAAAATAAAACCAAAATTTGCTTTTTTTGCCTAAAAACGTTTGCATTTCTAAAAAAATATTTATATTTGCACCGTTGCTTCGCATCGTTATCCTGACTTCAGGGGACACGAAGTAAAGCAGTGAATATGTTGCTGGATTTCAGTGCATCTATAATCATCATTCGATGTTGTCCGAGAAAGTCGGAGACGTCAACCCCGCAGGTTACACGCCTGACGGTGTCCCCCCATTGTGTGCAATAGATAATATCCAGGAAAACACTCCATGCCCGACGCCTCTTCACATACTGCAAATCCACGACAAACGCACACTCATAATTCCATTCCTTCCTATGGCTCGTCAAGCAACGATGTCCATTGGTTTCCTATGCGTGTTGCGTACGATAAAGACGTGCTGGCGATTTGCTTGGCCTTGAATGAGCAGAAGATCGAATACTTCTTACCGACTGATGATGCGGTAGTGGTGAATGGCGAATCCACAAAAGTAGTAAAAAAACCGAAATTAAAGGATCTCATCTTCGTCCATTCCACCAAAAACCATCTCACCGAACTCAAGCACAAGAATACCAAGTGTCGCTATCTTCGATTTATCACCTATATCCCCCACAGCGAAATCCGAAACGGAATGACGCTCATGGAGCGAAGTGCATCCAACAGGATTGTCATCATTCCCGATGCTGAAATGGAGCAATTTATCAAGGTGGTGTCGAATGACAAGATAAATATCACGCTTATTCCTTATAGCGAGACATTCAATCACATTGGTCGCAAAATCCGAATCCTACAAGGACCGTTGGAAGATTGTGTCGGGACATTACGACGCATCAAGAACAACAAGCATGTACACATTGACTGTGGCGGTATAGTCACGGTTCAACTGGGATATATGCGAAAGGAAATGTACGAATTGTTAGATTAACGACAACATGCATATTCAAAAATGAAATAACATACAGTAATACTAAATCCACATGGAAACCCTTATCGCCAATTCAGGACTGCAATTCTATTCCCAGAAAGTGGAACTGAACATTTCTGAGCCATGTATGCTCAAAAGTGGCAAGACTCTGAAGTACTCTTTTGTCGAAAGCGAGGATATAATCACCGAGACAAGAGTATTCGACTTGTTGTGTACACATTCGTCAGGAGCCTTGATCCCCTACAAAGAGATTAAAGATGCAGAAGTGCAGACAATCAAACCTGACAACAATGATGAATTAGATGAAGCAGGCTGCATCAAAATGAAACCCGACGCCGAAATCCAACTCTTTTCGACCTATTCGCCGGGACAGCCCGAAGTAATCTCGATCAATTCGCTCGAAGCATTACGCGTCCGACAAGCCGACCATCAGCAGGTATCAGCATTCAGCCTTCTCGTCAACCATTGGCTCCCTATGCCTTTCTTCGAGAAGCCTCAAGGTGATGTTTGCCTGTCTTACCCGACAGGTTGGGCAAGAATGAAGTTGATTCCACTCGGCAAGGGTGTAAACAAGAACTCCGAGGCATTTCGCATTGTTTGGGCTTTCGATACGACAACGGGGGATTTCCTTTCCGATCTACGCCCGATGTTTGATGAGAACGAGACCGAGAAACAGTTCTGCCTCTGCAATCGAGCAGATTTGCTCCTCAACTTCATGTTCACCGAGGATGGCAAACTCAGTCCATTTGCGGTCTATATTTCATCAATACTTGGCCTCGATGTCGATAATATGCTTAAGAACCGCCAACCTCAGGTATTTAAGTTCGTAGCATATTACATCTACCTCGTAAACTACATACGCATTTCCGGTTTCGCTCCCGAAATAACACTTTACAACGATCCCGCCAAGTCTATCCCTGTCGATCTTGTGCTCGACATAGGCAACTCGCGCACCTGTGGCGTATTGTTCGAAGAAGGGGATTCTTGCAGGGCCATCATGTTGGAACTTCGCGACATGTCGCGTCCCTGGGTGACCTACCGCGATCCTTTCGACATGCGCATCTGCTTCCGACAGGCAGACTTTGGCAACGGAATCATCCTCGATGAGGACATGTTCCAATGGCGAAGCCTTGTCCGTCTGGGCAATGAGGCCCGCTCGCTCATCTATCGCTCAATCGAGGATGTGGGCTTGAGTGAAGAGACAACCAACTATTCCAGCCCCAAACGTTATCTTTGGGATGAGAAACCTTTCGACGGTGTCTGGAAAAACATGACAACCGTCGACGATCCCTACAACGTCCGCAGCAACCAGAGCATATTCCTGAAGGGTCTTTCCGAAAACTTTGATTCCGATGGCTCGTACAAGCCCGATGAGTTCAACAGCATGGAGACCAATTACAGCCGCTCTTCCTTGATGACGTTTGTAATGGTGGAGATTTTCAACCAGGCCTTCATGCAGATCAATTCGATCAGCTACCGCAGTCCCCTCCATGGATGGGGGCGTGTCGATTGCAGCCGCTACCTGCGCAACATCGTCATCACCTGTCCTACGGCTATGCCTCGTCGCGAGCAGATCCGTTTGCGTCAGGCTGCTGTCGATGCCTTCGACGTGCTGCAGCGCGCCAATCCAAGCCTCAAGCCCGTCACAATCAGTCCTTCGCCCGAATCCTTGAAGATCAATGACGACTTTGCCGAACCAGGTATGCGCCAGTGGGGCTACGATGAAGCTTCTTGCTCGCAATTGGTTTACCTCTATGCCGAATTGTCGCAACGCTACGACGGCGAGGCTTCACGATTCTTCGAATCGAAAGGACACGTGCGCCCCGAGTTCGTAGAGGAGGGCTACACCCAGAAAGCGCTGACCATCGGTTCGGTAGATATCGGTGCCGGTACTACCGACCTCATGATATGCTCCTACCAGCAGTCGGGCAAGGGCAAGATCGTGCCTGTGCCTAAGTTCTGGGATTCCTTCTATCTGGCAGGCGACGACATCCTGAAGAACATTGTCCAGAACGTCATCCTCGATGGTCCTATGCGCGGCTCGAAGACCGAGGGCAGCATTGCCAGCGTCACCTTGGCACGCCTGCAGGAGATGACCAACGACGAGTTGCGACAGCTCAATGTCTATACCGATCCCGATCAGCCGATCTATCGTGCCAAGATCGATTCCATTGCTCGCATTATTATCCCTGCCCAGCGCGAAGCAGCCATTAAGGAACTGTCAATCAACCTCGTCCGTGGCATCTTCGGCCGGGATGCTTCTTACCTGAGCGCCAGGGAGCGCCGTTGCCGTGTAGATTTCAATACGCAGGTCAGTGTCCCAATCGCCCAGAAGTTTATGGGCCTGGTTGCAGCCGGCCAGTCTCCTCGTCGTTTTACCTTCGAGGAACTCTTCAAAGACATCAAGCCTGCCGACTACCTGTTGGATTTCTTCGAGGAGCACTTCGGCTACCGGTTCGAGGAACTGATATGGGACTTCGATCCCGAGCAGATCAACAAGGAGGTACGTCACACGATGGAGGCGCTCATGAAGCAGCTCTCAATTGTCCTGTCGGCCTATCATTGTGATATTGTCGTTTTGTCGGGCCGCCCCACTTCTCTGCCAGCTTTGCCAGAGTTGTTCATCAAGCATTATCCTGTCACTCCCGAACGTCTGGTGCGTCTCAACAAGTACCGTGTCGGCACATGGTATCCGTTCGCCGATCCCGACGGAGATTTCAACGACCACAAGTCCGTAGTCGCCGTCGGTGCGATGGTAGGCTTCCTGTCATCGACCCAGGGCTTCAATGGCATGGCTCTCGATTTCAGCCGAATGATCAAGATGATGAAGCCTACGTCCAACTACATTGGCATCTACAAGTCGTTGCGTCAGCGCGTTGATCCTACGTTGTTGACTCCAAACAAGACCAGCGCCTCTTTCGACCTGAACGTCTTCCCTGCTGCCCTCGGTTGTCGTCAACTCGACTCGGTAGGCTATCAGGCACGTCCGCTCTATGCCATCTACAACTATTCGAATTCACCATCCCTCCGAATCACCATCTCACGTTTCTATCGTGACGACCGTGAACTCATCATGTTGGATGAAGTAACCGACGATCAAGGCAACGATATACCACGTCAGCAGATAGAACTTGTTCCACAGTCCTTGGTCGACGATGGCAAGTACTGGCTCGATAAGGGTGAGTTTGAACTTTCACTGAAATAATGTTGACTAGAATTACAAGCAGACATCACAATAATCTATTATTATGATACAAGATCAAATTAATGCCATTGGCGAGGCCCTGGAGTGGATTAAGACACATAAGCCCGAACAATATGACCAACGTTTTACCCAATTGGTCAAGGAAAGACTTGCCCTGCGCAAGCTGGACAATGCCAAGGGTGAGAACCCTGCAATTGCTGCCTATGGCGAGAGTCAAAAGGGTAAGTCGCACGTCATGAACGAACTGCTGCTCAAAGATGGGCAACCTTTCTATGTGACTGCAGCCGACAAGAATGGCAATGAGAGAAACTATGATTTCCTCGACGAGATTAATCCTCCTACTATCGGAAATGAGGCTACCGGTATCGTCACTCGTTTCACGGCTTTCGAACAGCCCGACAAAACGATCAGTCCTCGCTATCGTAAGGACCATCCCGTATTATTGAAGCTATTGTCTCCATCCGACATGGCTATAATACTTTTCGACTCTTACTGTTTCGACACTGACAATCAACGGCCTCTCAACTCGGTCGATGAAATCAATGCATTCGCCCTGGCGCTGAAAGAAAAGTACGAAAGCTATCCTCTGCAGCCGGTAACCCCTATCATCGAGGATGACATCTACGAAATTGCAGAATATGCCGAGCACCACATCGGAACCTTGGCCGACCGTTTCTATACCAGCAACTATTTCCATATTCTTGCCCGTATTGTACGCCAGATTCCCTTAGAGGAGTTGCCTTATGCCCTCAAGATATTGTGGCATTCAACGCCCGAGATCACCAATCTTTATGACCGTCTGCTGAAGGCACACCAACGTCTCGGTTTTGCATCCGAAGTATATACCAACATCGATTCGGTGCTCAATCGGCAGAATACCATCATGGCAGTGGTTTGTCTCAAGGGGCTTAACAACAAGGATTGGCTCGAGCTGAAGACCGACGAGGAGCGCTATACCACCGTCTATATGATCGACGAACACAAGACCGAGCATGTCATCGAGCGCTTCCCGAAGTGCGAACTGGCTGCCATTGCTGCCGAGGTGGTCTTCAAGATTGATGCTTCAGCACTCGAATGTGCCATTAAGTATAACTGGGATACAATCCCTGCCGAGTCGCGCAAATTCATATCCGGTCAGCCCTTCTCGAAGGATATTCTCCACAGCAACGACCTGCTCGACTTCCCTGGTGCTCGTCCTCGCGAGGATTTCCCTGTGAATGCCCTGATGATTGACGTCATGGTGAAGCGTGGCAAGGTAGCTTATCTGTTCCACAAATACTCCGACAATCATGTCATCAACATGTTGCTCTTCTGCCATGATCAGGAAAATGTGCAATGTACCGACATGTATAAGCTCGTCGCCAATTGGGTTCAGAAGTTTGTAGGAAAAACGCCTGATGAACGTGCTCGCAATGTGGCACGCATGAATGGTGTGCCACCCATCTTCGTTATCTGTACGAAGTTCAATATGGATCTCAAGCATGAAGTCACCGAAAATCTGAACGATTCCGTGATGCTCACCCAACGATGGGACAATCGCTTCCAGAAGGTTCTTTACAAGGAGTCTCTGAAACCCGATATCCCCGACAACTCCAATGGTGGAGATCTCTGGTTCATGAACTTCACTGCCAAAGGCCGTCGTTTCGACAATTGCTATCTGCTCCGTGACTTCAAGTATTCTTCTGCAGCGGCTGGTGGTAACCTTTATACCGGATATGATCCCAAAAATCCTATGAGCAGCGAGCAGACACGTCTGAACCCTGCCGAATTCTGGGACCGTCTGCGCGAAACCTTTATCAGCAACGACCACGCCAAATTCTTCTTCAGCAATCCTGAGCTCGCTTGGGACGTCGCTACGACGATGAACAATGACGGCGCGCAATATCTTATCGAGCGACTGATGGTGGTAGCACCTCGCCTCAGCGTGGCTCGTCATGAGCAACTGCAGGACAAGCAGCGTGAAATCTGCCACAAGGTATCCGAGATCCTCAGCGCTTATTATGAGAGTGAGGATGCCGACGAGAAGCTTCGCAAGAATATCCGAAAGGCTAAGAAGGTGACACGCGAACTGGATTTCTGCATTCAGCACGACAACTATTACTTCGGTCACATGATCGAACGTTTCCAGGTCACCGAGCGCGACACCTACACCGTGCTCCACAAGCTCATCCAGGGCACCGAGCTCAATCAGAAGACCACCGACTTCGGCGGCACCTCCATCATCTTGAAGCGCTATGGCAAGCAGTTAGCTCTTTGCCAGAACGACAATGAGCGCTGGGAACTGCTTCAGGAGGAACTTGTCCTCGATTCTCGCCAGGAGGTCGAAGAGTACCTGCAGCGCAAGGGCATCGACCCGACCAGCATCTTCTCTCCCAACCAGAAGAAGCACCAGAACTCTGTCATCATCGCCGACAAGACATTCGATGCATGGATTGCCAAGCTGCGCTCGCCACTGTTGCTCGAGGCACTCACCGAGGAAGAGGAGTTCGACAGCATCATCATGAGCCAGCTCATCGAGAACATCGCAGAGACTGCCGAGCAGATGAAACTAAGCGACAAGATCGCCTCTTCGATTGCCGAATTTGTCAATGTGCTCGTCACCTCCACAATCAACGAGACCCTCGTTGCCGACCTGATGGCCACCGAAATCAACAATTTCGTCAACGACCTGGGCTTCTCCTATCGTGATGCCGACGAAATCGATGGTCTGCGTAAGATTGCAAAGGAATTCAACCTTTCGTGCTTCGAGCACATCGATGTGCCTCGTCAGGAGACCTATACCGACGAGGAGTTGACCAAGATGTTCGACGACTTCAACGAGAATGAGAGTACGCTGACTCCATCCTTTGCCCTCAACTATTGGCAGTGGGTCGAGTATATGACGATCTCATTCATCGGCAAGGGAGGTGCCTTCAACAATTATGACCGACAGGCCAATCACCTTATGGGCGAAATCATCAAGAAAATCGGATAAATAATCCTTCCATCAATCGATACACATATTTTATTATATTATGCAAAAGATCTTCATCAACCATCCTGGCGCCCGTGACGGAAGACCTCCGTTCTGGAAGCCTTGGGGCTGTGGCGGGTGCCTGTGGCGTACACTGGTATTTCTCTCCACCTTGTTTCTTTTGTTTTTCTTGATGAGCCGTTGCCATGGTAGCGGTAGTTCGAATGATCCCGACCGACCGTTCAGAATCGACACTACGGTCACCCGACCTGTTGGCCCTGACACAGTATTTCATCTCGATCCTACGATCGATCCGCTTCCTGCTGATACCAGCCAATCCGACGACACCTCATGGCTTCCCGAGCATCCTGGTGGCACACCACCTACCCCGGAGCTGCCAGCCGACTCGGCCAATCATATAGCACCTATCGACAACCCGGTGCGCGACAGTCTGGGCATGGAGGTCAACGGCAATGCGCTGAATGTGTTGATTTCTCTGCAGCAGAAGCAGGACATGGAGGAGGAGATGGTGGCCTGGGCACAAAAGTTCAAGCGTGTCTATCCCGACCAGGGTTACCAGGTGTGCTATTACAACCCGCTGACCAGCTTCATGCAGATCACCGTACCTGCCGACAAGCGTGAACAGGTGAAGGCCGAGATCAACGGCAAGATGTCCGAGTTCGACTTCATCGTCTTCGACGAACAGATCATGGGGTCAAATCTCAAACCCAACGACCCGGCGATATACGACAGCAACTGCAACTGGTGGCATCAGGGCGTACAGCTCTATGAGGCTTGGGGCATCACCGTGGGCGATCCGAATATCGTGATAGGCGTTGTCGATTCTTACTTCGACCTCCGTCATCCCGAACTCCGGACCAAGCGCATCATAGCACCGTTCTGTATCGATCGCATGAATACCGACCCCACCAACCTCTTCCCGCCCGACGGTGTATCTATGGGGACGGCTATCCACGGCACACATGTCCTGAGTTGTGCTGCTGCTACGGCCAATAACAAAGAGGGTCTCAGCGGCATTGCACCTCTTTGCTCTATCATACCTGTCAGCGTAGCCGATCCTTCGGTTCCAGGGGGCGGCTCCTCTTCACTTCGTATCGCCGAAGGCATCCTCTACTGCATCCTGCATGGTGCACATGTCATCAATTGCTCGATGGGCGCGGCTCTGGCTGCGTTTGCCGATCAAGACGAAGAAGTGCAGGTAGCCATAGCGCAGACCGAGGCACTGGAGGAACAGAAAGTCTGGGACTACGTCTTCCGTGTTGCCAACCGTCGCAACTGCATGATCGTTTTTGCAGCAGGCAACGATGGCGCTGTAGCTGGCATCGACCCCTCGAAGCGTAACTCATCCACGCTGCGAGTTTCTGCCTGCGGTCATAATCTCGACTCCGTAGGCTTCACCAACTATGGTCTTCTTCCCGAGCTGGATGTCAACTATTCCACCGTCTCGATGCCCGGTGTAGATATCATCGGCGCCGTGCCCAACAACAAGTATATGCTGCTCGAGGGCACCTCGATGGCTGCTCCCCTTGTAGCTGGCGTAGTGGCCCTGATGAAGAGTCTCGACCCCACGCTGACCAACGATGAGGTCATCAACATCCTGGTCGAGACCGGCAAGCCACAGCCTCAGGACCAGCACATCGGTCCGTTGGTGCAGATCAAGGACGCCTTGGAGCGTGTCAAGACGCGTCACCCGCAGATGTCCGATGTCCTGAACGATCCGAATCAACTCGTAGGCCTATGGGAATGCCGCAGTAGTTTGCTCGTTGCTTCCACCGACGAACCTGTCACCCTCTATCTCAAACTCGAGCCTCAGGGCCGTGGAACGATATTCAGCATCCTTACCAACAACACTGTTCACGAAGCGCCTCTCACGTGGAATGTCGATGTCGCTGCGCAAAAAGTTGAAATCCGCTCTACCACCGAACTCTCATGCCCGAAAGACCAAACTGTATTCAATAAATTGATTCTTGTGGGCACTGCCGACAGTAATGGACGGATGCAGCTCATTGCGCATCATGTACAAAACGACCCGAATGATCCCAATAATACATTCGAATGTGACATGGCTTTCCGCAACCGTTTGACCGTCACTTGCGGAGCTTGCGGGGTCGTTAAAACCTATTAATCACACAACTAATCAACAATAACATTATTCATATATGAAACAACAAAAGGAATCCAGCGGAGTCTCCATTGCCAACATCATCTCTATCATCGGACTCATCGCTTTCGGCGTCGTGACCTATCTAGGTCAGCTCTATCTCAACGACGGTGACATCACCTCCAGCCTCTTGTGGGCCATAGGATTCGCAGTCATTGCAGGAGCCCTATCCTTTGGGGCAGCAGCGCTCAAGGGCAAGAAGATTGATGCCAAACTCATGATTATTATTCAGATTGTACTTTTGATTATCTACGTTGGCTTTGCCTTCTTGTCGTCACGAGCCACATTGAAGTTTTTCGACGTCCAGGGCGACAAGGCGACACTGGCAGCCGTAGCTTCAGAAGATATAGCAAAAATCGATTCGCTGTTTGCATACTATGAACTTGCTGAAACGAAATTCCTGAACAACACACAGACGAGTTTCGACAATGCCTTGGCTCACCGTCAGGGTTGTGACGATAACGTCAACAATTTGCTCAACACACTGTTGGTTACCAATAAGGAGCAAGCCGATCAGTTCATGGCGACTACAAAGAGTCGCATTCTGGGCAACACTTACCTCAGCGCCAAAGACAGTGTCCAGACCAAGTATATCACTCCATGCAAGACTGCCATTCGCACGTGGGATGTTCTGAAGGTGCCCCTGATTCCTGGCGATTTGAATCGTGCCTGCCGAGGCGCAAAGGCCACAATCGACCTCTATACTACTCAAGCCCAATTACCAGTCTTCGAGACAGTGACACAAACCTTTGAGGACCCGAAAACCAAAGCACACACCACCAAGGTTGTCACTACCCTGAAGGTAAACACCCAAACCTTCAACCAGGAGGCGCCCCAGTTAAGATTCGGCAGCATGGTGAAGCAGGCGCCTAAAGTCACCGTGTTGGGCGTCATTGTGCTTGTAGTCCTTCATCTCATGATACTGTTCACCTATTTAACTGCCTCCTCCAACGGGATTTCTTATGGAGGTAGCAGCAAAAACAGGAGCAACGACGGAGGTATTAGTCTCTAATTATCATTATTCAACATTTTCGAAATATGCCACTCACAGAATTACAAAGACAGCAGATAGTTACCCGCTGCAAGATAGCCTCGGCTCCCCAACTTTGGACCTATCTTTCAAAAGAAGATACTCCGGCCCAGAGGGAGGCTCTTCTGGAGAGAATGAAGGCCGGTGGTCTTCAACCCGAAAAAGTCACTTTCCTCGAAGAACGACTGCATCAGCCCAATCCTCAGGAACAGGAGGAATGGAAAGCAATCGAGGCCAACAGCAAGGCCATGGGAACAGCTCAGTTGGAGCAGAAGCTCAAAGAGTATCTGACCCGTTGGGAGCCACTCAACCCCTATCACAGTCATATCGACGACGCCCGTCACATGCTCAGTTCAATCGTCGAAATCACCGATTGGCAGAATCTCGACCGCACAAGCTACAAGGATATCCTGTCCTATCTCGCCAAGTATCCCCATAGTGCCCATTTCCAGGAACTTGACGACATCCTCTGGTCAATGGTTGATTTCCTCAATGAAGATTCGCTGTCCAAATTCATCCAGGATGTTCCCCAGTCTGTCCACCGTCAGGAAGCCCAAAATGCCATGGACGATGCCGAATGGAATGCCATCGACCACACTCGTATCGGCGACCTCGAGACCTTCAGGATTACCCATCCTCAGAGCCGTCATGCCAAGGAGGCTCAGGAAATCATCGCCTCCTACGCCAAGTGGGATGAAGTGAATAGCTCTAACGACATCTTTGTAGTCAATCAATACATCAACGATTACCCCAGCAGTCCATTCAAGCAGAATGCCGAGATTCTTCTCCTGTCACTCAGGCAACAGGAGATCAAAGAGATGCATCGATTGGTCAATCAATATGACACGTCTCGCTTTATGGATCTGATCAATAAGGGCATTTTCAACATTCAGTCAATTATCAACGAGGGACTTATTACCGAAGAATCGTATGACAAGTTCTGCAATAATCAGGTATTGCCCGAAATTGTTATGGACGAGAAAAAGAGTATCAAGGACTGCCCGCCTGATCGTACCGACGTATTCTTTTTCGGAATTCCTTCTACAGGCAAGACATGTATTCTGATGGGATTGCTCAACTCGAAACAGTTATCCTACGATCCCGTGGCCTTGGGCGGAGCCTATGGAGCCGACCTTGTCGAATTTGTCGAGGCTGGACGTGTACCACCTTCCACCTATGGCACCTTTACAACAGCCATCAAGGCCGATGTCAAGGAACGCAATTCAAAAGGCTCCCTTAGCGGCATTCACCACCTGAACCTTATCGAGATGTCGGGCGAAGAGTTCGCATTCCAGATTGTCAAGAATCCCGAGGGCAAAACCTCTTTCGAACAGATGGGATCGGGTGCCACCAACATCTTGAGGAACAAGAATCGCAAAGCCATATTCATCATTCTTGATCCTACTGCAGATAAACGTAAGATCAAACGTCCTATCTTCGGCGTCGATCAGAATGGCAACAAGTTCCAAAGGGGTGAAGAAGTCATCTATGTGAGCCAGAAACAGATGCTCGAACGTCTCTTTGGTTTATTCAGGCAACCGGAGAACAAAGATATTGCCGAGCTCATCGACTCCTTCCACTTCATCGTGACCAAAGCCGATCTCCTCGGCGATGAGATAGAACGAAGGGATAAGGCAAGAGACATTATTCTGGCGCGTCATGGCAACATAATCCCCGACATCAAGGACTGGTGCAGGGAGTATGGCATCAACAATCGTTCCAACAACGAACCGAAGCTGTTCCCCTTCAGCCTTGGACACTTCTATATAGGTGACGTTTATGATTATGATGATTCCGATGCCAATCGTCTTATTGATGCAATCATCAACTATACAATCAAAGTTGATGCCAATGATTCCATATGGTCCAAAGTGACAAGATTGTTCAACAAACCAATTATTTAAAGCAATGAGCAAGGAAAACAATATAACACTATCGATCTGCGGAAATGCAGATTCCAATTCCGGATATCAGCAACTTGTAGCTATTGAGCCAGCCTTCTATCCAGAAGATAAGGTCTATTCTGCAGTCATGATGAACGAAAGTTACTATACGCTGCAGAATCGCACGGATGTCACCGTCCTTATCAAAACCATCAATAACGTTTGCAGCTACGGCCAGACGCGTGAAGGTCGTTTGCGCATCGGCATCTCCATCCCGGCAGGGCTCTGCATCAGCAACCCCAAGGTGTTGATTGATGAGTTGGAGACGACTTTCAAGGCCAACTATATGACCCAGGGCGTAAAGTGGCAGTTCAAGCGTGCCGAATACGACTTGAATATCTTCAGCAGCATCCTGCAGAAATATCCGCTCTTCCCCGCTCCCACCGTGCATCGCCCCATGACTGCAGGTGGTGAAGTGGCCTACATATTCACTTCGAATATCCAGGAGTTACTTTACGACTACCAGTACCGAGAGTTCCAGCCCTATGGCGAGATCGTCATTGCCAAGACGGGCACCGCAACCACAGGTGTCATCAATAGCCTGGCCATCCCACGCCAACCTGTTTACGATGTGCATATTTTGCGCAATGGCAAACCGCTTGAACCCGTTGACCCCATCATCGATACTAGTAAAATATTGGATTTCACTGTCTTGCCTGAAGACCAAAGCGTTTATCAACCGGTTTCTGTTAAATTCAGCATCGATGAGCTGAAGAGCCTGCTCTCTGGCGACAAGGATTGCGAATGGGGCCAGATCAGTTTGGACGAGAAACAGGAGGCTGTAGCGATTAAGGTGAAGTCGTTCCCCGAGAAAGTGTTCGATTGCCGTCTTGTCGTGACGGGCGAGAATATTGACATGTCGAAAATCGAGCTGAGCAATGGTCGCTTCATCAAGACTGTGTCAGCCACAGGCAATTTCCAGTTGAAGGGCCGTGAGATCTACGACACGTGGTCTGTCAAGTATCCTTCCGATTGGTCGTTGACATTCAATCCTACTGATTTGAATTTCCAGAGGCAGCAGGTTCAAAGCATCAGTGTGTCCAAACCCAAGCCGGTTGCCACAAAGATTGTCGACACCTTTACGTCCGATCTCAAGGGACCCAAGCCGGCTGACGACAACTATATCCTCATTCCTGTCAAGGCAACGATTGTCAACCCACAAGGCATCGACAAAGGCATATTTGCCAATATCTTCATGACGCAAAATGAAGGTAATTGGGAGTATGCCCGTAAGATCACATTGACGAAATATCACGAAGAACAGATCGAAAAGAATACCTATTGCGACTATAAGGGCGAGGTTCCGATGCCTAAAGACATGATAGGTAAAGGCTCAAACATATTCTTGGTTTGGGCTACAGTTCCTTCTTTGAACATTCATTTCGGCAAAAAGGACATCGAGCTAAGCAAGAGCTCTCCCATCGACCTCGGAGAAGACAAACAGGGTGATGGATCCAAGAAAAGCATGCCATTGCTCTATGCCATCCTTCTGGCGCTAGGCATGCTGCTGATTGGTGGTGCTGCAGGTTGGGGAATCACCTACTGGCTGAACTCTTCGAAAGAAACTCCTGTTCAACCAGCACCTCCCCAACCGACACCGGCTCAAACGACTCCTGCTCAATCTGTTCCTGTTCAGCCCGCTCCTGTTCAACTGGTTCCCAATCAACCGGCACCTGCTGAACCTGCGGCAACTTCAGATCCCGCGAATCAATCGATTGGATCGTCTCAAGCAAATACCATTACAACAGCGGATAATCAGAACGACATAGCAGCCGAATACAATAAGAAGTTGGCACACATCAAGACGCTAGATTTTAAATTCAATGAGATAGCTGGGTTGAAGCAATTCTTGAACAATCAGGAAGCAAAGAATATTGAAAAAAATAAGCTTGTCAAGGACAGACTTTCCTATCATGTGGATGTAGCGGAAAAGGTATATAAGGCAATATCTTTTGCAAATTCCACTGCTGAATCTATAAAAAAAGCTGTGGGAAGTTATGCTGCCACTTCTAATACAAACTTAGATCAGAAAATTCGTGCCGCTATTTGTGCAAGTTATTCAGGAGATTATAGGGATGCGAATAAAAAAACACCATACTCTCGTAGCCAAAGCAATAAAGCGGTCGAATCAGCCAGAAACTGCAAATCATACCAAGACTTGTACTATATTCCTGATTTAGTTCTTTCTGACAAAGAAGATTAATTATGAAGATACTTAAACTACTGGGTATTTTTATCGCCGTACTGGGCATTGTCATCGGAGCCTTGTATATCAAATCAGCACTTACCGACACCGATTCTGACGATATCAAGATCATCTTGCCCGACAATGTTACCGACCAGCGTGCCGAAATGGAGGACTTCTGGAACCGTGCCGCAGACTGGGATGCCAAGCATTTCGAAGCCGAATATTCCCATATCCAGCAATGTCTGCATGCAAACTATATCGACCATGCTGCTGCCAACCAGCTCACATCCCTGTTGTGCAACCTTGTCATCAATCGCATGCACGGTCTTCAAGTGGGCGAATACCACAAGAGCGACTGCAACATCGGCATCGTGAAGGGCTATATGAAGGGCATCGATGCAGTTTGCCAGAAGCTGTCGTCCTACAACAATGACGATCGTGTCCGGCAACTCCGCGACATCGAGAAGCTGTACGACGAAATAAGCACCTTCGGCAAGTCATCGTTTATTCCCAACACCAACCTGTCGGAAAATGCCGACGGTTCCCACCAATGGCTCGATTATGATTCCTATGCCAAAGGGCGTCGTCAGAAAGCCGCCGATTATCGCGAGAATTCCACCTATCTTGAATTCTTGAAAAATATCACTGTGCTCAAGAACGGCATTTCGGAAGAAAGCGTCAACTCGCGACTTACCAAAGGGAAGAAATCCTACGGCTCTGCATTGGCCAATGCCATTGCGGCTGCCTACGAAGCTATTCCTGCCGGCGAAGTGACTCAAACCACATTCAGCAACATCAGGAAAGACTATCAGAACTTCTACCGCCAATATGGCCGCAACAACGAGTCGGCAGATGACGTGATGAGCAACGAGCTGACAATAATCGAGCAGAAAATGAGACAGAATACCCTGTAATGCTACATTTTTAATCGAACAAGATGAAACGAACAATTGTATTCCTTTTTAGTTGCTTGCTTTTTCTGTCCTTGAATAGGCCCGCTCTTGCACAGGATGTCTCTGCCGAAGCTTACGAAAAGGTTGTAGCTGACAATATCGAGCTCAAGAAGCAGATCACTGATCGTGAGCTTGAGATAAAGGCACTGCAGGATTCACTCAAAAGAGTCAATACCGATTTGGCAAAAAAGACGAAAGAGCATCAAAAGGCTCAGGAAGCCCTCGATAAGGCAAAGCTGGACAACGAGCAGTTGAAAAGCTCCCTTCGCAAGGACGACTACGACAAGGCCATGGCCAAGGTGCAGGTGTTGGAGGGGAATCTGCAGGACCTCAAAACCCAACTCGATTCGCTGGCTTCCGAAAACCAGAACCTGAACAACGTCAAGCTAGAGATCATCAAGCAGCGAGAGGAAGCTTATCAGATAATGGCCCAGTCGCCCTTCAGCCTGCTGTCAGCAGTAAGTTTGCGAACTGCACTCTCCGAATGTCAGGTCTTCAAGGATGAGCTCAAGGGCACCATCGATATGCTGTCTCGTGCCCAGCTCGGCAAGGAGGTGTACGACAAGGCAACCAGAACCATGACCGAATTGTCTTCCCGTGCATTGATCGACCAGGTTCGTACCGAACTAAAGTCTCGCATCGACCAGAACGTGGACACCCCCGAGCAGATCAACGAACTGACTGAGCTTCGCAAGCAATTGGCGATTTACAAGAATGGAATTGACGAATACCAGGCAATCATCGAAGTCTTCAACGGCGACGCTACCCTTGCCACATTCCGCGAAAGCGGCAACAGCAGGAAAGCGCTCGAGCAAATCGAGAAGGATTTGAAGGAAGATGGCATGCAACAATCGTTCGACATCATCAATCAGACTCCGTCCCTCAAAGACCACTTTGCCCGATTCCTGCAGCACATGAGAGAAAATCCCATCTCTGTACCTGCCGAACAGATAGAAATTCAAAACCTATAACTTGCGTATGGAAACGCTAAAGAAAGTCAAAGCTACCGACGTCTATCAGATAGCCAAGGTGTCGTACGATGCATTGTTCTCTGCTCTCAAACGACTCCTGCCCCCCGAAGAGATGATCTTCGCCGAATCCAAGAAAGGTTATGACCAGCTATTCTGGGTACATCCCGAAGGAGGTTGGATTAACTATGCCGAAGCTGATGAGTCACTACAGGCACAAATCGAAGAAGCGGTGGCACAGCATCGTGAGCGTGTTCGCGCTCTCCTGTCGTCACAACCCAATCTCCAGGTCTTGGTGGATACCATTTTCACTACGCCTGGCAACGACTTCTACTATTTCCGCCTCTCCGATACAGGTGAATTGCAGTTGATGCTCTCCGGTTGGGGATTCAGGAGACCTGTGGCAAGGTCTATCGGGCATGGCACGGTGCACAATACGTTCGAGAAGAAGCAACGTGTCGTGATTTCCTTCTCCAGCCAAGGCAAACCCGTTCCTCACTATGAGTTCGTGCTGCATATCCCTGCGTTGTCACGCACTTTAAGCAAAATGACCGACGACGAAGGCCTCTTCGTCCTCTCCGATCAGGCGCAGATAGGCAGCAACTATCAGCTGGAGGATCATCTCACCGAACAAGTCTTCGACCTCGTTGTCGAAGAGGGTCGCGAGCGCTATGACTACGATGTCACCATCGAGACCAATGAACCTCAGCCCGAAGTCTCTGAGCCCGAACCCGAGCCCTTGATCCCCGACCCTGAACCATTAACCCCAGAACCCGAGCCGGAGCCCGAACCCGAACCCATAGCCCCTGAACCATTAATCCCGGAACCGGAGCCCGAGCCCGAACCAACCCCCGAACCCTTAACCACTAACCCTGAACCCTTAACCCCTAACCCTGAACCCTTAACCGACTCCCCCATCTCCCCCATCCTCCATGTGGTTGGCACCGACGAAATATCGGCACCCGATTTCCCGATTGAGGTTCAGTACGAGGGTCAGGCATGGCACTTTGTCACCGACCAGGACGGTCGCATCCAATTGCCCGAGATGAAGACCGGGCATCAGATGCAGGTGACCGAAGCCATCGATCACGCCACCTCTTCCTCCTATCTCCTCCAGGCCGATACGCTCGAATACGTCTTCCGCATTCCTTTCTCGAGCTACACCGGCAGCCGCGACTTCCTGATTCTCACCGAGGATCATAACGGTCATCCGTTCAGTGGTCAGATAGCCTTCCACCAGGCCAACACACCCACGCTTCTGGTCCGTCTCGACGAGAAAGGGCAGTGCTGGCTCGACCGCAATTCCTTCCTCCTCGACACCGACATCGTGGCCGACCTCTCGTCCGCGCATGCCTTCTCCAGCCCTTCCCTGCCGAAGGTCACCTTCCAGCTTCACGAAGGCGAAAAGGAATATTTGCTGTCGCTCCGCAAACCGGCATCATCCATGACCTTGCTCGAGATCTTCCTGGCGCTTCTGGGGCTTGTGTTCCTCTTCTTCCTGTTTATCCTCTTCTTTGTATAGTATCACCTCTAATTCTTCATCTGTATGTACTATCCCCTACTGATATATTTCATCGTAGTCTTTTATTGGATGAACATTGTGACCTTTGGCCTCTATGGTTGGGACAAGCATCAGGCTGTCTATCAGCGTTGGCGTGTTCCCGAGGCAGTGCTGATCCTGTTCTCGCTGTTTTGCGGCGCATGGGGTGGAGTAATGGGAATGCTACTATTCAAGCACAAGACCCGTCACATGCTCTTCCTCATCTGCAATCCTTTGTTCCTGCTCCTGCAATTTGCTGCAGGCCTTTACCTCTTCTACAAGTGTGGCATTTCCACGCTTTCGATCTTCTGACCTTGTAACCCTTTTACCGAATAACCGACATCACCAAAACTGAAGTAATATGGAAATCATAAGAACTGCGACATCCCAGGAGGTTTATTCCACGCTTAAGAATTCCAATCATCTACAGGTTTATGACCAGCTGACCAAAATTGCACCGGCCGAAAGCGCGTTTTTAGCCATATATCAGAAGTCTTACGATGGTTCTGTATGGAAACACGCCGAAGGCGGATGGGTTGGCTACAGCGAAGCCGACGACCTTTTGCGAGGTCTCGTGCTGAGCGAGATCGAGCGCCACAAGAGCGCCCTTCGCGCCAGCGTTTCCGCTCACCCCGAACTGAGCAAAATCATCGAAAGTGTCCTGACCAGCCCCGGCAACGAATACTACTATTATCGTATCGACGACTTGGGACAGCTGGAGGTCCTTATGACCGGATGGGGATTCAAGAAGCCTGTCCGTCGCGAGCCCAAAGGCATTGTGGTCGACGATCCTCGTGAGAAGTTCCAGTCGGTAAGCATCTGCTTTGTCGACTTTGGCACCCGTGTCCCCAACCGCACTTTCAAGCTTGAGCTTCGAAAGATGAAACGCACCATCGAGCGAGTTACCGACGACAACGGCTTGTTCCTCGTCGGCGAGCAGATACTCGTCGGCTCTGTGCTCCCGGTCATCGACACCGTCACCGGCAAGACGTTCGAGCTCACCGTGCAGAAGGACCAGGACATCTACGAGTGCGACGTGACCTTGCCGAAGCCCACGTTTGTAGCATTCCTCGAGAACGGCCAGCGCACCCCTGGGCGCAGCTTCACGATCACCTTCGAAGGCCAGGACATCAGTTGCCAGACCGATTCCACGGGCCTCTACCAGGTGGGCGATCACCTGCCTTCGGGAACCTATATCCGCCTCAAGGATCTCACGACGGAACGCGAGTTCGGTCTCAACATCCTTGAAGGCATCGAGGTTTACGAGTTTGATGTGACCCCCACCCCCGTGCCCGATCAGTTCACCTATGTGGCGTTGCTGGCCGAGGGCCAACGTGTAGCCGACCGCGACTTCATCATCACCTATGAGGGTCGGGAGATTGCCTGCCGCACCGACAATACAGGCATATACAAGCTGGGCAACCATCTTGTACCAGGCATCGGTTTTCACCTCAAGGACATCGAGACCGGCAAGGAGTTCGATTTCAACATTGTCGAAGGTAAGGATGTTTACGAGTTCGACGTGACTGCCGATCCCGAGCCTGACAAATTCTCCTATGTGGCATTCTATGCCGATGGACGATGTCTTGCCGATCGCGACTTCATCCTCACCCGCGATGGCCAGGAGATTGCCTGCCGCACCGACAATACAGGTCTGTACCAGCTGGGCAACCATTTGGCTCCAGGTTCATGGTTCCACCTCAAGGATGTCAAGACCGGCAAGGAGTTCGATTTCAATATCGTTGAGGGCCAGGATATCTACAAATTTGACGTGACCGAGCCCGTTCCCGAACCGGAGAAGATGGTACGTCTGCGCATTCTCGATCCCGATGGAGCGCTGGTTCCCGATCTTCAGGTTCGCGTCACCATCAGCAAGGACATCGAATTTCTGGTCAAGACCGATGAGACGGGTTGCGTCCAGATTCCTGCTTCAAAATTCATTCCAGGCAAGAAGTTCAAGGTGTCGTTCGAATATGATAAGCCCAAGAAGACGGAGCAAAAATAATCTATATGAAATACAGCAACAAAACTACGTTCGATCCTGAAGTACTGGAGTACGACTTCCAGATGAAGCGACGGAAGCCATGGTGGCTGCTGCTGTTGCTGCTTTTGCCGTTCTTGTTGCTCATCCGTTTTCAGCACGATCTGGAGGTAACATGCCTCGATAGCGAGAACAGCACCCCAGTCATCGGAGCCGAGGTCATCCTGTCGTATCAGGACTACTACATCTACAAAGGCGGTCAGTTCTTCGGCAAGGACTCCATCCTCATGACCCAGCCCACCGACAGCACCGGCTCCACCACCTTCCGCAATCTTCCCGGCAGCGTATTCAGTCTTCTTTGCGGGTGGTTGTCGCGAGGAACAATCGACGTCCATCCCGAATGTTATGGCCTGGAAGAAGCCTATCGGTGTTATGTCCACTATCATCGCCACATCACCCTCCCGCTTCAGCCCGTCACCGTATCCGTTCCCGTTCAGATCATCGACCTTGAGACCGAAGAGCCGATTCCCGGCATCACCATCTGCTGGGCCGATGGCTATCATCAGGAAGCACAAGATTCTCTGGTGACCGATCCTGTGGGCCGTGCTGTCATAGGCCCTACGCGCTATTGCGGGCAACTCCAGCAGCTGACGTGCATTGGCTATGGTTATGCCGATACCCTGGTTCAGCAGGTCGATGTCCGTCCATGGGCCGATGCTGCCTCCCCGCTGGTGGTACGGATGCGCCCCATCAAGGCAAGCTTTGCCTTCACCGTGCTCAATGCTATATCGCACCAGCCCATCCCTCAAGCCACCGTCGAGGTGAAGCTCGTGTCGCGTGGCGGCAGCTCCGACACAGGCAGTGCCACCACCAATGTCGATGGCCTTGGCCGCGGCTTCTATGGCAACGGTGCCATCCTTTCATCGCTCGACCTGCTGGCAAGCAAGGCTCATTATAAGCCGGGACAGTTCGACTGGTCGCCCTACCGCGAACCTCACAACGTCGATCACTTCACCCAGCTGCCCGACTCGCAACGTGTCATCTACCTCGAGCCCGAGCCCTATGTCGCTGAGTTTGTTGTGCTCGACTCTTTGACCCATCGCCCAATCGCTGGCGTCACCAATGCCATCACCATCACGCATTTGGATGGAAGCCGAGACACGATTCCCGCCGAGGTCTCCAATCGCAATGGCGTCTTCCCCATCAAGGCAATGGAGGGCGAGACCATCGATATCCTGTCAACCCTCGATCCCGAATATGTGCGCAAGCACTCCCATGTTGTTCCATTCATGGGTCCCGACACCATCTATCTCAGGTCCAACTTCCAGACGCTCACGTTCCGCACCCTGCTGCAAGGCACCGAGCAACTTTTGCCCAACTGCCATCTGAACGTCAGGACGCAAAGCGGGACCCGCAGCAGTTTCCCGACGTCGAGCGGGAATGGTGTGTTCACCATCAGTCAGGTGCTGCCCAACGACAGGCTTTACATCTCGGCATCGAAGAATCAGGCCGTCAACCAGAGCAAGATCAACGGCCAGAGCGTCCATCAGCTGTTGAGTGCTTCGCAGTCCGAGCGCGACATACCCCTGCCCATCGAGTATCGATTCAGCAGTGCCGATCAAGGCCAGAGCGAGCAGGATTACGATATGGGCAAAGGCCCCTATCGTTTCCGGTTCAACTGGGAACTTTGCGAAAACTGCACACTGCTCACCCTGCTCGATGGCGGCACAGTGATTGCGACCATTGGCTTCCATGGCGAAACCAGTGCGCTGAAGAGTGGCGAAATGATCTTCAACGCCAGCTCCTCCAATCTGCACATCAAGACCAATAATATCAACGGGCATAGCTGCACCTACCATATCAAGCGTCTCTAACAACGATTCTTATAATTCTAAAAAACATAAAATATGAAATTAAACACCCTCCTCCTCCCCCTTTTCGCCGGTCTGTTGTTATCAATCTCTGCATGCGGACCCAGCAGGTCTGAATATGAAGCCGAGCGTGAACGCGCCGATTCATTGCAGCGCCTTTCTGAAATCCAGCGGTTGGACCTGATGGAGATCAATAGTTTTGTCGATGATGTCAACCAAAGCCTCGACTCCATTTCGCAGCAGGAGATGGAACTTGTCTTTGCCCGCACCAACTCCGACGGCGTAGCATTGACCCGACATGAGGTGATGAGCAATCTTTCCAAGTTCCAGATGATGCTCCAACGTCAGCATGCGCGTATCCTCACCCTGCAGGATTCGCTTCACAACCTCTCACTTTCCGAAAATGCCTCAAAGAGCCAGGTAGTGAAACTCACCAAGATGATTGCCTATCTCAACAAGCAGCTGGAGGAGAAGGAAGCCGAAGTCACCTCCCTCAAGGCTGAGATTGCCAGCAACAGGCGCAATATTGCCGATCTGCAACGCAACGTGGCCGACCTCAATCAGAACGTGTCCGATCTGGAGTCAGCCAATCTGGCACTATCGGAAGCCACAGCCGAAAAAGACAAAATGATCTACAGGGGATATTATATCATCGATACCCACAAGAATCTTGTCGACATGGGCATCGCCTCTAAACGCAACTTCCTGAAGGGCTCGAAGATGAAGCTGGACAATGTCAACAAGAACCTGTTGAAGAGCGTCGACACGCGCACCCAGACCACATTTCAGATCAATGGGCGAAAGCCTAAGGTCCTGACCACGCACCCCGATGGCAGCTATCAGATTATCTCCAATGCCGACGGCAGCTCCACCCTCAAGGTCTTGAATACCGCCTCATTCTGGGGAACAATGCCTTACTTGATCATCGAAACCGACTAAAACATCTCGAATATGAAATACAACGAGAAAATAGAGTTCAAGCCCGACCAGCTTGAATACGATCTCAGGATGAAGAAGCGTCACAATTGGTGGTGGCTGCTGCTCTTGTTGCTCATTCCGCTGATATTATGGCTCCTCTCCCGATGCGACGGCATCGTCGTCACTCCTCCCGAAGATTTTAACGACACAATCGATATACCCGTCGACCCTGCTGTATTCCATCACCCGGTACAGGTAATGCTCACATGGCACAATTATGACGACTTGGATCTGCACGTCAAGGAGCCTAACGGTTTTGAAATCTATCACAGGAAAAAGACCGATGCAGAGACTCTTGGTCATCTCAATTTTGACCGGAATGTAAGCGTCATTACCGATCATCCCAAAGAACACATCAGTTGGCCGCAAACCGACAAGATGCTTCCTGGAGAGTATTTGGTCTTCGTTCGGAACTATAAGGAAAGATCTGATTCCATCAACGATTATCAGGTAGATCTCATTTACGACGATACCGTCTATCGCTTCGATTTACACGAGGAGATAACAGAGATGAACACTGTTGGTATCGTGAAGTTCTCTTGGGATCCCAATGCCGGCCTTACCATCCTTCAAACGAGAGTCACCCCACAAACCCTGACCCGCAGCGAAGCAGGATTATAAGACCCGTTGCTCTTTCCCCGAGCAAAAAAAAGACAGCCCCACATCCCGGGCTGTCTTTTTTTTTTGCTTGATTCATATCACTCGTATTAACAACAGCTGACCCTCCCCTTTTTGTCTCCGTCGCGGCCGTTCTTGGCCGCCTCTTTGTCCCCGTCATTGCCGCCCGTCCCGCTCCCTCCCCCTCGCCTCCTCTTCGCATTGCAAATCGTTTATTCGTCATTTCACAGTGCCTTTTTCGGAAGCATTTGTAAAATATAGATAGCAAAACCATTACATCCACTGACTATTTCTTCAAATTCGCAAGGGAAATCTTGCATTTCTTTTAGTTTATTTATATATTTGCGGCGAATTACGTAATTGTCATTTAGCAATAATGGCATTATCCTTCACAACACATGAATAACTAATAGCAACACATGAATAATTAATGGAAAAATAGAATTCAAACAAAAGACCTATCTCTGTTGTTGAGTTTTATTTTTCAAGACTTTCTTTTCAGGTTAGTCTTTCAACTTGAGTTTATGAAAACACTATTATAAACACACTAAAAACAATATCATTATGAAGAGAATTTTTACTTTTTGTGCTGTTGCCGCTATGGCAATAGGTCTTTCTAATGCTCAGGAGCAGCCTGTGAATCCACAGAATTTGCCCGACGGCGTAGTTTACATCTCTTATTCCACCATGGATACTCTTGCCAGTACCCAGAACCTCTATGCGTTCACCAATGGCTGGACGATGGAGATGGAGAATCGCAAGTGGCGTTTTGATGTCCCATGCACCAATGGCTTCGGTGATTGTATCAACTTCAAGAACAACAGTCTCGGTATCATCAAGATCCCTGAGGGAGTTCAGGTCTTTCGTATCGATATGATTGGTTTTTCTCAGTCCACCGCAGGAAACTGGGAGTATCTCGCAGCATGGGGCAGTGGTGACAAGACGACTCCAGAAGGTGGTCATAGTGGAGAATTTGAGTATGTAGCCGATGTGCCTTGGGGCACCAAGGATAATGACATCATCAAGACGCTCGAATATCCCATCAGCCCAGAGCCTTTCATCGACTCTACCTTTACGGGCGTACCTGAACCATTTGCTGTGCTCGATTTTGCCAATGATCCATACGAGGGCGAGTTCCAGTTCACCTTTACTGGCAACAATCAGCTCGACGTCTGCTTCGTGGTTTATACCACACGTGCTGCTGCAGATGCAGGCTATCAGGTGACCTATAATGAACCAACTTCTGGAATGTCTGAGGAGGAGATTCTCGCACAGACCGTTTACTTGAGCTATGCAACCCTCGACACCATCAACAGCGACTACAATACCTATCGCTTCTCGGATCACGATTGGACACTCGCCATGGAGAACCGTAAGTGGCGCTTCGACGTTCCTGCAGCCAATGGATGGCCAGATGCCATGAATATCAAAAACAATGCTCAGGCTACCATCAATATTCCTGAGGGCAAGCAGCTCTTCCGTATCGATATGTATGGCTTTTCACAGTCCACTGCTGGCAATTGGGAGTACCTCGCAGCTTGGGGTATCGGTGATTTGGTTTGTCCGGAAGGCGGTCACAGCGGCAGCTTCGAATATGTTGCTAATGTTCCTTGGGCTACCAAGGACAACGATATCATCAAGAGCCTCGAGTATCCTATCAGCCCAGAGCCATATCTCGACTCAACTCTCGTAGGCGTACCTGCACCATTTGCAGTGATCGACTTCGGCAATGATCCTTACGAGGGCGAGTTCCCAATGGTTTTCACTGGTAATAACCAGCTCGACGCATGCTTCGTATGCTACTTCACTCGCGAGGCAGCTGATGCCGGTCGCAAGCTGACCTATACACCATCACAGGAGCAGGGCATCGAGACCATCTCTGTCGACAAGGTTGAGAGTCGTGCGATTTACAATTTGCAGGGCATGCCTGTGGATCCCAGCTACAAGGGCTTTGCTGTTGTAGGTGGCCGCAAGGTCCTCCTCAAATAACGCTTGATATATATTCAATATTCTGGCACCACCTGGCCTTGCACGGCAAGGTGGTGCCCTACTTTTCCTAAAATACGATTTATGCATTTATCAGTCAAAAGAGCATTTGCGGCATCCGTTGTCGCAATGTTGACGATGACCGCTATGGCCCAGCAGGCTGTCCGTGGTTCGGTGCAGGATGCTGAAGGTAATCCGCTCATCGGTGCCACCGTCTTTGTCGATGGCAAGCCTGTAATGACGACCGACGTTGATGGCAACTTCTCTTTGCCTTCTGCCAGTCCCAAGAGCGTGATAAAGGTGTCATACGTCGGCTTTGAAGACCAGATCATCACTTTGGGAAATCAGAAGAACCTCGTCATCACGATGAGCGACGATCTGGAGGCCATTGATGAGGTGGTTGTAGTAGGTTACGGCACCATGCGCAAAATCGACCTTACTGGTTCAGTGAGCTCTGTCAATACCGAGAAGCTCAATGCCAAGGGTGCTCCCTCGGTGCTGGGCAACCTGCAGGGTAGCGTAGCTGGTGTCAACATCACCCAGAGCTCAGGTCGTGCAGGCAGCGGTTTCAATATCGAAATACGTGGTAAGAACTCCATTTCGAGCAACCAAAGTCCGCTTTACGTTGTCGATGGTGTGATATGCAGCGATATCGACTTCCTCAATCCCCAGGATATCGAGCGCATCGATGTGCTCAAGGATGCCTCCTCAACAGCGATCTACGGCTCGCGTGCTACGGCTGGCGTCGTAATGGTCACAACGAAGAGTGGCGTCACCGTGGGCAAGCGCAGTCAGAAGGCCACCATCTCCTACGACGGATACTATGGCTTCAGCAAGACCACCAACATGCCCGACTTCATGGAGGCCGATGAGTATTACCAGTATCGTTTCCTCAAGTTCCTCGTCTATTCGAATACCAACGAGAATGGTGGACAGCCTGTGATGGTCAATGATGATCCCTTGCGTTGTCTGCTCTATGATCGCGAGTCGGGCATCTACCGCATGAAGGAGTTGCTGGCCAACGGTCAGACCTACGATTGGAAAGACTTCGTTTTGCAGGATGGTATGCAGCAGAACCACTATCTCGCCATCTCAGGCAGCAGCGACCACGTGAACTACCACCTCGGCATGGGTTATAACTCCGAGAAAGGTATCTATAAGAACGATGCCACCAATAAGTTCAACATCAAAGGAAGCATAGACGCCAAGGTAACCAGTTGGTTGAGCGCAGGACTCAATGTCAATCTGTCGCGACAGAACCATGACTATGCCAGCGACAACGCTGTGAGCAATGCCTTCCATATGAATGCCTTCATGCAGCCTTATGATGAGAATGGCAACGTCAACCTCAAGCCAGGTAGCAAGGAGGTTCTTCATACCGACGAGTTCCAGTTCACCAGCAGCATCAGCCCCCTCATCTATATCGACGATGAGACGGCCAATCGTCTCTCGTGGACGGCACTCTCAAACATCTACCTGCAGGCCAACCCCATCAAGGACCTCACCATCAAGACCACTTTCTCGCCCACATTCAGCTACTATCGTTATGGATATTACCAGGGCACTGCGGCCGGTCAGAGCCAGAACGAGGCACGTCGTCAGACGTCCCAGGGCTTCAGTTGGACATGGGACAACACGGTGACCTATGACCATGAGTTCGATGGCGGACATCACATCAATGTGATGGGCCTTGTCTCGTCGTCCTATAGCAATGGAGAGAACGAGTCCCTCTATTATAATAATGTGCTCGATGGCACCTATTGGTGGAACCTCGGCACCAGTGACCAGGGATACAACTACAGTTCTTCTGGCTCCGGTTATAGCGAGACCAGTCTGATGTCGTACGCCCTGCGTGCCAACTACTCCTACAAAGGCCGCTATATGGCTACCGGCACCATTCGTTGGGACGGCAGTTCCAAGTTCGCTGAAGGCAATCGCTGGGGTTCATTCCCATCAGCCGCTCTCGCATGGCGCATCTCCGAAGAACCTTTCATGGAGAGCACCAAGGAATGGCTTTCCAACCTCAAGCTGCGTGCTTCCTATGGTGTGACCGGTAATAACAATGTGGGTGCTTACGCTACCCAGCTTACCTTGAGCGGAACCACCTACTATCCGTTCGGCAGCTCCTACTCTCAAGGCACTTCTCCAAGTGGTGTGATTGATCGTGACCTGAAGTGGGAGAAGAGCCATGAAGTGGACTTCGGTATCGATTTCGGATTCTTCCACGAGCGTATTCGTGGTTCTGTGGACTATTACGACAAGAAGTCCACCGACCTGCTCTATAGCGTGCAACTCCCGTTGGAGTCTGGTGGAACAAAGCTCACTACCAACATTGGCTCGGTTCGCAACCGAGGTATCGAGCTTGAACTTACCACCGAGAATATTGTCACCCGCAACTGGCACTGGACCACCAGCTTCACCTTTGCGCACAATAAGAACGAGGTACTCGAGGTCAATGGCACAGGCAACCTTTATAACGGTAGTTCTTCAACGGGTAACCTCTTCATTGGTGAACCTTACAACAATGTTTATGGCTACGAATGGGACGGCATCGTGAGTGACCGTGAAATGACGGTTCCCGACACAGAGATTGCACGTCTCATGGGCTTTACCCCAGGTCAAACCGTACGTGAGGTGGACTACTACCACGCCTGCTACGGCCTCATCGAGGGCAATCCGATCATTGTGGATCGAAATGGCGATGGCAAGTACACCGATGATGACAAGAAGATCTACAAGTCCGACCCGGATTGGACCGGCAGCTTCACCTCCAATCTCAGCTACCGCAACTGGGACCTCAGTGTGAGCCTCTATGCCAAGATGAATTACACCATCTATAGTGACTTCCTCAACTATTATCTCAACATCGGAGCCAACACTCGTGGCGTACAGCATCTCAATGCCGACTGGTACATCCCTGCCGGCACCTTGCTCGACTACGATGGCATCGCTTCTGATGGCACCTACATCAACCCCGTCTATCAGCAGGCAACCCACTACGGGTCCTATCCATTCCCCAATTCGGGTGCCGCCAACGATGGTCTGGGTACAGAGAACTGGCTGGGTCGATGCAACTCTTATGCCGACGCCTCGTTTGTCAAGGTCAAGAACATAACCCTCGGTTACACACTTCCGCGCAAGTGGCTGCAGAAGATCAGCTGCCAGCAATTCCGCATCTACTGTACTGTCACCAATCCATTTGTCTTTACCGACTACAAGGGTTACGATCCTGAGTGGGCATCAGCCTCTTCCTATCAAGACGGACCGAGCACGGTGACCTGTCAGTTCGGTGTCAATGTTAAATTCTAATCTGTCCGACATGTTATGAAAAAGATATTCAATGCTATTCTGATTCCTGCTGCCCTTTTGGCAGGTATGACCAGCTGCAGCGACTTTTTGGAACCCGAAAATAGGGCAAATATTGAGGCAGATAGTTATTTCGCCACCGACGAGGGTCTTGCACAACTGCGCGTCACCGAATTCACGGGATTGCGCTCATTGGTCACCAATGTCGATCTTACCGAGTGGGGCACCGACCTCTATGTGACCAGCAAGAGCTCCGATCCTGGTGACTTCCATCGTTATAATGTCACTCCTGAGAACAGCACTGTCGAGAGTTATTACAAGGCATGCTATTCGCTTATCAATATGGCCAACTGTATGCTCAAGTATGGCGCTGCCAACGAGCGGTATGCGGCTGAAGCCAAGTTCTTGCGCTGCTATGGATACTATCGTCTGGTGCAGCAGTTTGGCGCCGTTCCGTATGTCACTTCCTATATTGAGTCTGGCGCCACCGACTATCCGCGCACCCCGCTCAGCGAGCTTTATCCTGCCCTTATCTCCGAACTTGAGGGCATCGCTACCAGCAGTGCCCTTCCCGCCGAAGATCACAATGGGAATCCATCCCAGCGTGCCGTTCAGGCCCTCCTCGCCCACATCTGCCTTGAGGCAGCATGGGATCTTGAGACCACCCTCAACGATGCAGCACAGGGCACCTATAGTGTAACGGGCAATACCTACTTCCAGAAGGCGACAAAATATGCCGATATAGCGATTGCAGGTCAGGATCTCACCATGAGTTTCGAGGACAAGTGGTATCCTACCAACGAGGGCAATGCTGAGGAGATTTTCTCAGTTCAGTATGAGCGAAACGGCTATCCCGGCAATGTGCTGACCGGTGGTCACACTCGTCAGTCCACCTATGGCAGCCAGTTAGGCGACCCCGCTGTCACGGGTCTGAAGAACTGCAACGGAGCTCTCGTACCATCGACCAAGTCCCTTTACCTATGGGCCAAGGGCGATGCCCGTTATGAGGCCACCTTCATGACTACGATGTACAACTACTTTGGTTCTTGGCCTGCAACCGGATACTACGCATACTACGAAGCCAGCGAGGCAACCCGTTCCACGATGGGTATTGCCGACAAGTACTTTCCCTGGTACTATACCAAGAATGAGGTCGATGCCTATATCACCGAGCATGCCGCACAGTTTGTCAAGGGCGAAGGCCCCAACTCTGTGCATGTCCATCTGATGGCCGATCCGATGTACTTCGTGCAGTTTAATCTTGATGGTTCCGTATCGTCACGCACTACGCCCGATTACGCCTCTTATCTGCGCGTCAACAATGCTGCAGTTCCTGCGGTCAAGAAGTTTGACGATCCCACCAGTGTGCAGCAGAGCGGCATCCAGGACGATTATCGCGACATTGTGGTCTTCCACCTCAGCCAGCTCTATCTCGTCGCTGCCGAGGCTTATTTGTTGATGGGCGATGAGTCGTCATCCCTGGCTCGCATCAACCAGATACGTCGTCGTGCAGGTGCAGGTGAAATCAGCAGCTATGCAGCTTACGAACCCGACTACAGGGTATCCGATACATTTGGTGAAGAGCGTCCCATTGATCTGATCCTCGATGAGCGTGCACGTGAGTGCTATGCCGAGACGACTCGTTGGCAGGACCTGCGTCGTACGCGTCAGCTCGTGCGCTACAATGTTGAGTTCAACGAATATGTGACCCAGGCTGCCGACATGGCCAATGTGCAGGGTGAGATTAAGTGGTATCGTCCGATTCCTGCTGCCGAGATCTCGACCAACACATCCATCTCTGCCGAGGACCAGAATCCGGGATATTAATCTAAAAACTGAAACGTTATGCAGAAACTTCTATATATCATTTTGTGTATTGGTCTGCTGGGTCTCTGGTCCTGCAATCAGGATGAAGCCTACGATGTCTTCAATCCTACTACCAACTCGGGAACACTGCCTGAGGATGTGGTGCAGGGCACCTATGCAGGCACCTTCACCCGTGTCTCGTCGAGCGAAACTGCCTCTGCTGCAGGTGTCTTGTCCCTTGTGCCCTCCGATACGGCCTACTGCGTCAACGTACACTTCTATAGCGAGGAGTTCAATCTCGACCACGAAGTGCGCCTCAATATGATCTCTCGCGCCAACGACACCTATGCCTTCGAGGTGAATGATATCACCAACAGTCTGGCGGCTAAGATCTTCGGAACGATTGATGCAAACCGCAACCTTGAGTGTGCTTTTACCTACAAGCAGCGTGTTGGCCGTCGTACCACATTGTTCAATTACACCTTCCAGGGGGCTAAGCAGTAATGCATATGCTATCTACTCTAATTGCCCTGGCCACGGTGCCCTTCTGGGTGACCGATGGTCTCTATGGTCCCGACCAGAATGATCTCGGGCTCTCACGTCCTGAGGGCCTCGAGACCGTAACGGTCTTTGCTCCTACCGCTTCGACCGACCAGTTCAGCAACGGTGTCTGTATGGTTGGTTTCAAGGATGGACTCTATTGCATGTGGCAGAGCTCGCATACCGACGAGGATGCCTCCGAAACCTGGGTAGCCTATGCGCGTAGCCTCGACGGCGGTGCCACGTGGAGTGAACCTATGGTCCTTGCTCCAACCATCGACAATGGCTCCACTTCCTCGGGCGGATGGCATGTCTATAATGATGAGCTGATCGGGTATATCAACACGTGGAATGCCAATCACACCGAGGGCTACACGCGCTTTGTCTCTTCGACCGACGGACTTACCTGGACCGATCCAGCCGATGTCACAATGGCTGATGGCAGCCGTATGGATGCCATCTTCGAGCAGGACCCCCATGTGATGCCCAGCGGACGTATCGTCAATGCTGCACACTTTGCACCGGGCCTCTTCGTTTACCCGATCTATACCGACGATCCTTCTGGCAAGACAGGCTGGCATAAGGCCGACTTCACACCACAGAGACAAAGCGACACTCAGAGTCGCGAACTTGAGCCCAGCCTCTATCGTAAGCCCGACGGTACTATCGTGATGATGTTTCGCGACCAGAAAAGCACTTTCCGCAAGTTGGCTGCCGAGAGCATCGACGAGGGCGAGACTTGGAGCGATGCAGTGCTGACAGATGTGCCTGATTCGCGCAGCAAGCAGAGTGCTGGCAACCTGCCCGATGGCACCAGCTACTTTGTGGCCAATCCTGTGCCCAATAAGGACCGCTGGCCTCTCGTACTGACACTTAGTGCCGATGGCAGCCAGTTCGATCATGCATGGCTCCTTCGTTCCAAGGACGAGATGCAGGCTCAGCGCTTTTCAGGCAAGGCCAAGCGTCCATGCTATGCATATCCCAAGTCGATTATCATCGGCGACTATCTCTATGTCGCCTATTCGACCAACAAGGAAGATGTTGAGTATTCTCGCATCCCACTTGGCAGCATCCAGCTGGTCAACAGCATTGAGTCTGTAGCTGCCGACGAGGTCAGTCCTGGCGTTTGTTACGATCTGTACGGGCATCGTGTCGGCGAGCCAATCAGAGGCAGGTTGTATGTCAAGGATGGTCGAAAGGTCCTTTTCCGATAAAACTGTCTTTGTCGTTCCCTCTTTCCGACTTCTTTAGTCATCAAAAAAGCAAGCCCCCTTGACGGTCGGCTTGCTTTTTTCAATCATAGTCATTGTCCTCCCTCGGAGGCACTAATCGGCTCATTACACGCTCATTAACGTTAAAACCTATTGCAGAATGTCTTATTCTCCAACAATCCTGGCAAACCTGCGATAGAAAGGATGTGCACGATAAGCCCCTTCTGATTCGCGTGGCACAAAGAGGGTGACCTTGGTGACGTCAATGTCCGATTTCTCATCGAAAGCCGCCAAAGGCGTCTGGTGCTTCATGTGCAGTTCCACCAGCTTTTCACAACCCATGAATGTGTATTCTCCTATCAGCATGACGCTACTCGGGATTGTCAACGAGGTGAGCTTATCGTTGTTTTCGAAAGCGATTGATTCATTGTCGTTGCATACGGCATTGATATAGACGATACCGTCGGGCACTGTGAACGTCTCCAACCCAACCGGGACATGCAGCAGCGCCCTTCCATCCTTCGAGCAGATGGCTCCATTCTTTTCGCTAAAGCATGGATTGTCCTCAGCGACAACGAAGCGCTTGTTACCGTAGGTTTCGGTAAAGGCTTCAAGTTCAATCTTCGTCACATTTTTTGAAATCTCGATCTCCGTGAGTTTTTCACATCCCCAAAAGGCACTCTCCTTGATGGTAAGGATGCAGTCCGGCATCTTGAATGTCTCAAATCCTTCTGGCACACGAATAAGGTCATTGCCGCCCTTCGAACATAACGCACCATTAATATCACAATAGACCGGATTGCTCCTGTCAACAATAAATCTCTTGATGTCTTTGCATCCCAGGAAGACGCTTCCCGACTCAATGTCCAACACATTCGTGGGAATCACTATCGTGGTAAGTTTGCTACCATCGCGGAAAGCATCATAATCGATTCTTGATACAGAACTGGGGATGATGAACTTCTCGAAACACGGCGGCACCTTATAAAGCACACTCTTGTCTTTGGAATACAGTACGCCATCTTCGCTACTATAATTCCTATTGTCGCGATCTACGTTAAATCTCCTGATTCCGTAGCAATCGCTGAAAGCAAACATCCCAATTTCCGTTACACTGGAAGGAATATCGACCGATGCAAGTTTCGAGCAACCACCGAAGGCAAAGCTATCAATCTTCTGCACCTTATTTGGAATCCTGATTGAGGTAAGGTTACTGCAACCCCTAAAGGCACCCTCCTCGATCAGAGTGATGCTGTCAGGCAGCACGACAGAGTTGATTTTATCGCAGTTCAGGAATGCATCCTTGCCGATGGTCGTCACCTTGTTGGAGATAATTGCAGAAAAGATTCGGGCGAAGGCACTACTGGGACTCTGCCCAAGTTCGCTCATACTGCTGGGGACTACCACCTTACCTTCATAACTCTCGTCACATTTAACCAGTGTCTTGCCATCTGCGCTAAATGTCAATGCGTCTTTCAAAAACATATTAGAAACTATTTAAAATTATAAGCGGTTTTTCGCGTGCAAAGATACCGTTTTTTTGTTTAATCTCCAAAAAGGAAATGAAAAAAAGCACTTATTTCAATCAAATGTTTGGATATGTTGGTAAATATGGTTATCTTTGCAAACTCAATATTAGTGAATAGCATAATTGTTTTAATTATTAAGGCAAAAGTCAGCAAGCCCCCCTGTGAAGGTCGGCTTGCTTTTTTTGCAAGGTGAAGAGGGCAAAACGAAGTGGTAAGGAAAAAAAACATTAGCAAAAATGCAAAAAAAATCGCGTGTTCAAAATCAGTGAACGGCTCACGATTATCTTTGCAGAAAAATTATCGTTCAACCACCAACAGCCAAACGCATTATGCCGAACACACGCAATTCATCTATTCGCGAGATTGTAATCGACAAATGCCTCAGTGGAGGCAAGGAAATGACCTTGAAGGAGATCTGGGCAGAAGTCAACAAGGAACTCGAAGCCCGTGACGAACCCTTGGTTCGCTCGAAGGTAACCATCCTCCAGGACCTCAAGAACATCTCCTTGAGGTGGAACGTGCAGATTGACGAGAACAAGCGCGGGATGTACGTTTATTACAAGTACAGCGATCCGACTTTCTCCATCTATACTCCATCCATAGACGCTGAAGTGCTTTTGAAAACAAAGGAGCTCATCAAGGAGTTGGAGTGTTACAAGGGTCTGCCCAATCAGCAGTGGATTGAGGAAGTCTGTGCCTACTTCCATGCCATGATTCATACCGACAGGCGAAGCGTCCCTATCGTTACGTTCGACTACACTCCCCAGTATGTGCAATCCTTGCGCCACTACCGTCCGTTGCTCGAAGCCATACAGTCAGAGACGGCCATAGAGCTGACCTATCAGAAGTTCAATACCGAGCAGCCACGCACCTACGTGGTTCATCCCTATCAGCTTCGCCAATACCTGAAACGATGGTATCTTGTTGCCTCGGTCGATCATCATCCCGAATCACTGGCATGCTTCGCCTTCGACCGCATCGTCCAGTTCAAGCCCAGCACAGTGGCCTATCGTGCAAATACGCGATTCGACATCGATGAATACTTCGATTCGATGGTTGGTCTGACCATTCCCGACGGCACCGAGCCGCAGGATGTGATACTCTGGGTCGCTGAGCGCGAATATCCCTACCTAAAGACCAATCCCATCCACTCCAGTCAGAAGGTGGTGCGCGATGTCGAAGACGGCAAGATCGTTAGCCTGCACCTCTATATCAACGACGAGCTGGTGATGCGTCTGCTTTCCCATAACATTGGCATCAAGGTCCTGGCTCCTCAAGAACTTCGACAGAAGATGAAGGAGAGAATCGATAGGATGATGGAACTTTACTATGGGACGAGCATATAAATTGGTTTTTCACCCCATGATAGCGCAATAACCTTTGCGAAACAACAAATAATTCGCAAAATTGCGCAGAAAATTTGGTTCTAATCAAATAATTGGCTATATTTGCAGCGGGCAATACTAAACAAAGAATGCCGACAAGAGAAGAAGTGCATACCACAACGAACGCCATCATCCCCAACCTCACTGACGGACAGCAGCTTGCTGCCCGTAGCATCGTGCGTACAGTGGATGTAATGGCTCTGCTCTCTCTCTCTCTCTCTCTCTCTCTCTCTCTCTCAGTTTAAAAGACTACATCTTATTACCGCTCGCGCATACGTGCGCGTATATAAGGATTATTTTGCAAATCTGCAAGATAGGCCGGCTTTTTTGTGCCCGTATATCAACAACAAATCTCTCTGACCCATGGAAACGACTCACGTAAATCAGCTGGCCTCGTTCCACCGTCTGCCCGACGCCCCGAAGCTCTGCCACTCCGATGTTCTGGGGTGCGATGTCCTCTTCGACACGGGTTCTTCCCTCGACATCATCCCCATCAGCCTCCTGGAGCCTCTGCGAGCCAAAGGCTGCATCGCCGAGGATGTGGACGACCTGCACACCGCCACCTTTGCCGACGGCACTTCGCGCATCTTCGACCGCTGCCTGCGGCTGACGCTCCCCCTCTCGGAGTCGCTGTGGGTGCGCAGCGTGTTCTGTGTCGATGATTCCATCCCTATCGCACGCCCCCGCCTGCTCTTCGGTCGAAAGCTGCTCAAGCGCCACGTTGTCCGATACACCCGCGAAGCCATATACCTCCTCGATGCCTGCCCCGAGGCATACTCGTCGCACGTGCCCTTGGAGGAGGACGATGGCCGTTATTACGTGCGCCTCGCGGTCAACGGTCGCGAGCAGCGCTGTTACCTCGACACCGGCCATGCCGATGCCCTCACCCTCCCCGAGAGCGAAAGCTCCTACGCCACCAGCCCCGTCCATGAGATTGAGGACTACCTCACCCTTGGCGGCAAATCCAGCAAAGTGATCGACCACGAGGAAGAGCACGGCCTTGTCGAGATAGGCGGCCTCACTCGCCACGGCCCCATCACATACGCCGACTACTATCCCCGCCCCTGCTGGTTCAATCCCGCCATCATCTTCGCTGAGTTCGTCATCGACCTCGGCCACCAATGTATATGCTTCAAAGAGAAATAAAGTTATGGCAGACATCATCACAATCGGTTTCCCCTACGTCGATTACGTGCTGTGGGCGCTCATCATTGGTGGGCTGCTCGTGCTGACGCTGTGGGGAGGAAGAGAAGAGAGAAAATAAGCAGGTGACGGAAGCTATTACAGTATTCAACAATCAAAAATCATTATATTCTATGCCAAAGTTCAGCGAAGACAGTAGAGTGAAGTTCCCTACCATTATGCACTTGATGAGTATGGGATATAAATACATCTCGCATACGGGATTGATAACAAATCGTATCAACGTCCCCAAAACCAATTACGACCCGACGACTAACATTCTGACAGATATCTTTTCTGAAGCATATAGCCGTCTGAATCCTGATGCTGCACCAGGGGCATTCTGCAAGATGTTGGACAAGATACAGAGGTCGCTATTGAATGATGATCTTGGTAGGACCTTCTATCGCGAGTATTTGCTGAATACTGGCGAAAGAATCATAGACCTGTCATCTCCCTACAATTTCCAGCGTAACAACACCTTTCATGTTGCTACCGAAATGACATGCGGCAGCAAGGATGGCGATAATTTCCGACCCGATATAACCCTGTTTGTGAATGGCTTGCCTCTCGCCTTTATTGAGGTGAAAAAAGAGAATAACCATGAGGGGATCGATGCCGAACGCGAACGCATGAAAACGCGTTTCAAGACACCAGCATTCCGTCGTTACCTGAATATCACACAGATCATGGTGTTCAGCAATGACATGGAATATGACGACCAGCTGAAACAAGGCGCTTTTTATGCAACTATAGGCAAAAAGGACACTTTATATAATTGCTTCCGGGAGGAAATGCAGGATAGCTTCCCGATAGAAAAAAAGTATGTTCCAGTTTCTCCATTGGATGAAGAGATTCTTTTGAGGGACAACAATGTGCCCCAATACAAGTATAGCTCGGAATACGTGACAAACTGCAAGTCGAACACACCTACGAAGCGCATCTGCGACAGCCTTTTCAGCTATTCGCGTTTCTGGTTCCTGCTCAAATACGGCATAGCTTACGTCGATGAGACCAACGGACTGCAGAAGCACATTATGCGCTACCCTCAGCTGTTCGCCACGAAAGCAATCGAAAACCATCTTGAGAGAGGCGAGCAGAAAGGAATCATCTGGCACACGCAGGGAAGCGGAAAGACAGCCCTTTCTTACTACAATGTCAAATATCTGACCGATTATTATTCCAAGAAAGGTATCGTTCCGCAGTTCTTCTTTATCGTGGATCGCCTCGACCTGCTGATTCAAGCTCAAAGGGAATTTTCGAAGCGAGGTCTGAAAGTGAACCCTGTTCAAACCCGCGAAGATTTTGCCAATATCATCAGCAGCGGATTGACCACATTCAATCAAGAAGGAAAGCTTGAAATTACTGTAGTCAATATTCAGAAATTCTCGTCCGATAGTCGAGCCTTGTCGAAATCGGCATATAATGTAAAAGTAAAGCGCATTTACTTTATAGATGAAGCCCATCGTGACTATAATCCCCAAGGATGCTTCCTGAAGAATCTGATATCAAGTGATACGGATGCTATCAAAATAGCACTGACAGGCACCCCTATCATCAGCAAGGAGTACAACAGCAAGGATATCTTCGGCGACTATATCCACACCTATTATTACAATGCTTCGATAGCCGATGGCTATACACTGCGACTGGTTCGTGAGGACATCGGTTCGAACTTCAAGATTACCATGCAGGAGATTCTTCAAGCTATCAAGGTGAAAGCCAATAGCGTCAAGGATGTCATGGTATATGCTCATCAGAACTATGTGCAGCCCTTGCTCGACTACATCATCGAGGATCTACGCAAATTCAGAATCGCAAACAACGACAAGTCACTTGGAGCGCTTGCCGTATGCAACAGCAAGGAGCAGGCGGAAATGATGTATCGTCTGTTCCTGGAGAAATACGCCGACCCTACCGAACTCGACAACTATACCGACACCGATGGCACGTTGGTCTATCGGAGTATCAGTGCCAGCGAAATGGAGGCTAAGAAGACAGCGCCAGAAAAAGGTCACTATCGCGCTGCGCTTATCCTCTATGATAGTTTCGATAAAGAGACAAGGGCCCAATGGATTCAGCTGTATAAGGATGGCAAGATTGATCTGCTCATTGTGTATCAGATGCTCCAGACGGGGTTCGATGCCCCCAGATTGAAGAAACTCTATCTGCACAGAATGGTGAAAGAGCATAATCTGTTGCAGACATTGACGCGTGTAAACCGCCCGTATAAGAATATGCGGCTCGGTTATGTGGTTGATTTCGCCAATATAGAAGAGGAATACAAGAAGACCAACAAGGATTATCAGGACGAACTCGAAAAAGAGGTCGGCAAAGACAACAGCGACACTTACGACAGGCTGTTTGTAAGCCTTGAAGAAGCGAAGAAGAAGGTCGAAGAAGCGAAACAGATTCTGGCCAGATTCACGCTTGGCAACCCTCAGATCTTCTCTCGCGAGATTGACTTGGAAGATGATAGGGATGCTGTCAAGAAGATCATCGATGCCTTGGAAGACTTGCGTAGCCTCCAGAACATGCTCATTTCACAAGGCACTGGCGCCGAAGGCATCATCGACATTCAGGAGCTGCAAAGCCTTATCAAGGCTGCAAGGAATCGTTATGACCTGCTCGGATATGAAGAGAACTCCGAAAATATTGAAAGCGTCCAGAATCTGCTGAATACAGCCCTTGAAAACGTTCAATTCTCATTCTACAAGAGAGGTGAAGAAGAGCTGGAGCTGAAAGAGCAGTTCAAGCAGGCTATCGAACATACGCGCAAGCAGCTAAGTGTCTGCATCGACACGGAGGATCCCGAATACCGGTCAATTCTTGAAGAGTTCATGCGTATCTTCAAGGAAAAGAAGATGGAATCTGCCGAGCAGTTCAATATGCACGACAGGGTGCAGAATCTCAATGAAATATTGAAACGCATCCGCAAGCTCAACCAGCTTGATGCGCTGCGCTCCACATACTACAATGGCGACACCAAGTTCGTGCGCGTCGAGAAGCGACTGAAGGAGCAATGCCAGAAGGAGGAAGACGAAAACAAGACACCTCGCAACTACTACTGGACCAAAGAGAAAGAGAAACTGACAAAAGTGCTCCTTCTCATCAAGGATGAGGTGGACGATTCCTACTTCCACAATCAGGCAATCATAGAGAATGCCGAATATTTCAAACGTAATATCCTTACATTCGTCACCCGATGCTTCAAGGCCGAGAATATCAATTCCGACAGAGATGCGCGCATCTATATCAGTGGTGTAATCAATCGTGAATATCAATCAGCAATATAGTATTTATGGATTTAGATTTGATAAAGCAACAGACTTTCGACCTCATTGACCGCCTGAAGGCGACCACAACCAGCAACGGACTGGCAGGTAGCGGCAACGAATACACCGTTATCGTCGAAACGTTCCTGTATAAATTTCTGAACGACAAGTTCCTGTATGAGGCGAAGAAGGTACGCCCCGACCTCGCCAAGGCAGAAAACATATTCTCTGCACTCGATGCACTCTCCGAGGACGAGTATGAGGAGATGTGCGATTCTATGCTCGACACCATTGTGCTGAAGAAAGAATATCTCATCTCCTATCTTGCCCCTCGCCAAAACGAGGAAAAGTTTGCTGAGCTATTCGACTCTACGCTTGAAGGGATAGCCAAAGAGAACGAGAGCATCTTTTATATCTTGAATGAGGATAATTCAAGAATATCTATCCTGAAGCCAATTTCAGATTTGATAAGTGGAGGTGTGGCTAAAAAGAATGCCTTTTGCAAATCTCTGATAGGAGATGTAGCAAGTTTCTCATTTGAGAATGCTTTCGAAGCAGGTTATGACTTCTTCTCGACCATCTTCGAATACCTCATTCGCGATTACAACGCCAATGGCGGTGGCAACTATGCTGAATATTACACGCCTCACGCCATAGCATCAATCATGGCTAACCTTCTCGTCGATCCCGACGAAGATGTCAAAAGCGTAACCTGTTATGACCCTTCGGCAGGAACAGGTACCTTGGTTATTGCATTGGCTCACGCTATCGGCGAACAGAATTGCACGGTTTATACCCAGGACATCAGCGACAAGTCATCCACTATGATGATGCTTAATCTCATTCTGAACAGCATGAGCCATTCGCTTACGCATGTCATACAGGGCAATACGCTAAAGAACCCATTTCATAAGGACAAGAACGGCAATCTGAGAAAGTTCAACTACATTGTCAGCAATCCACCTTTCAAACTCGACTTTTCGGATTATCACAGTGATTTGAAAGCGGATCCATATAAAGGCCGATTCTTTGCCGGAATACCCAATATCCCTAAAGCAGACAAGAAGAGTATGGAAATCTACCTCTGCTTCTTCCAGCATCTGCTTTATAGCCTTGATGACAACAATGGCAAGGCTGCTATCGTTGTACCTACTGGCTTTTTGACAGCCAAGAGTGGTATTGCGGCAAAGATTCGCAAACATCTTGTAGATAATAAAATTCTTTGGGGTGCCGTGAGCATGCCAAGCAATATTTTTGCAAATACCGGCACGAACGTCAGTGTGGTCTTTATTGACAAATCAGGCACAGATCATCCAATATTCATTGATGCAAGCAAGCTGGGTGAGACAATAAAGGAAAACGGCAACCAAAAAACCAAATTGAGGAAGTCCGAAATTAAATACATCATTGACACATTCAGAAAAAGGGAAAAAGTAGAAGATTTTTCAGTTACTCCATCCTTTGAGGAAGTAATTGAAAAAGGCTATAGCTTCTCTGCGGGCCAGTACTTCGACATCAAGATTGACTATGTGGACATAACAGAAGAAGAGTTCAATAAGCGTGTGGCCAACTATCAGGCTACGTTAACTGAGCAGTTTAAAGAAAGCCGCAAGCTGGAGGAAGAGATATTAAATCAATTAAACCTATTAAAATTTAACAAATAGCATATATGAATACATTAATGGAGACTCTTAATAATTTTGCGGGCCTTTTCTCTTTGCTGGCAGTTCTTGCAGCCATAGTTGTTCCTATAGTTCTATACAAGATAGAACGCAAACATGACAGGCAGGCGAAGCAAGACGAGCTAGAGGCCATGAACGGTACATCCCGATTTCCAATGTCTAATGATGAAAGATTATGGTACACGAGAAAGCACCAGCTTGAGAAAGAACTTAATAATAATAAATAACTGATTTGCAATCCTAGCCAATGGAACTGAAAGAATATAAGCTGGGTCAATTGCTTGATGTCACCAGAGGGGCAAGCCTCTCGGGTGAATACTATGCTGCAGAAGGCGAATATATAAGATTAACTTTAGGTCATTTCGATTATCAGAATGGTGGGTTCAAAGAAAATACCTCCAAAGACAATCTCTATTTCACAGGAAATGTCAAGGACGAGTTTATTCTCAACGAGGGAGATATTATCACACCTTTAACTGAGCAAACTTTTGGTTTAATTGGTAGTACTGCCATTATTCCAGAATCGGGGAAATATATTCAAAGTCAAGATATAGGATTAGTAAAATGCAATGAAGATTTGCTCTATCCAGGTTTCTGCTATTATCTTCTACCGACAGCCCTTGTCAAAAGCCAACTAAGTGCTGGAGCTCAACAAACAAGTATCAGGCATACATCACCCGACAAAATCAAGGCTTGTAAGGTTTTCATCCCATCTTTGAATGAGCAAAAAAAGATAGCAAAATTATTATCCGCTATCGACAAAAAAATAATCCTCAATCGTGCAATAAACAAAAACTTAGAAGCTCTCGCCAAACAGCTCTATGACTACTGGTTTGTGCAGTTTGACTTCCCGAATGAGGATGGCAAGCCGTACAAAAGCAGCGGAGGGGCTATGGTGTGGAGCTCTGACTTAAAGAAAGATATACCCATTGGATGGGATGTCGTTTCATTAAGGGGTATTATTGATTTGGAGGATTCAAAAAGAGTTCCTTTATCAAATGAACAACGAGCAAAGAGAAGAGGCCAATATCCATATTATGGCGCAACAGGCATAATGGATTATATCGATGGCTTCATTTTTGACTATGATATACTACTTCTTGCCGAGGATGGTTCAACATCTGATGTTAATGGTTTTCCTGTAGTTCAATATGTTTGGGGAAAAGTATGGGTAAACAATCATGCCCATATTATCTTGCCAAAAGACAGAAAACATCTTTTATATACTTATTTTTTGCTGCCGGCAATTCCAAGGGTTCTTAGGCAGGGGGCCCCGATGTAAACAAGGAAATTGGAATAAATATCAATTTCGAATGGTCTGCGCCCTTTCTCGTC
>JAZQBS010000108.1:0-35566 GCA_045545875.1 Bacteroidales bacterium
GGGTTATGAGGGGTTATGAGGGGTTATGAGGGGTTCGAGGGGTTAAGAGGGGTTATTTTCGGATTATGGGTTTGAAGGTTCTTGCTGCGAGTCGCTCGCGAAGGGTGCGGGCATAGAGTTGCCTGGAATCCAACCGGATGGCGCTCTCCTGCCTTTCTTCCCCACCATTGATGGGACTACGGTCGTACTTTGGGAAGATGATGGCTCCAGCGGGACAGGTGCGGGCACAGGCTGGGCAGTTGTTCTTGCAATGTTGGGGATGAACTACCCGAATGCGGTCGTCGATCATCGCATAAACACCAAATGGACAAAACTCCAGGCACTTGCCGCATTCGGCACAGGCATCCTTGTCGAGCACGGGATACCAGGCATCCTCTCCCAAGCGCTGGGGCATTGCCTCAATCTGTCGCATCCATTCGCCGATGGCTTCGGAACTTATATTCGTTGAGTCAACATCCAAGGCGTTCAGAACATCGTCGGCCGACTGGCTGCGAAGATTCAGACTTCGGATGTCGGTGTGGCCTGCAAATGCCATCAGGCTTTTCACGGCCCTGGGATGACAAGCCACAATGGTTGTGCCGGCTATCTCGTGCAACGATTCGGACTTGTTCTCGCACAACTCGCACAGGTCGCTCACCAATGTCACCTCACCGCCAGCCCGCTGTAGAGAGGCTGCCACCTTGGCCACAGATGCATGGTCGATGAAAGTACGGGAAGAACAGGCACAGATTGTAATTTTCATTTGAAGTTGTTATTTAATTAAGAGTAGGTCATCCAATTCTTGAAGTCGGCTGCCTTGTTTTTGCTGACGAAGAGTGGTTCGGGCAGTTCGATGGGCATTTTGACCAGCAGACGGCTGTCGAACCAAACCACAATCTCCTGGATGCAGTCACGTGCTACGATATACTGCTTATTGGCACGGAAGAAACGAGCGGGATCGAGGCTTCCTGCGATGGAGTCGAGCGAACGGTTGTATTGCATCACCTCGCCCGACTTCAAGTAGATCTGCGTCCGGCGATCGGAACTGTAGATGCAGGCTACCTGATCCATACTGACAGGCACGAGTTTGTCGCGGACGGGAATAAGGATGGAGGTTGTGTAGTCGGCAGGACGTGAAGGGTTCATCTTCATCATGCGAAGCAGGTAGTCCATCACGTCGCTGTGGGTCCATCGACGGAACTTGTCGAGGGCGCGTGCCAGTTCGGACGACTTGATGGGTTTGAGCAGGTAGTCGATGCTGTTCACCGCAAAGGCATCGAGGGCATATTGGTCGTAGGCGGTGGTGAATACGATGGGGACGGTGACTTCGATCTGCTGAAAGAGCGTGAAGGCAGAACCGTCGCTCAGATGTATGTCCATGAAGATGAGGTCGGGAGCGGGATTGCTGCTCAGCCACCGGACGGTTTGCCCGACACTCTCGAGCACCTTCAGGACTTCAATTCCACCATCTATCTCGTGCAGCATGGCGATGAGGTTCTCGCTCGCTGCTGTTTCGTCTTCGACAATCAATACTTTCATACTATCCTAATGGCAATGTGACAATGAATCGGCTGTCGGTCTGCTCGACCCTGATCGTGCGGCCGGTGAGCAGTGCAAAGCGTTTCTCCAGATTGGTCAGTCCCATCCCGTGCGTGTCGGGTTTGTACTGCTTGGGATAGAGGGGATTGATGACCATCAGTTCCCTGGCGTCATTCATCACGATATCGACTCGCATCTTATGCTCGCTGTCAATCATATTGTGCACGGTCACGTTTTCGATGAGAGGCAGCAGTGCCAGTACTGGGATGGACAGGTTCAGACACTCGGAGGGCACATCGATGTGGACATCAAACTTGCCCGCATAGCGTACCTCCATGACTTCGCTGAACGATCGGGCAAATTCCAACTCCTCTTCAAGCGTCACAAGACCCTTGTGCTCACTCTGGAGGATGTAGCGGAAGATGTCGCTCAGGTGGTCGATGTAGCAGATGGTCAGTCGGTCGTCCTTCTTGCGCACCAAACTGCTGATTCCGCCCAACGAATTGAAGAAGAAGTGCGGATTGATCTGGTTGGTGAGCGCATTGCAGCGACTTTGCAGGCTTTCGATCTTAAGTTGCTGCAACTCCTCTTCCTTCTTCTGGTGGATGACGCTCAGATAATTGGTGTAGCCCAGCAACAGTCCCATCATTCCGAGCACAAAGAACTGGAATGTCAGGATGATGGGCCGGCTGTCGAAGCCTGAACAGACAAGTGCTGTGATGCCCTTGTAAATGCCATAGGCGACAATGACCAGCACCGCATTGGGCAAAATACGGCTCCTGAGCTGCGAACTTTTCAGCCATCGTTGGTTGAACAGCAGCATGCACGTCGAAAGAATCCAGAACAGGAGGAAGCGTATCAGCAGACTGGAGATGTAGCATCCGCGTTGTTCGATGGGAATACAACTCCAATCCCAACTCAGGAACAGCAGGTTGGGATAACTGACGAAAACTGTACATACCAGACTGGCCAACAATATCTTGTTGATCGACTTGTCAAAGTTCATTTTTTCGCACAAATTACGGCACAAAGTTAGAAATAAATCACGGAAATCCCTCGTTTTTTTGCATAAAAACGTAAAAACAGCCCCTTATGCCGATTTCAGGGGCTGTTTTTCTTCAAATTTAACACATTTTTATGCTTCAAACCATTCGATGAGTGGGATTGGGACGACCGGGCTGCAGATAGCGCCAAGCCAGTATTTCGTCGGTGTATCTCCCGTCAATGGCCTCGATCAGCACGCTACGGATCATCTCGTCGAGATGTTCGGGCGAGGTTTCCACTCGGGCATTGATGATGAGTCGGACATTGTCGCTTGTGCCAGCTGCACCTCTCAATTGGAAGGTGGAATCGTCGCCGGTGATGTTTCCCACCGCGTACTGCTTGCCATTTTCGGCAATCACCTTGATGTGCCCCACATGCAGCCTTTCCTTTTTGACTGCCTGGCCGATGGCGGTCATGATGTCTTTCAGCAGCGTGTCCCAACAAGCATCTTGCCCGGTGAGTGCTACGGTGCCATTGAGCCACCCGAGGACGGCTTCACCATGCGCGTATTTGTCGTAATCGATGTCGAGAATCTTAGTGCCCTTACCTTGGCGATTGGCCACTTCGTTGAACCATTCTGCGATGCCGCTGCCTGTCATTGCACTTGCAGCCATCACCTTTGTCTGATGGAAGCAGGCTTGGGTATCCTTGAGCAACTTTGCCAGTTCCTCTTCACCCAGCAAGTCAGTTTTGGTGATCAGAATCACCTCGCTCTCTTCCAATTGCTTGCGATAGATGTAGGCTGCATCTTCGTGCAATCCGCCGTTACCCCCGTAAAGGATTGACTTCAGACGTGCTGGATCGCTCAGCACAGTGAGTGGTGAGACAATTACCTCCGTGCTGTGGTACATCTTCAGCGGACGAACAATGGTGGCGGTCAAGTCGGCACAACTGCCTACAGGCTCGGCAAGAATGAAGTCGGCCTCCACATCATGACGCAACGAATGAATGGCCTCGACAAAGCCATTGAAGTTGCAACAGAAGCAACTCCCAGCCACCTCAGCCACGTGAGGAGTGGCTTGCTTAAGCAGCCGGCTATCTACAAGTTCCGGCGCCTGATCGTTCGTGATAAGACCCACACGTTTGCCCTGAGCCATCAGCCGTCGGGCCACATCCCAGATCAGGGTGGTCTTGCCTGCTCCGAGGAAACCGCCGCAAAGGATTAGTCTTGTCTGTTTCATGTCGGTTTATTATTTACGTTTCACTTTTAACAGCATCCGCAATTGTGGTTCTTGCCCTCATTGATGGGTTCGAGCACGTACTTGAATAAAAGGGTCGCAAGACCGGCTCCGAGAATAGGTGCGAGTCCATACACCCAGAACCATCCTCCTACTTTGTCAGGCAGGGCAGCATCGCCCCATCCAGCCAGATAGGCTACGAGTCGGGGACCCATATCGCGTGCAGGGTTCAGGCCAGCTTGGGTGAGTGGTGCCACAAAGAAGATAATGCTGCTTACTGTCAGTCCGATGAACAAAGGCTGCAGGTCGGATGAGGGACGCCCCACGTTGCAGTTCTCGGTCAGGGCAAAGATGAACAGCACCAGCATGAATGTTCCAAAACCTTCGGCACACATAGCCAGGGGGAGCGATACCACAGAGATGGAGGCATTGCCAGGGTTGGGATAGAACTCGCCAAACATGCGGGCTGTATCGACTGAGGCAGCAGTACCGCGAACTATCTGGTGCACCGATTCGTAGTGGGCAATTGAAGCCGAAAACAATCCGTAAATTGTCATGCCAGCCATTACGGCACCTACCATCTGCGCAAGGATATATACTGGCAGTTTTCGGACACTCATGCGTCCTGCCAGCACCATCGCCACCGATACTGCAGGATTGAAATGAGCACAACAAATGTTGCGGGTAAGGAAGATGGCAAGTGTTACGCCCAAACCCCACACCAAACCAATCTGGAAGATACTGCTGTACTCACCAAAAAGAATGGACACAGCTACGCAGCTGCAACCCATAAATACGAGAACAAACGTCCCCATCATCTCACCGATAAATTCTTTCATTATCCTTATTTGATGATTGCCTGATACTAATTATGCCGCAAAGATAATTATTTTTCTCCTACCCTTTGCTCCAATTCCTCATTAAGACGAAAAGTTATTGTATCATCACGAAAATAAATGATGAACATTTTTTTATAATAGGAAAAGCAGAAGCACCTGGATGATGACTACGCGGAGGAACATGCCGAGCGGATAGACCGTGGCATAACTGACGGCGGGAGCATCACCCTCGACACTGTCGTTGGCATAAGTGAGTGCCATCGGATTGGCCATGCTGCCGCACAAAGTTCCGTAGATTGTGCCTAGATCCATCTTGCCCCATTTGAGGCACCAGAAAGCGATGAGTAATACAGGGATTACTGTGATGAGGAAGCCCAAGAAGATCCAAAGCGCTCCCTCGGGACGAAGCATCGTGCTGATAAAGTCAGGACCCGAATCAAGGCCGAGACAGGCAAGATAGAGAGACAGGCCGACACCGCGCAACATCAAGTTGGCCGAGCGGGTGGTGTAGGTGCGCAGATGCAGTCGTGAGCCATATGCTCCCATTAGGATACCTGCAATGATGGGACCGCCTGCCAAACCGAGACGAACGGGAAGGTTGACACCAGGTACGAAGATGGGGATGCTGCCCAACATCAAGCCAAGGGTGATACCCACGAAGATTGAAGCCAGATTGGGATCCTTGAGCGACTGGTTGGCATTGCCAAGTTCGGCTTCTGCTTTTGCAATATCTTCGGCACGACCCACTACGGTGAGACGGTCGCCATATTGCAGTACCAGATTAGGGGTGGCAAGTAGGTTGAGGCCCATACGTCCCACGCGGCTTACATTAAGTTTGTAACGGTTATGGAGGCGCAATGAGCCCAATTTGCGACCATTGATTGAGCTCTGGGTGATGATAATCTTCTTAGAGATTAGTTGCCCATCAAGATGGTCCCAATCGACATCCTTGCGGTTCCAGTCCTGGCTCTTGTCTTGAAGGCCAAAGAGCACGGTGAGTTGCGGAAGATACTGCTCCTCGGTAACAACCATCAGTCGGTCGTCGGCTTGAAGACTTGTCGTGCCGACGGGACTTAACGTCGTGTCGGCATCGCGCCAGATGCGCGAGATGATGAACTTGGCAGGTGTCAGATTAACGATATCCTTCACTTTTTGGTCGAAGAGTGCAGGGTTCTTGAGTTGGAACGTTGCAAAGTAAGGTTCCTTGCCGTCGTCCTGGGGTGGGTGGTTGGCCAGTTGTGCAATATGCAGTTTGTTAAGGAACGCCATGGCCAGGATGACGCCAACCACACCCAGAGGGTAGGTGACAGCACAACCCAAGGCAGAACTGCGCGAGTCGATGCCGAGTTGGTCGAGTGTCTGCTGGGCTGCTGCAAGAGCGGGTGTGTTGGTGACAGCACCACTCAAGATGCCAGCCATGTCGGCTATCGGCACGCTGCAAGCGTAAGCCAGCCCAAAAGCCATCGCTGTTCCCAGCAGGACGTTAACGGTGCTGATGGCATTGAGACGGATGCCTTCGCCCTTGAATGTCGCAAAGAAACCTGGGCCGACCTGTAGGCCAACCTCATAAACGAAGATAACAAGTCCAAAGCTTTGGGCAAACTTCAGCATCTGCGGATCGATGGCAAAGCCAAGGCTTCCGGCCATAATACCTACAAAGAAGACGAAGGTAGCGCCCAATGAGATGCCGGCAACCCTGATCTTGCCAAGGGCGGTGCCCAATGCAATGATACAAGCCAGCACGACAGTTGCTTGGATAGGTGAATGAAGAACCAAAAGCTCGTTGAGCCAGTTCATGGTATTGGCGGGAGTTAGCAAAAAATAGCGGGAGTTAGTAGGAGTTAGCGGGAGTTAACAGGAGTTAACGGACGTTACTTTCGTCTATCGAAAATGGGATTCCAACAGTACATTCGTCCGTTAACTCCGCGCGTTAGCGCTAACTCCTATTAACTCCCGTTAACTCCAATTAAAATTACTTGCGATAGTTGTCGAGGTCGGCAGGCTGTGCATCGGCCACGAAGTCGGCGTGCTTCTCTACCTCGGCAGCAGCGTAGCGTACATATACCTTGGCGCTCTTCTCGAAGAGGTCGGGGCACTGGGTGGCGTTGCGGAGGATGAGGATGCTCATTATGGTATCAGCAGCCATCTCGTAGAGGTGACGAGAGCAGAAGTCCTTGAACTCGTCGTCCTTCAGGTCAACGACCTTGGCAACGGCGGCATTGTACTTCTCGGCCATCTTCACAACACGCTCCTTGAGTCCTGCGTACTGCTCGGCAATTTCTGTCTCAGCAAGAAGGTCGTTGATGACTTCGCCGTAGAAACCATTGGTGACATAGCGGATGGCAGCAACGGTCTGGAGCTGGGTGGTACCCTCGTAGATTGAAGTGATGCGAGCATCGCGATAGAGACGTTGGCAGGCATACTCGAGCATGAAGCCCGAACCACCATGGATCTGTATGCAGTCGTAGGAGTTCTGGTTGGCATACTCCGAGTTCATGCCCTTGGCCAGTGGTGTAAAGCTGTCGGCGAGTTTGCTGTACTTCTTGAGTTCCTTCTTCTCCTCGGGAGTGAGTTTGCGCTCACGCTCGATGTCCTCGAGGCACTTGTAGATGTCGACGTAGCGGGCTGTCTGGTAGAGCAGGGCGCGACCTGCGTCGAGCTTGGCCTTCATGATGGCCAGCATATCGTAGACAGCAGGGAAGTTGATGATCTCCTTACCGAACTGACGACGATCCTTGGCGTAAGCCAGACCTTCTTCGTAGGCAGCGGCTGAGATGCCGACCGACTGGGCGGCGATGCCGAGGCGTGCGCCGTTCATCAGGGCCATGACGTACTTGATGAGGCCCAGTTTGCGGCTTCCGCAAAGCTCAGCATGTGCATTCTTATAGACCAATTCACAGGTCGGAGAACCATGGATGCCGAGTTTGTTTTCGATGCGGCGAACGTTGACACCACCCTGGCGCTTGTCGTAGATGAACATCGAAAGACCGCGACCATCCTTGGTGCCTTCTTCTGAACGAGCCAGCACGAGGTGGATGTCGGAGTCACCATTGGTGATGAAGCGCTTGCAGCCATTGAGCAACCAGCAGTTGTCCTCCTCGCTCCAGGTTGCCTTGAGCATGACGCTCTGCAGGTCGGAGCCGGCATCTGGCTCAGTAAGGTCCATCGACATGGTCTCACCGGCACATACGCGTGGAACGAAACGCTGGCGCTGGTCTTCGTCACCGAACTCATAAAGGGTCTCGATGCAGTCCTGCAGTGACCAGATGTTCTCGAAGCCGGCATCAGCCGATGCAATCATCTCGTTGATGATGGTGTAGGCAGTGCTGGGGAGGTTGAGGCCACCGTAACGGCGTGGCATAGTGACACCACAGAGACCTGCCTTGACGGTAGCATCAAGGTTTTCGTAGGTCTTCGAAGCGTAGCGCACGCGACCGTTCTCACAATGAGGACCTTCGGCATCGACAGCTTCGGCATTGGGTGCAATGATGTTAGCGCAGATGTCGCCCGTGAGTTCACAGACGCGATCGTAGGAATCGAGGGCATCCTCAAAGTCTTGGGGAGCATAGTCGTAGGCATCCTTGTCGGCAAAGTTGCGCTCCTTGAGCTCAACGATGCGCTTCATCAACGGATTATTCTCAAGCTCGAACTTCAGTTCGGGATGATCAGTATAGAAATTTGCCATTGTTTTGTTTGGGGAGTTAATGGGAGTTATCGGGAGTTAACGGGAGTTAACGGACGATACCTCATTGGGGTTATTGTTTTAAGGAGTTAACAGAAGTTAGCTTCGCTGGAGTAAACAGGAATTATTGGGAACAGCTGCTTTTAGAATGGAAACAACGATACTATGGACGTCAGGAACGTCTTGAGAGCATTGTTGTTCTGTATTCCGTTAGCATAGGCATTCAGATACCAGCTGGTCTTTTCGACCGACTCAGAAAGCAATTGATATTCTCCTTCTGTAATATATTTCAAGTCTTTCGACAGAAGAATGTAGTAGCGGCATTCTTCCAAACTCGCTTGAGATATATTCAGGAAACGGAGTTTGTCGGCTTTCCCGAGTTTTCGGTATCCTTCTGCTATATTTGCCGGGATGGAGACAGCGGCTCTGGTGAACTGCGAACGAAGTCCGAACCTTTCGAAATCAGGGAACGATGCAGACTTCTCATAGACGAGTAGCACAAATTGGTGTGCAAATTGCCATGCCTTGATATCCTTAAAAGAAGTGGTCATATCATTCGTCATGTTTTACTATTGTCCGTTAACTCCCGCGCGTTAGCGCTAACTCCCGCTAACTCCCGTTAACTCCTTATAGAAAATTACTTCGAATTCTTCTTATAGTACTTAATCATCTTGGGAATAACCTCCTCGACGGTGCCGTTGATGACGTAGTCGGCGATGGTGTTGATAGGAGCGTTGGGGTCGTTGTTGATCGAGATGATGATGCCAGACTCCTGCATGCCGGCGATGTGCTGGATTTGACCAGAGATACCGCAAGCAATATAAACCTTTGGACGAACGGTGACACCGGTCTGACCAATCTGACGGTCGTGATCGACGAAACCGGCATCGACGGCAGCACGGCTGGCGCCTACCTCGGCGTGGATTTCCTTGGCAAGGTCGAAGAGCATATCGAAGTTCTCCTTCGAACCCATGCCATAACCACCAGAGACGATGATTGAAGCACCCTTGAGGTTGTGCTTGGCCTTCTCGACGTGACGGTCGAGGACGCGCACTACATATTCGGTCTCAGGAACATACTTGGCAACATCGTGACGAATCACTTCGCCCTTGTAGTTCTCGTCGAGAACTTCCTTCTTCATCACACCTTCGCGCACGGTGGCCATCTGTGGACGATGCTCGGGGTTGACGATGGTGGCAACAATATTGCCGCCAAAGGCTGGACGAATCTGATAGAGTTTGTTCTCGTAATGCTTAGAGATGGGCTTCATGTTTGCATCAAAGCCAACATTCATGTCGAAATCACCAATCTCAAGCTCGGTGCAGTCGGCAGTGAGGCCGCTGAAGAGGGCAGACGATACGCGAGGACCGAGGTCGCGGCCTACCACGTCGGCACCCATCAGGCAGATCTGAGGATCCTCCTCCTTGAAGAGGTTGACGAGAATGGCGGTGTGTGGATTGGAAGTGTAGGGGAAGAGACCTGGAGCGTCGAAGACGTGTACACGGTCAACGCCATACTTCATCACCTGGTTCTCGATACCATCGAGGCCAGAGCCGGCGCAGACACACTCCAACTGTACGCCAAGAGTATTGGCGAGCTTGCGACCCTTGGTCAGGAGTTCGAGGCTGACGTCCTTGACGGTCTTGCCTTCGATTTCGCAATATACAAATACGCTGTTCATACTATTAGCCAATAATCTTATCGTTCAACAATTCTACAATCAGTCCCTCTACGTCGGCATCGCTGCTGGTGAGGGTCTTGCTCTCCTTGGCCTTGAAGACGATGTTCTTCACGGTCTTCACGTTGGTCGGAGAACCGGTCTTGCCCACCTGCTTCATGTCGGCGTCGATGTCGGCAGCACCCCACTGGGTGATGTTGAGGTAAGGCTTGACAGCGATGGCTGCAGCCAATTTCTCAGCCTGTTCGGGAGTGCGCTCGGCAGGAGCTGTAGCGTTCTTATACTTCATGACGCGCTTGGCGTTGCGTGGACGGCAGGGAGCAGCCGAACCATTCACGGTGACAACGAGTGGGAGTGGAGCCTCAACGGTCTCAACACCACCGTCGATGTGACGCTTGATAATGACCTTTTTGGCCTCTGGGTCAAGGCTGAGAATTTCCTCTGCATAGGTCACTTGGGTCAGACCAAGTTTCTCTGCTACCTGGGGACCCACCTGTGCCGTGTCGCCGTCGATGGCCTGACGACCACCAAGGATGATGTCAAATCCACCAATCTTCTTGATAGCTTGGGCAATGGTGTAAGAGGTAGCAAGGGTATCGGCGCCGCCGAGGCAGCGGTCGGTGATTACATAACCGGCATCAGCGCCACGATAGAGCGCTTCACGAATCACCTCTGCAGACTTTGGAAGACCCATGGTAACGACCGAAACGGTGGAACCTGGGAACTGCTCCTTGAGGCGAAGTGCCTGCTCGAGTGCATTGAGGTCATCGGGATTGAAGACTGCAGGAAGGGCAGCACGATTGACGGTTCCTTCGGGAGTCATGGCGTCAGGACCCACGTTGCGGGTGTCTGGTACCTGCTTGGCAAGTACGATAATCTTTAGTGCCATAAATTAAATAATGTATATTTAAATTGTTTCTTTGTTGTTTCTTTTTTTGAATAATGACAACGATTGCTCTAAATAAACGATGCAAAGTTATACAAAAAAAATGAGCCAGCAAAGCGATTGACGCGAAATTCAGCGGGTTATACCTCCAAAATGCCCGTTTTTGCCCCTTTTGGAACGTAGATAATGCACAATATTGCCAAAAGTGTGCATCGATTTTGTCGGAAAATCAATCTTGAACCTTAATTCGCTCTTCGCGTTCGTAGTATGACCAATCTTGGCCAAAAAAGGTCATGCTCCCACAGAAGAATAACCAATCTCGGCCAAGATTGGTCATACTTCTATCGTAGCAAGCACTCTGACGGCCTACAGAGTACTCTTTCCAACCGGAGCATAACCAATCTTGGCCAAGAAAGGTTATGCTCTCACAGAAGAATAACCAGTCTTGGCCAAGAATGGTCATGCCGCTATCGCAGCAAGCACTATCTCGTCCGACAGAGTGCTTTATCCAAACGGAGCATAACCAATTATGGCCAAGATTGGTCATGCTTTCATCGCGGCATAACAATTTCAAATATCAAATATGTATGCTTCAATCTTCGCATGACCAATCTTGGCCAAGAAAGGTCATACTCCCACAGAAGAATAACCAATCTTGGCCAAGAAAGGTCATACGGCGAAAAAAGATGATTATCCTTCGAATATTATTAGTTTTTGTACTGAAAATTTGGAGATTTGGACAATAGTTTGTATCTTTGCAGCGGTTGGACGCAGATTCCCAGCCTTGAAAGATTCGTTTAATCACACATGCAAACCAAATTAATTACCAATGAAGAAGTTTCTACTATTTGCATTGTCCTTCCTCCCGGCTTATATGATGGCTTCGGGTTGGGATGGCCAAACCATCGCATCGTCGTATGCTGGCGGTAATGGGACCGAAGAGAGTCCCTATCTTATTTCTACAGCTGAAGAACTGGCAAAACTTGCTGCCGATCTGAACGCAGATCCTTCCTGCACAAAGGGTGTATTCTATCTGATGACAACCGACATCACGTTCAACGATTCGGTTTTCACGCGCATCGTCCCAACCACGCGGCCAAACGAGTATGCCGACTATCCGGCTGACTCGTCGGTCTTCAAGCGCACACCTATCATCGGTGGGCATGTGAAGGATGGTGTGAGCACCTATTTCGAAGGTTCGTTTGATGGAGGAGGACATACTATCAGCGGTCTTTATGTTTGGGATCAAAGTATCACCTATGTTGGACTCTTCTCGATGTGCAAAGGGGCCAGCATCAGGAACCTACGCATCACTGACTCCTATTTTCTGACCAATGCACAATTCGGCGTGCTTGCTGGGCAGGTAATCGATAGCGAACTGCTCAACTGTGCCGTGGATAGCTGCTACAGCGAGGGCGGTGGCTCGAAGGGCGGATTGCTGGCAGGTACCCTCGAAGGCACTACCACGATGCAGAATTGCTATGCCGAAGGCTGGGTCTTTGGCAAGAACGATATGGGCGGCCTTGTAGGGCGCATCGGTGTGAGGGACGGAAACTCGTGCGTGGTGAACAACTGCATCAGTTATGTCTATCTGCGCGTGAAGCGTCGCAACAATGGCTCGCTCGCTTTCGATGTTCATGCCGATGCCCAGGTCGATAACTGCTATTGGATTGCCCTCGAGGAGGCGAAACAACCGGTTTGGACTGGTGCCGAATTGCTTGGCGAGAACATTCGTCAGCTTACGGCTGAAGAATTCGCTTCCGAAGATCTGGTCAATGAGTTGAATAGGGTTGTCCCCGATATTCCTGATGCCTGCCATTGGAAGGTTGGAAGCAAGCATCCAGTGTTGGATTTCACTGATATGACTCCTATTCAAACGATTTCATATGACAACCAAACAATGAATATGCAATACTACAATCTGCAAGGGCAAAAGGTCGCTTCTGATTCTTGGGGATTAATCATTTGCAATGGAAGGAAAATCTTGCGAAGATGAGATTCCCGAAGATTGATAAAGAGAATAGCCTGGCTGGAAAGTTCCAGTCAGGCTGATTTTGTTTATTCGATATTTAATCGTAGATTATTTGACCTTAGCGCCATTGGCATTGTAGATGTTGTTGCCAATGATGATTTGCAACTCACCGTTGCGGAGCACCTTCTGGCTCTTCACTTCCTTATTGCCTGCGAGGGTGCTGATGGCTGTCGTGTCCTGTTCGCCCTTGAGGGTGATGACGATTTCGCTATTGGTGCCACCTGCTGCATTGCTGATTACGCCTGCAGGAACGGTGAAGGTGTAGGTCTGATTCTTCTCGAGAGTGACAGTGGTCACGAAGTAGTCCATATCCTGTGCAATGACATTGATCGACTTGCTGTCGTCGCCTGGGAATGCGAACCAGAACTCAGCGCCGTAGTTGTTGCCTTCGGCATCCTTGAGGGTAGCGCCGCAGTCCTTGGTGACTACCTGCACGTCGTCGGAGAAGGTGAGGGTGATAGTGCTGAATGCCTCTGCAACTACCTCGCCGTCGGCTGGAGTAGAGGATACGAATTCGAGTGGTGCAGCTGGGCAAACGAACTCAACTACGATCTCGTCGTTGATGGCGCCTGCTGCATTCTTGGCGATACCAGCGGGGATAACCACATAGTACTTGTTGCCTGGCTCGAACGGAACGGCCTCGGGACCTTCATAGTACTCGTCGAGGGTATAGACGATGATGCCGTCGGTGATGGCGCGAACGCCCCAATATGCGTTGACAACCTCGCCGTCCTTGCTGCCCTTGTGGATGGCTGCGGAGAGATCCCTATCGACGGTGACGATCTCGCCGAAATTAACTTCGAGGTTGGTGAACTCGGTAGCCTCGGAGCCGCTTGCGGGGGTGGTGGAAACGACGGTGAGGAATGGCTGCTCGCCCTTGATGGTGATTACAATCTCATCGGTGGTGGTGCCGGCATCGTTCTTGATGGCGCCAGCTGGGATGGTGATGTAGTAGGTTGCACCTGCATCGAGGGTCTTTGGATCGACATATCCGTCGAGGTCTTCAATCCAATAGGTGACGGAGTTGGTGCCAGCCGAGCCGTTCCACTGGTCAGCCAGATCGGTGCCTGTAGGCGAATCCTTGGTGAAGGTTGGCATAATGCCTGCAACCATCGAAACGCGGGTGTTGAAGTTGAGTGTGATGTTGTAGAAGGTCTTCATTACGTCGCCATCGGCTGGAGTGGTGCTAACGGGCTTGAGTTCGAGAGCAGCACCGGTTACCTTGACGACGATTTCGTCGTTAACCTTGCCACTGGTGCCCTTCACGGCTCCTGCGGGGATGGTGATGTAGTAGGTCTCGCCTGGCTCAAGAGCGATCTTGTCGTAGCCTTCGTAGTACTCATCCCACATGAAGAAGCGCACAGTCTTGCCACTGCGATACTTGTCCCAACGTGCGCCCAGAGGATCGCCTTCGGGGCTGCCTTTGGTTACCTTGAGGTTCTCGGTCACTGCTTCTACATCCTCTTCAAAGACTGCCTCGACGATGCGGATCTGCTCGGCTGTGCTGCCGTCGTAAGGAGTGATGGATGTGAGTTTCAGGCCTGCCTCCTTGCCTGTCACCTTGATGACAATCTTGTCGTTGGTGAGGCCACTGGTCTTGCCGGTCACGAGGCCCTGGGGAATAGTGAGGAAGTAATCGACACCTGGTTCGAGGGTTACGCTCTCGTAGCCTTCATAGTACTCGTCCCACATGAAGAAACGAACGGTTTTGCCGCTTGCATACTTGCCCCAGGTGGCTTTGATTTCTTCGCCGTCCTCGCTCCCCTTGGTGAGGATCATGTTGTCAGAATTAACCGAAATGTCTTCATCGAAGACAGCCTCGATGATGCGGATGAATTCGGCAGAACTGCCGTCAGCGGGGTCTGTTGACACCGGGACTAATTGTGCCTGTGCTGCCACGGCAACGATGGCGGCGCAGAGAGATAGTAATAGTTTTTTCATAATAAAATTGAATTAAGGGGTTGGTGTTATTTGATGATGAGTCCAGCCGCATTGTATGTTCGGCTATCCTTTATGATTTGTATCTGTCCGTGCTGCCAGCTCTTGGTGCTGCGCAGGCTTGGCATATCGTCGCGAATGGTACTGATGGCACTACCTCCCGGGTTGAGGCAGATTGATAGTGCTGCACTGCGCCCTCCTGTGACGTTGCCCTTACAGATGCCTTTGGGCAACTGTACGAAATAGGTTACCGATGGGTCGATTTCTACTGCTTCGGTGTAGAATACGTTGCCGTCCATATATCCAGGTACGACCTCGACGCGCTTGTTGTCGCGGCGGTTGACCTGAGCGTACCAGCCCTCTACCTCGACGGCCGGGCCGTTGATGCTGTCGCGTGTCAGAACCACCTTGGGCAGTTGAGAGAGCACGACAACGTCTTCGTCGAAGGTGAGGCTGATGCCAGAGATGCTGCTCGCCTCTGAGCCGTCGGCAGGAGTAACGGTTACTGGGATGATGTTGGGAATGCTGTCATATCCTTGATAGGCAAGTGTGATGGAAGGATTTGGGGCATTGTTCTCCTTGCTCTTGATAATGCCTGCGGGGATGTTCAGCGTGTATTCTTCACCTGCATCAAGCAGGATAGGATCCATGTATGCGTACCATCCGTCCACGGTGACGGGATGAATGGTGGCTGTGCGGCTATCCGTATCGGAAGCAAGAGCGTACCAGTAGTCTACTTCCACGGGTTCGCCGTTCGCCTTGGTCAGGCTGAGATTCACATTCCAGTTCTCTACATAGATATCACGATCGAAGACTAGGGTGATGCCCGTAATCTCTTCGAGAGTAGAACCATCGGCAGGATCAATGCTGAGCACCTCCATGGGTTCGGGGGTAGCCGCTGCAATGGCAATCACGAGGTGTTCGCTGGTAGCTGTGGGCGTGGTGAACTCGCCGTGGGGCAGAGTGAGATAATAGTTGAAGCCCTTGGCTAGTTCGAAAGACATTGCATTGCCTGAAGCGTCGAGTGGAGTCACTGTGGCGATATTGCTTGCAGTCTTTTCGATCTTCCAATTGGCAACATCTTTCATTTGAGGACCTGTCACGGGGTCGTCCTTCATGAAAAGGAACTTGGGCAAAGCCTCGGTCACAGAAATCTCTTCGTTGGTGTCGAAAGTGAAAGTGAGTGACCGGATGGAGAGCAGCCCACCATTGTCGTCGTAATGTCCGTCGGCTTCGATATTGCTCAGGTCGACAATGGCCGTCTCGCCTTCGATGATTCGACTGATATTGGAAGGAGTAGTGCCCCAGGTCGAATTCTGATAGGCCTCCAAGGTGCCCTTGGGGACGCTCACGGTGAGACCCGAAATCTCAAAGAAAGGATTTTCGCTCTCCTCATACCATTCCTCCACTTCGGGAGGTGTCTGGCCCAGAATATGGATTGTCTTGAGGGCGGTACATTGCCAGAAGGCACGGATATCGACGTGGTTGACTGCCGATGGAATGGTGAGCTCGGTCATGCTGGTGCAACCGGCAAGTACGGCATTGCTGATGTCGTCGAGATTCTCAGGAAGGATAACTTTGGTGAGAAGTGTGGCAGCAAGGGCTTGTTCGCCGATATATCGAATGGCAAATGGGAAGTTGATGCTGCTGAGTTGCGACTGGCAGAAGGCATAGTCATCGATGGCAGCCACCGATTCTGGCAGTACGATACTCTGCAGTTCACTACCCCAGAAAACGCCATGGCCGATGCCTACGCAACCTTCGGCAACATTATGGGAAGTGAGCCCCTTCATGGGAGCGAGGGCGAGAACCTTTCCGTTGTTGCTATAAACACATCCATCCACAAGTTTGAGGTCGGTATTGCCATCCTCGATGCTGATGGTGCGAAGTCCCGACTTGGCGAAGGCACCGCCTCCGATGGTGTTGAGATTGCGCGGAAGGGTGATTTCGGTCAGGAGCTTGTCTTCGAAGAAAGCCTCTTCGCCAATCGACTCCAAGGAAGACGGGAGTTCGATGCTGGCCAATGAGGTACAGTTGTTGAAGGCACCATCGCCCAGCACGCGCAGGGTGGAGGGCAGGCTTACACGCTGCAGGTTGGTGCAGTAGAGGAAAGCCTTGTCAATCTCTTCACAACCTTCGGGAATGGTTATTTCGGTAAGTCCCGTACATTTGTAGAACGACGAACTTTTGATTTTCTTCAGCGTCGATGGGAAGGTGATGCTTTGCAGGGTGGGAACGGTGAAGAAACAGCTGCCCGGTATCTCCGTGAGGCCTTCGGGTAGGATGATGCTGGTCAGTTTGGTCGAGGCGAAACAGTAGTCACCCATGTACTTCAACGTAGCTGGCAACCCCACATAGGTGAGTTTGTCGGCCGAATAGAAGGCGCAGTATTGCAGCGAATCGACCGTGTTGGGCAATGTGACAGAGGTCACATCGGTCCAACGGAAGGCATATTCGCCCACTGAGGTGACGGTGTAGCCGTGATTGTTGTATTTGAAGTTCTGAGGCGCGGAAACGACGGTGGAGGTGCATGTGCTACTGATACCAGCAATGGCGACAGTGGATTCGCCGGTGATGGTGTATTTGAAGTCTCCATATTCGAAGGTGTCCTGGGCATTTGCAATTTGCGAACCGACAGAGCAGGCCATCAGTAAGGGAATGATTGAGGCAAATGTTATCTTCATTTGATTGATTTGTGTTTGCTTGATATTTTGTGCAAATATAATGAAATTCCAGAGAAAGATGTCTTCTTTATTCGTTTTTTCTTGACTGTTGGTATGGAAATGGAGATTTTTGTGGCTTATTTGCTATGTTCACATTAGAAATTGACGTAATGGCTTTTTCTCATTTTCAAAATGGAGCCCGTTGGTAAAAAACGGAGGATGCGCTGCGGTAAGCAACACATCCTCTTTTCAAATTCGTTTTTTTATATCCGACGGCTTGATAGCCGAATTCGACGAAGAGCCTTATTTGCAGAGCCCGTTGTTGGCGATGAGCCATTCGGCGATCTGTACGGCATTGAGGGCTGCGCCCTTCTTGATCTGGTCGCCAACGAGCCAGAACGAAAGGCCGTGGTCGTCGGCCAGATCCTTGCGGATACGTCCTACATAAACATCGTCCTTGCCAGCGAGGAAGAGGGGCATCGGATATTCCTTTTTCTCGGGATTGTCCATAAGCTGGACACCCTCGCCCTTGCGGATAGCCTCCTTGAACTCTTCGATGCTAACTGGTTCCTCGGTCTCGACCCAAACGGCTTCGCTGTGGCTGCGGAGCGATGGAACACGCACGCAGGTGGCCGAGCACATGGCGTCGGTGTGCATGATCTTGCGTGTCTCGTTGTACATCTTCATCTCCTCCTTGGTGTAGCCGTTGTCGGTGAAGACGTCGATCTGCGGGATGACGTTGTAGGCAAGCTGATAGGCGAACTTCTCGACGGTGACGGGCTCGCCGTTGAGCACCTGGCGGTACTGGGTCTCCAGCTCCTGCATGGCTGCGGCACCGGCGCCCGAGGCAGCCTGATAGGAGGCCACGCGAATCTTGCGGATGTGGCTGATGTTCTCGATGCACTGCAGCACCACCACCATCATGATGGTCGTGCAGTTGGGGTTGGCAATGATGCCTTTGGGACGAACGAGCGCATCCTTGGCATTGCACTCGGGTACTACGAGGGGTACGTCGGGATCCATGCGGAATGCAGAACTGTTGTCAATCATTACGGCACCATATTTCGTAATGTCGGCTGCAAACTCCTTCGAAGTGCCACCGCCTGCCGAAGTGAAGGCGATATCTACGCCCTTGAAGTCCTCGGTGTCGTGCTTAAGCTCCTTGACAACGATATCCTTGCCACGGAAGTTATAGGTACGACCTGCTGAACGGCTTGAACCGAACAACAGAAGCTCATCGATAGGGAAGTTGCGTTCGTCGAGTACGCGAAGGAATTCCTGTCCCACGGCGCCACTGGCACCAACAATTGCTACTCTCATTTCTTTTATTTGATTTTGTTATTATGTTTCTTTATGCGCAAAGAGAAGAGGATGCGCTTAAATTGGGCGCAAAGATACGCATTTTTATAGGTTCTGCCAAGAAAATGGATAAAAAATCGATTGAAAGCCGGAAAAACATGGCATTTTGCAATGTATATATGTGGGTTGAGGGGCTTTTCGTTATAATGGAATGACGTAATGACGTTATTTCAGAATGTCTTAATTTCGTAATGCCGTTATTCCGAAATTACGAAATTATCAGATCCATCGTTTTTGCTATTTTATCGATGCTATATTTATTTAGGTGTAAAATCGTACAAGATGCTGATAATGAGAGGGGATTTGGGGTGAGATATTTTATATTTGAAATAACTGCTATTGCGGGAATCGAAAAAAGTTCGTACCTTTGCAGCGCAAAAACGAAGATGTTTTATTAGAATACTTCAATAATTTGGAGATTAAGTTTGGCTTTTCATGTAATTTGTGTGTGTTTATCTAAATGTTATGAGGATCAGGACTTGTGAAAGTCTTGATCCTTTCTTTTTTTTGGTAAAAAATACGCTCAGATGCCCTTTTTTTCAAGAAAAATAATTATCTTTGCACCCAGATTCATCTTTTTCCGCAATTTGCATTAGTATATGAACCGCGAGATATTACGAATCGCTATCCCAAGCATCATCACCAATATCACTGTGCCCTTGCTCGGCATCGTGGATCTGGCCATTGTCGGACACCTCAATAACGAGGCGGCCATTGGCGCCATCGCTGTGGGAGGACTGATCTTCAATATGGTCTATTGGCTCTTCAACTTCCTTCGCATGGGTTCGAGTGGACTCACGGCCCAGGCTTACGGCAGGCGAGACCTTGTCTCTGTCAGGAAGGTGCTGCGCATGGGACTTGGCGTGTCGCTGCTTTGCGGCATCGGCATCTTTGCCATCCAGCGACCTATGGAGTGGATTTCGCACATCATCATTTCTCCTACCAATCAGGTGTGGACTTTGGCGTTGCAGTATTTCCGTGTGCGAATCTGGGCTGCACCCGCGGTCCTTGCGCTTTTTGCGATGAATGGTTGGCTTGTGGGCAATCAGAATTCACGCTATCCCTTGTATATTGCCGTGGGGCAGAACCTGCTGAACATCGCAGCCAGCTACCTGCTGGTGTTCCATGCGGGGATGGGGGTCAGGGGTGTTGCACTGGGTACGGTGATAGCCGAATATGCGGGTGTGGCAGCCGCAATTTGCTGGTGTCGATATCAGATGAAGTTGTCAACAGAGTTATTCACAAAAATTGTTGATAAATCCCCTTCTGTGGGTTTTGAACAAGGTAATGTTGATAAATCTGGGGAATATGAACTGAGTTATCAACAGTTTTTCACCGTAAACAGGGATATCTTCTTCCGAATGATCTGCTTGATTGCAGTAACCACGGCCTTTACCGCATTCGGTGCCCGAATGGGTGATACCCTGCTTGCCGTGAATGCGCTGCTGATGCAACTCTTCACACTTTTCAGTTATTTCAGCGATGGCTTTGCTTTGGCCGGAGAGGCTTTAGTCGGCAAGTATTTCGGACTTGCCCAGACATCGGGCGAAGGCGCCAAGACACGGGTGAATGAAGTGGTGAAAAGACTCTTCGTCATGGGTGGCATTGTGATGCTGCTCTTCACATTATTATATATTATAGCAGGTAAGGGCATCCTCGGCCTGTTGACCGACGATACCCTTATCATAGAGGCGGCAATGCCTTATCTGCCATGGGCAGCAGCCATACCGATTTGCGGCGTGGCGGCATTTATGTGGGATGGCATCTACATTGGAGCAACAGCAACACGTGAGATGTTCTTTTCGCTATTGCTTGGAACTATCTGTTTCTTTGTGATGCGCTATGCCTTAGGACATCTGTTGGAAGATGCCAACGACGCCTTGTGGTGCAGTTTCCTGCTTTATCTTTTGATGCGAGGCGCCTATCTGGGCTTGCGCTGGAAAAGCATTATAAGAAATGCTTTACAGGTTGGCCAATGATAGCGGAAAGCAGATTGTTGGCAGCGCTTGATGCGCCGATACGGTAGAGGTCCTTGGTAAGCCATTCGTCGCCGAGCACGGCCTTAACGATGCTGTAATAGATTACGGCATCCTCGGGTGTGCGCACACCGCCAGCCACCTTGAATCCGACCTTGTTGCCGGTCTGCTCATAATAGGCCTTGATCATCTTGCACATCACAAGGGCTGCTTCGGGCGTGGCGGCCACGCTGATCTTGCCCGTCGATGTCTTGATGAAGTCGGCACCAGAGTACATGGCGAGGACAGAAGCCTTGGCGATGAGCGATGCGCTTTTGAGGGCACCTGTTTCGAGGATAACCTTGAAGATCTTGTCGCGGCAGGCAGCCTTGCATTCCTGGATGGTGTCGCACATACTCTCGTAGTCGCCAGCAAGCATCTGGCCAACGTTGATGACGATGTCAACCTCATCGGCGCCGCCGGCCAGGGCGAGGGAGATCTCAGCCACCTTGATTTCGTCGAACGTCTGACTGGAGGGGAATCCTCCGGCCACGACTGTCGTGTCAACTTCGGTGACGTCGAGGTTGGTGGAAACTACTTCTGCGAAGTTGGGATAGACGCAGATCGAAGCGACGTTGTCAAGCTCGGGATATTTCTCCTCGAAGTCGTTGACGCGACGAGTGAACTCGGTGATGCGTTCCTCGTTGTCGGTGGGGTTGAGGCTGGTGAGGTCGATGCAGCCGAGGCTGAACTTGAGAACGTCGATGGTGTTGTTTGCATCATAGTTCTCAGTGACGATTTGCTTCACTTCGTTGACGATCTCCTCGTCACTGAGGTTCACGTCGTACTTGTTGAGGGTGTCGAGATATTTGTCGGTCATAATTGTTAGGGTATTGATGTTTTTGGATTATTGTACTGCCAGGCCAATAAAAATGCAAAGAAGAACAAAAGCAGCCATTCCAAGCATCAGAAGAAACACTATGTTCTCGTTGCGAAAGGTCTTCCAATGCAACAGTCTATAGACCATCAAGATAAACCAGAGGCCGAAGCCTGCCAGTTGAATATATTCCGCAGCAGCCCAATTTGTATGATACTTGAGAATTAGGCCAGAGAACATGATAATCAAACATGCGTTTGATGCATTATTAAGTTTTTCGTTAATGGTCATAGCAATAATAACTTTGTAAGATAAGAGATTTATTCCTTGTTCTTGGTGTCGATGCAAATGGTGACGGGCCCGTCGTTGATGAGCCCGACCTGCATGTCAGCACCGAAGACGCCTGTGGCGACAGGTCGGCCGAGGCCTTGCTCCATGGCCTGGACAAACTTCTCATAGAGCGGCACGGCAATGTCGCGGCCAGCAGCACGGATGTAGGCGGGGCGGTTGCCCTTGGCGGTGAGCGCATGGAGTGTGAACTGCGAGACGATGCAGATGTCGCCGCCGACGTCCATCACCGAGCGGTTCATCACGCCTCGCTCATCGTCGAAGATGCGTAGGGCAAGGAGCTTGCGGGCCATCCAGTCGATGTCTTCCTGGGTGTCGGCTGCCTCAAAGCCAACGAGCACAAGCAGACCTTGTCCGATTTGGCAGCGCAATTCACCTTCGATAGTTACTGATGCACGGCTGACGCGTTGGGTGACGGTTCTCATCCGAGTTTGCTGAGGAGATCCTTTACTGCCGCTGAGATGGCCTTGCCGTCGGCCATGCCGGCGAGTTTTGCGGTGGCTGCCTTCATCACGCGGCCCATGTCCTTGGGACTTGTTGCGCCCACTTCGGCGATTATGGCCTTGATCTTCTCGCTGATTTCTTCGGGAGAGAGTGCTTTGGGCAGGAACTCCTCCATCACCTTGACCTGTGCCAGTTCTTCGTCGGCCAAGTCCTGACGGCCTCCGGCAATGAACTGCTCGGCAGCATCCTTGCCCTTCTTTACCATCTTGGCGATGATCTTGAGGGCATCACTATCGGAAAGTTCGCCATTGGCTCCACCTGCGGTCTTGGCCTCGATAAATTCTTTCTTCACGTTGCGTAGTGTATCGCGACGCACTGCATCACGTTCCTTCATGGCATTCTTGATGCCTTCGCTGATTTGATCGAACAGATTCATAGTTGTTGTTATTTGAGGTAAAAGGGTTGTATATATTCAACGGGGCAAAGATAATAATAAGTTGCGAGAAATGCAAATTTTGTCACCTAAAAGATGCAAAAATAGGCGAAAAAGTGCCAATATTGCTTAGATTAAACGAAAAATATGCATTTTTTCTTTGAAAAATTTGGGGATTCCAAGAAATATCATTATCTTTGCACCCGCTAAACAAGTTTTAGCCAACATGGTGGGTATAGTTCAGTTGGTTAGAGCGACAGATTGTGGTTCTGTATGTCGTGGGTTCGAATCCCACTACCCACCCAACTTTTTCAAAACGGCCCTGGCGCTTTCATCTAGCGGTTAGGATACCGGCCTCTCACGCCGGGTACACGGGTTCGAGTCCCGTAGGCGCTACTCTAAGACCAATCATCGAAAGATGGTTGGTCTTTTTTCATTGGCTTTCCTTATTTCGTTTCTGTACATCAGTGGGAGACTCGTTGAACTGTTCCTTGTAGCACTTTGCGAAATAACTTGGTGAAGAGAAACCGACTTCGTAGGCAATCTCGGAGACGGTCTTGTTGCTTTCATGTAACAGACGGTCGGCTGCCTTCAGACGAATGAGGCGGATGAGTTCGACGGGCGATTTGCCAGTGATTGACTTGCACTTGCGATAGAGTTGCACGCGACTCATATTGAATTCCTCACTCAACTGTTGGATGTCGAGGTCGGCATTACTGATATTTTCGGAGACGAAACTGTGGAAATGGTTATAGAAACTGCGGTCCACATCGCTGAACTCAGCCCGTGCCATCTCCTTGTAGCGGTCCTTGGCGGGATTGATGTATTTGCGACTATTGATTAGGTTGTCGATGCGTGCTAATAAAACGTCGGAATTGAATGGTTTGGTGATGTAGGCATCAGCGCCTGAACGATATCCCTGAATGCGATGATCGTCGAGAGCATAGGCAGAGAGCAACAGAACGGGGATATGGCTGGTGGCTTGGTCGGCCTTGAGCAGTCGACAGCATTCAAGACCATTCATCACGGGCATCATGACATCACAGATGATGAGGTCGGGGATGTTCTGCTTGGCCAAAAGCAATCCCTCTTCTCCGTTCGATGCTGTGATTACTAGGTAGTTCTTCTTTTGGAGTACCATAGTGAGGTATTTACGAATGTCGCCGTTGTCGTCGATGACAAGGATGGATTTGCGGCTTTCGTCAACATCGATGAAAGGTATGCGATTGTTTTCTTTGCGGACTTCGGCTGAATCAAATGTGTTCTGTACAGACTGGTTTGCAATGGCATCAAGACGTTCGCCGTTCTTAAACAGATCATCCTGCAACATATTGAGCACCTTGTCGGCTATTTTCATGAGCTCGTCAGTCTGATGACCCATTAGTGCAATCAGTTCCTTTTGTCTTTCGGTAAGACCTCCTTCCTCAAGGATGGTCTGGATTGGACCGGCGATAAGGGTGAGTGGTGTGCGGCAGCTATGGCTGACATTTGAGAAGAACGTCAGTTTGGCCTGTGTGGCGTCTTCGATTCTTTTGCGCAGTTTGGCGCGTTGCTGCATAGCCCAAATGGCATAGATTACAAAGCCGATAATCAACGCTATCAGGAAGATTGCGGCCAAAATGAGCAGTTGGAGAATATTGGAGCGTTCCAGGTATTTGCCCAAACGTCCGTTGACTGCTTCGATGCGTTGATTCATCTTTTCGATGTGCTGCTCCTGTCGAAGCACCATTTGCACATTGTTGCGGTCGATGAGTTGGGTTGAGAGTTTCGTGACGCGTTCGTAGGGACGTCCCTCCAGAATATCGAGTGCCAGTTGGAATGATTCGAGTGCACAGGTGGGGTTAGTGCAGGTGGCATCGATTTTTCCATCGAGAACACATTGTATGCCTTGACCCTCGCCTGCGAGCGCATCTATGCCCATGATGATCGGCTTCTTATTGAGATTGTGTTTCTGACAGGCATCGTAAGCTGCAATAGCCAAAGGGTCGTTGTAGGCGGCAATCAGATCGACATCGGGATGCAATGCTATCAGACTGTCGAGAAGCGGAAAGGCAGATTCATAGGTCCATATCGTTTCGCACGAATCGATGACTTGTATGTCGGGGTAGTTCGAAATCACTTCGTGGAACCCTTTGCGTCGTTCGAGTGTGGATGTGGATTCCTTGATGCCCATTACTTCGATCACCTTGCCGTGACCATTGAGACTGTAGGAGGCAAATTGACCACCTCGGATGCCGATGTCTCTGTTGTCGACCGAGACGCGTGCGGTATAGTTGGTGCTTGTGGTTTCACTATCGATGAGTATGACGGGGATGCCAGCAGCCGCTGCTTCGTCAACGACGGGGCTCAATGCTTCGGCTGTCTCGGGCAGGATCATGATCAAATCGACCTTGGCTTTGATTAGTCGCCGAACATCGGCAATCTGTTCCGATGCATTGGTGACGTTGTGTGAGATATCCAGTTCCACTTCCGGATAGGAATTATCCTCACGCTGCAAGTCTTTGATGAGTTGTCGGTTCCAATCATTGTGTATGCATTGCGATACACCGATATGATACTTCTTTTCTCGACATGCTGTGAACAAGATAAATGATATTAGTATAATAAGTGCTTTTAGCGTGTTGTACATTCGAGGCATTTTCGCAGGTTTGGGTTTGTGGTGTTTATTCGAATGTGAGATAGGGGAGAATCTGCTGAATCTGCTCGGCAGAAAATGTAGTGAGTTGCTGAAATTCGACGATTGAAGCCAGTCGCTTGTGCCGTGTACGGTATCGAACGATTTCGACGGCTTGTTCGTGTGAGATGTAGGGATGACGTTGCAATTCGGAAACCGATGCGTCATTGACATGAATGAGCCGGAGTCGGTTGGCGTCGGTTGTGAACCAGACCGTACACCATTCATCCATGTAATCTTTTGCGGCATCCCAGGTGAGGAATTCCTGCAGTTGTCGGGGATTGTAGAATCCTCCGTAACGAAGGCGATTCTTGAGTATCACCGATGCCGTACGTGCTGCAATGCCTGGGATTCGGATGAGGGTCAGGCTATCGATGGTGTTAAGGTCAAAGAGGTGAGGCTCGGTGAATTTGCGAGGGCGTTCCCCCGTTTGAGAGATGAAGGGGGAAGATTGTGGGACATTGGTTCTTGCAGTACTGTCAGCAATGGCGTCTGAACTGCGTAAAGATTGGTCGGGTTTGCGCTGTCCCTGAGTTGAATGACTTTGGCGATAATGATTATGGTTGTTTCGATTGTACGTGTGATAGTAATTTCCATTTTGTTGATGGTAGCCGCGGTTATACAAGGGTTGTGAAGGAATCTGGAGACGTGTAGTGTCGGCTAGCAATTGAGCCACTTGGGCCTCGAGTATTTCGATGCGTTCTTCCTGTTGATGCATACTGACGAAGAAACGAGCCACGCTGATGCCCATCAAAAAGATGATGAGCACCAGGAGGCTGCGTCGTATGTAGGGAGGTATGGACTTGCGATTGCTGACCATTTCCAGGTTACTTGATTATCTTTTGACCTTTGACTATAAAGATGCCATGAGTGGAAGGCTCATTTACCTTGCGCCCCAACAGGTCGTAGGAGGTAGAGACATTTTTTTCTTCCTGATGGATGTCGGAGATACCGTCGCCACTAATGGTGACGGGTTCTGACAAATCAGACAGAGTGCCATGTTCGCCAACGGACTGAACCATTACGACGTCACCAGCCTGAGCCGTGTATTTGCATTCAGTTGGGAACGCAACGGGCGTGCCATTGACGGTTACCACGTAGCAGATTGCATATTTGTCGGCGTTCCAACTGATGTCAGTTCCAACGGCATTGAGCTCAGGTGTAGCCGGCTTATCCACATAAGTCTGTGGGTTCCAATAGCCGGAAGCGTTGTTTGAATTGTCACCGCTGAAGACATTGGTGATAGTATATTCTGCGGCTTCGTCTGCTGTCAGTTCATTCTTGGCAGCGCCCCATATCTTATTGCCGGCATCGTCAGTGTAATAGTAGCACTTGCGACTGACGGTTGACATCTGGTTGCCCTTGGCATTCCACATATCATAGACTGCCCAGATGGCAGGCAGGCCTCCCATGTGGTCAAACCAGATGGAGTCGTTGGTGCTAAGCTCACATTGAGTGTGGAGGAATACGGTCTTTGGATTGTTATGCCACGGACGGCCGAACCAAATGTTGTAGCGAGATGGATCCTCAACGTCATCGGTGGTGATGGTGGTGTTGTTGAAGACATAGCCCCAGCGAGTCTCTGCAGGGTGACTTGGAGCAACGATGTATCCGCCAGAAGGGCGATTGATGTTGAGCAAACAATTCTCGAAGAAGACATCACCATCTCCATAGATGAAATCTACAGAACCCTCGATTTCTGAATTGTTCCAGAAAGTTCGGTTGTAGGTTCCTCCATTGTAGTAGGTGTCCTGGTAAGAACGGGTACGAACGTTGTTGAACACTGCACGGTCAGCGGAAATATTCATAGCCAAAGCCTGAGGACCCTCCATCTTGCCGATGGTCCAGTTCTCATTGTCGACAGTACAGCCTTCCATGTAGAAATCTGTGCCGCCTGCCTGCACTTCAAGGGTTGCACCTGCACTGATGTGATACCATACGCGGCTGTGGTCGGTCTTGGTATAGCCATCAAGACGATCGCCTGAGATGATGACCTTGTCGCGATTCTGCCCAATGAGGTGGATGTTGGGCTTGTTGACGCAAACGAGACGGCACGAGTCATACTCGTTGATGCCGGCGTTGTTGATGCGGGTAGTCTCTGTTCCATCATTGTTTTCAGGATCAGTGTAGCGTGTGCCATAACCAGATGAGAAGGAGAAGTTAGGATCACGATAGGTGCCCTCCTTTATGTAGATGAGGTAAGGTTCAGTGCTTTTGGAAGGAGCATCGTCGATGGCAGCCTGGATAGTGCGATACTGTGCAGGCATATCTTGGGTAGCCTCTATCTTGTCCCGATAATCCAACTGCTTGAGGGAAGCATCGACAATGGCGTTGAAACTGCGCGGAGATGGTACGGGACGCTCAATGACATTCATTGCATAGTTGAGGGCAGGAGCCATCTTGTTGCCAGTAGCAGCATCAACGACGTAGCCTTCAGGAATGCTGAGCATGTAAGAAGTGCCGTAGTCAAGTCCGGAATAGTTGATGGTAAGGGCACGATTGCTCCAAGTTGGAGTGATAGCCTTGGTTTCGCCCGATGCATTGTTGGTAAGGGTGATTTCGCCTTCACCTTGAGCTATACGTGCATTGTAGTTGACAACGATGCGACCACTGCGGGAAATATTCTCGCCTGTTTCAGGAGAGATGGATTGGATCTCGAGTTTTGAGTCATCGCTGTTGCCTATTACGGTGCCAGTCAAAACGACGTTGGCAAGACCATGATCCTTGGTGCCACCAAGACTGTAGATGCTGAATTTCAACTTGAGAGGAGACTCCTCGTCGGCAGATAGTCCGTTGATGTCGTAGGAGTACTGTGAAAGTTCCATATCCTTGCCTGAACGGTTCGGAGTGAAATCCTTGTCGAGTATTAGTTCGTCATCGCCTGCGCAAACAGCAACCTGCCATTTTCCGCCATCTGTGCCATAGCGGGCAGCATCAAAGGAGAGTTTCTGTGGAATGAAGACACCACCATTGGTCAAGTCGACAGAGAAGGTCAACGTGTTGGCATCACAGGGAGCAGCGCTGTTGTTGGTGCCCTTCTCCATAGTGCAAATGATGGAAGTGAAGGTAGCCGCACCTGTTGATCCATTCCATGCCTTAGTACCATTGAATGCGAGTTCTTCACCGAGTGTAATCACATCATTCTTGAAGTATGCACTTGCCTCAAATGGATCATATTCTGGATGCTGATCAGCATCACCACTATTGAATGCCCAGGTTAATGTGGCATCTGGGATAGAAACACTGGATGCTTGAGCGAAACCATGAACATAAACATCAGCAAGACAGATGGTCTTGGCATTGGCTGCACCGCCATTGTACCAGGGATAAACACGAATGTAAAGGCAACCTCCATCTTCAATACTCTCCACTATGCTGCTCTCAACCAGGTAGGCCGTATTGCCTGCCATACCTCCGGAGAAATCTGCAATCTGGGTAGGACTGGAGAAGAGGGAATCGGTATCATAATATACCTTACAACGCATGCCGGAACCGCCTGCACCTGCGACGTACATTGAAATCTTGTCGAGGTTGATGAGAGTTTGTGCAGGAGCCTTCACACCCAGCTGGATGTAACGTGTCGAAACCTCGTCGATTTCGCCTTCAGGCCAAGAATCTTCAAGAGTACAGTTGCGCTGAACCTTACGGGTTGCGTCATAACCGCTTTCTTCAGGCCAAACTGCTTTCGAGTTGATGTTGTTATAGTCTCTTGCATACATACTGCTCCAGGTCTGGTCGATAGCTTCGATAGCACCTTCCGTCACAGAAGAATTGCCACCATTCATTGCCCAAAGCACGCTGCACTCTTCGGTCTCACCACCCAAAGCAATGATTGAGGCAGAGAGTTCGAGTGTTTTTTCGTTGGTGCCATCACTTGCTGTAAGAGTGCCGTTTACTGTCCCGGTACCATTGAGCTGAACACGAATGTAAACGGACGTAATCAGGTTAGAGCCGGTGTAGGACACTTCAGCTGTCTGACCGAAGTTCTCCTTATCTGCACTCACCAGAAAGTCTCCGGTAGTAGTGAAGGTGAAAGTGCCGCTTTCGTTTGCAAGACCAAAAGCTGAAATGTTGAATTCCTTGGTTAAGGTTTGTCCATTGTACCCCTTGCCGAGATCGCCACTTTGTGGATTGAAGGTGATTTCGTTCGAGACGATGACGTGCTCTGCCAGTTCGGCAAGGATGGCATCAGACTTAGCCTTGTTGTCGGCATTATAATTCGTAGCCTTGGTAATCATGTTCTCGCCATTCTTGACTGCCTGTGCAAAAGTGCGGGCAATCAATGTGGCACCCAAGGCTATAGTGTGGGTATTGTCGCTAGAGCAGAAGAGATTCTCGGTGCAATACTGTTCGCCATAGCTCAGATAGAGTTCGGCGGTGAGTTGCGTGAGGTCAATTACGGGGACGTCTTCATACTCTGAAGCGACGTCGATGAGAGACTGTGCATAGTCGTAGGTGTTGTCGCTTGCAGGCAAACTGTTGTCGGTCTTGTACGATTGACCGTCACATATGGTAAACTTGTCTCCGAGGTCATGCATTCCGTTGCGACGAATGGTATTGCCGCTGAAATACTTGCGGCAGATAGGTGTGACGATGATAGGCTTGCCGCCACGAGCCTTGGTTTCGTTGATAAAGTTGCGAATAAAACCCTTGAAGGTTCCGTAGGGAGTTGTACCACGATAGTCTGTCGAAGCAGCCGTTGTGGCATCGCCAATATAATTATAATAGGCTTTGACGGTATCTCCGTCGGCGCCTTCATTCTTTTCGTCATTATGAGCAAATTGGATGATTACATAATCACCCTCTTCGATAGTGGTAGCTGAACTTTTAGAGGCGACCATTGTTGGCCAATAGGCGCTCTCCTGATAAAAGGACTTTGAACTTGCTCCAGATTTGCCTCGATTGTTGACGGTGATAAATTCCGAATCGAAGAATTGTTGTAGCATCTGGCCCCAGCCACGCTTCTCAGAGCTTTCGTCATAGGTCTGCATGGTGCTGTCGCCAATGCTGTGCAGTTTGACTTTGGCTTCTACATTGGAGCCAAGGGAAAGGAGGCCTAAAAGTGTTATGAGTGCAAGGGAAGTAAGATTCTTATTCATGTGTTGTTAATGGTTTGAGAGTAAAAATGGGAGAGTTTAATCAAGGCAGTGTAAACGCGCACGCATACGCGCTTTTAAATAATGAAGATGCCAAATGGGATACATCCGTTTGTGCGTGTATCCCATTCGGCAATTTATAGATTAGAGCCTAAGTCAGAGAGTTACTTCTCTTCCTTCTTAGTGGCTGGTTTCTTGGCAGCGGGCTTCTTAGCGGCTGGTTTCTTGGCAGCAGCCTTCTTCTCGTCAAGCTTCTTTTCAGCCTTCTCGAGTTGAGCCTGGAGCTTCTCGATAACCTTGCCCTGCTCGTTGATCTGCTTAAGTAGTGGGTTGAGTTCCTCGTTCTCGACTTCCTCTGGGAATTCCTGCTTCAGGCGGATCTCCATGTCGCTGACGATGTTCATGTAGTTGGTGAATGCATCGAAGCTGGAGTCATAGGGTGAGAATGGAACGTAGGCGCCCATCTTGGTCGACATGAACTTGAAGTGGTCGGCCGAAAGCAGGTAGGCGAAATCCTGACGAAGAATCTCGTTGTTCGACATGTGCAGACGCTCGGAGATCGAGTAGATGGCACGAATGGCCTCGTTCTGCAGGTCGTTGCCCATCCAGGCGCTGACGTCCTTGTCGTAGCCGTCCCAAGAAATCGGGTGACCAACGTTGGCAACAGCAATAGCAGGGATGTTCTCCCAGCACTCGGCAGGTGTAGCAAAGCGGATATCCTTCTGCTCGGCGAAGTATGGCAGGGCCTTGAAGAAGTTGAAGATTCCGCTCGACTCGGGATTCATACCACCAATTACGTCAAAGTTCATGGCGATGAGGTAAACCTTCTCTTCTGCAGGAGAATCAGCGATCCAACCCATATACTGGCCAGCATCGAGACCATACTGGAAGTTGAGGCAGATATCCTCAGAGAGCTTGGTGTTGCGGAACATCAGTCCCACATCCTGCTTGGCAGCGGTGGAGTAAACGTAGTTAGGCGACTTCCAGCCAAGGACGTGACGGGTTCCCTCGGTAACTACACCCTTGAATCCCATAGCAGCGATCTCGGCACCGATTTCATCGTTGTAGATGAAGCCAGTGTTGACGAAGGTCTTCGAATCGTACTGGAAGGTGTCGTTAATGATCTTCTTCTGGAGTTCAACCTGATACTTGAAGTCCTCGGGATCGACAAGCGATGAGAGCGAGTGGGAATAGGTCTCGCAGCAGAGTTCGCAGCAACCGGTGGCAACCAGTTCGCGTACGCAGTCGAGGAACTCAGGGCAGTACATCTCGAACTGCTCCATGGCAACACCCGAAATCGAGAGAGCTACCTTGAACTTCTTTTCGGAAGCCTCAATCATCTCCAGCAGCATCTTGGCTGCAGGGATATAGCTCTGATATGCCAAGCGCTTCAGGATTTCTTCGTTGGCATAATCGTCATAATAGTAATGGTCTGCACCGATATCGTAGAAACGATATTTCTTCAGACGGAAGGGCTGATGTATCTCAAACAGCAAACAAACGGTTTTCATAATTAACAATTAGCAATTAAGAATTAATAATTAAATTCCTGGTCGCTGTTTAGGACCAGCCTAATAATCTCTTGTATGCGTCAACAACGCGACGGCCTACCTTCTCCCAAGTGATCTGGTTGACCTCGTTGCGACCCATCTCCTGCATGAACTTGTGGAGCTCGGGGTAAGTGATAAGGGCGTACATGGCATCGGCCATGGCATCGATGTCCCAATAGTCGCACTTGAAACAGTAGTCGAGGATTTCGCCGCAGCCCGACTGCTTCGAGATGATCGAAGGCACGCCGCACTGCATGGCCTCAAGTGGCGAGATGCCGAATGGCTCGGAAACCGAAGGCATCACATAGACATCGCTGACCTTGAACATTTCGTACACCTGCTTGCCGCGAAGGAAGCCAGTGAAGTGGAAACGGTCGGCCAGACCCTTTTGAGCTACCAGATGGATCATCTGTTCCATCAGGTCACCGTTGCCGGCCATGACGACACGGGCATTGGGGGCCTTCTGCAAGCAGCGTGATGCAGCCTCGACGAAGTATTCGCAGCCCTTCTGCGCCGTGATACGGCCCAGGAAGGTGATGACCTTCTCGTCGGTGCCTCGCTTAGCCTCCATGTCGAGCACTTCCTGCGACATGGGTTCCACGGCGTTGTGCATAGCGATACACTTGGCAGGATCCTGATGATAGTGGTTGATGACCGTCTGACGTGTCAGCTCGGATACGCACTGAATCTGGTCGGCGTTGTTCATGCCGTCGAGCTCAATCTTGAAGGTCGGGTCGTTGGCATCGCACATGCCGCGGGTGCGGTCGAACTGAGTAGCGTGAACGTGGATGACAAGAGGCTTGCCGGTCACCTGCTTGGCATGGATGCCGGCAGGATAGGTGAGCCAGTCATGGGCATGGATTACATCGAAGCCGTCATGCTGTAATTCCTTGCGGGCGATGACGCCAGCTACGATGGAATAGTTGTTGATTTCCTCCAGCAGGTTCTTGGGATATTTGCCCGAGAACTCGATACATCCGAGGTCGTTGGTGTAGAGGTTGCTGAAGTCAGCGTAGATGCAGTTGCGCAGGTCGTAGTATTCCTGTGGATCCATCACATGACCCTGGCGCTTCTGTACGTAGTCCCAATCGACGTCCTTCCATACCACTGGCGTATTCGATGCGCCAATGATGTGTACGAAGTCTTTGATTTCGTCGCCTTGTGGCTTTGGCAGGACAAAGGTAACATCACATTCTCCTGTGTTGACGACACCGCGTACGATACCGAACGAAGCGGGTCCCAGACCACCGAGGATATGAGGAGGCCATTCCCAGCCAAACATTAATGCTTTCATGTTTATTCTGGATTATATTTATTATTTTTTTCTTGAATGCTCAACATATCGATCCAGGAAGTCCATGGCGCGCAGAATCTCGGCCTGGTTGATCGAAAGTGACTGTGCTCCATGTCCGCGGAATGGCGGGTTGCCATCATAGACTTCCGAAACGGTGCCGATGCAGTGGCGGCCCATCTCTTCCTCGTAGGCCCACAGACGACGAGTGATGAATGCGACGCCTGAGTTGGTGAATACCGAAAGGTATGCTTCGGCATAGATGCCGAGCAGCCACGGCCAGCAGGCTCCGTTATGATAGGCAGCATTGCGCTGGCTCACATTGCCCCAGTAGTTGGGACGATAAAGTCCGGCGGTAGGCGTCAGTGAACGGATGCCCTTAGGTGTCAGAAGTTCGCGAGTCACCATATCAAGCACAGCCTTGCGTTCGGGCTTGGTGAATGGGGTATAGGTCAAACCGATGGCAAACAACTGGTTCGGGCGAACGTCGGCGCACTTGAAGTCTTCGGTAACGTAATCGTACAGATAGCCTGTCGGGGTAGTGAACAAACGCTTGAAGTTGGCTTCATACTTCTCTGCCAGCAGGTCGAGCGCCTCAATCTTTTCAGCATTCTTCTTGGCATCTACCTTGTACAAGTCGATCAACAACTTGACGGCATTGTACCAGAGGGCATTGAACTCTACGATGTAACCTGTGCGGTAGGTGATGGGATGACCGAACTCGGTGGCATTCATCCATGTGATAGCCTTTCCGTCGGCGTTGGCATATACCAATCCATTTTCGCGCAGTTCCAGTTCGGAGTTACCGTCGATAATGTAGTTGACCACCTCCTCCACGAAGTCGCCATATTTTTCGGCGGCCTTCTTGAAGCCTAAGCGAATTGCATATTGCTGCACAGCCCAAACAGCCCAAAGAGGTACATCAGGATAGTTGATTTCATGGATGGTCTTGTCCACTTCGCTGTTCTGCATGAAGTTGCGCAAAGCATCGATGCCACTTGCCATGATCTTGTGGTACTCGGCCTCGTCGCCGATGACGAGTGTCGAACCGGGCACGGCGATAAATTGGTCGCGTGCACGAACCTTGAACCAAGGATAGCCGGCGATGATGTAGTCCTTGCCGTCGCGCTCGATGATGTTGCTGGTGGCCGAGATCTTGAGGCAGTTGAAGAAACTGTCGCGTGTGGTGCGGAGTTTTACCTCGCGTGTGAAGAGTGCCTTCAATCCATTCGGCTTGATAGGGGTGATGCCTCCCGAGAATACTACACTCTCGCCCTTCTTGATCGAGAATTCGAAATAGCCGGGCATGAAGAGGTCTTCCTTGTAGCCGTAGCCACGAACCTGCTCACGCGGATATTCGACACCAATGTTCCAGTCGGGATGACTGTGCCACTGGTTCTCCTTCGATAACTGCATGTAGAGGGTGGGATAACCCTGGTAGAGGCAGGAGCCGATACCATTCTCCACAACCTCGTAGTTGTAGTTGACCTGATTGTTGCGCTGTGTAAGCTCGTTCACATTGCGGAAGGCGAGTTGTGGGCGCAGCCTCAATGTTGTCTCACTGTGGGCATCAACCAAGGTGTAGCGGATGATGACACGTGGCTCATGGAGCACAACAAGGCTTTCACGAGTCAGGATCACACCTCCCACACGATAGGTGTTGGTGGAGATGGTTTCACAATTAAACTCACGGATGTACTTGTGTCCACGGGGGGCGAAGGTGTCGCCCTCATACTTGTGGATGCCAAGATTGAACTCTGCTCCATGCTGTATGACAGTCTCATCGAGGGATGAAAGCAATACATGGTTGTCATCATCCAACTCCGGAATAGGAATGACCAGCAAACCGTGGTATTTGCGGGTGTTGCATCCTGTCACCGAAGTGCTCGAGTACGCTCCACTTTTATTCGTGCGGAGATACTCGATGTCAAGAGATTGCTCAAGGTTGGTAAGCAGAGTCTTGTCAAACTTCAGATAGCTCATATAGATTAGATTATCGGGTGTAATTTGGTTAATACACGGTACATGGTGCCATTAAGACACTATATTTCGTTGCAAATATAGCGCATTGTTTTTATTTA
>JAZQBS010000109.1:0-5814 GCA_045545875.1 Bacteroidales bacterium
GGCTACGATCCGACTTCCAAGTCTTCGACGGTCACAGAATCAATATACATCGTAAAGCTGTCATCCTCGGTTTCGCGCTTGTACATAGTGAAACGCTCTACCATCGCACGTAGCACACGATAGGCATAGACGCGCCCCTGACATAGCTTCTGATGGCTGAGGAAGAAATCTATCGCATTGGGCAGCTCTGTCTTAACTTTGGCTTTCTCCTTTTCCTCGGCTTCCCTCGCTTTCTTTTCCTCGTCTTTCAGAATCTTGTCAATCCTCATGGCATTTTCAATCTTTAGCAAAGTGAGACCATTTATGTCCAAACTGATTGCATCATTGTCCTGAAGACTCAAGACATACCGAATCCATTCTTTCGTGAGAGGTTGGCCATCGGGCGTGCCGGCTGCAGCAATGCTCATGACGCGATTTATGAGGTAATCGAGTTCTGCCTTTGCTCTGGACGCTTCATAAAAGCGCTCCTGATTATACCTATTATTCGTGGGTATGATTATGTCCTCTTTTTCAAGATCGAACATATCTTCCTTGACGGATATTCCCGACTTCATACGAAACACACAGGCATGACCGAACAAGAACCTGAGCATGATCTGCCGTCTGCCGTCAATGTTCTCCTTTTTCGATAAAGATTTCTCAATTTTTGCCATATAAATAAACTTTTGATGGCACAAATTTATAACGGAAAAAACAAAAATCCAAATTTCATCAAACATTTTTGTCAGCGTTTTTGTCAGCAAATCTGAAAAAAAATGCAATTTTAGAAAAAATAGGTTGTAATAGCTATTTCATCTAACTTGCTGAAAACCAATTTCAAAGCATTACAAGCCATTTCAAAAAATGACACCCAGAAATAGCATTTCTGGGTGTCCTGTGATTCGACGGGGATTCGAACCCCGGACCGACTGCTTAGAAGGCAGTTGCTCTATCCAGCTGAGCTATCGAACCATCATTTTTGCGGGCGCAAAGATAGCGATTATCTTCGAGATTTCCAAATTTTCGGCGAAATATTTTCAGAATTCTGCATTATCGGAGCCTGTCGGCTATGTTTCCGACAGCTCGCGTTGTCAGAAAACAGATTATCCCTTGTTCTTTTCAGCAGCAGCGGCACGCATGGCAACCTCTTCCGTTGTGGAAGGCTGGTCGAACTTCTTGCGGATGAAGACGAAGTTGCGGCCAAGGTACTTTTCGCGCACGATAGGATTGGCAGCAAGTTCTTCGCTGGTGCCCTGGAATAGTATCTTGCCCTCGAAGAGGAGGTAGGCACGATCGACAATCGAAAGCGTCTCAGGCGCATTGTGGTCGGTGATGAGGATGCCGATGTTCTTGTCCTTGAGCTTATAGACGATGTACTGGATGTCCTCCACGGCAATGGGGTCAACGCCGGCAAAAGGCTCGTCGAGCATGATGAACTTGGGACTGATGGCAAGGCAGCGTGCAATCTCGCAACGACGACGTTCGCCACCCGACAGACGGTCACCCAGGTTCTTGCGCACCTTCTGCAGTCGGAACTCGGCGATGAGCGACTCGAGCTTGTCGCGCTGCTCTTCGGGTGTCATGGGCGTCATCTCGAGCGTGGCACGCAGGTTGTCCTCCACCGACATCTTTCGATAGACCGACGCCTCCTGTGCCAGGTAGCCGATGCCCAGTTTGGCACGACGATAGACGGGCAGCTTGGTGATCTCCTGGTCGTCGAGGAAGATGCGTCCCTCGTTGGGCGTCACTAATCCAGTGGTCATATAGAACGTGGTCGTCTTACCGGCGCCATTGGGGCCCAGCAGACCTACGATCTCGCCCTGACGGACATCGATGCTCACATGATCGGCCACCGTACGAGGCCCATATCGCTTGACGAGGTTGTCGGTGCGAAGCACACTCACATGCTCTTCCATCTTTATATCGCGAATTAGAATTACTGAATAATATTGTTCGCATGGAGCGGACAAAAGTTCGAATTTCGATGTATTGCGGCGCAAAGATAGTGAATTTTTCTCAATATCGATACATTTTTTGTCCACTTTATCATTTTTTTAGTTATCTTTGCACCGCAAAAAAGAAAAAGTAGATATGCTGCTGACAAATTGGATACGTGATTTCGGAAAATATGTGCTCTTGATGAAGCGCGTCTTCACCAAGCCTGATCGTTGGAACATGTTCGGTCGCCAATACCTGCACGAGAGTACGGCGCTGGTGATCGACTCAATAGGCATCATCGGCATCATCTCGCTCTTCATCGGTGCCGTGTCGTGCATCCAGATACAGAAAAACCTCGATAACCCGTTCCTCCCGCAATACCTCATCGGCTTCGCCACGCGCGAGATGCTGATGCTCGAGTTCTCGTCGGCCATCCTCTGTCTGATACTCGCCGGCAAGGTGGGGTCGAACATCGCTTCAGAGATAGGCACGATGCGCGTCACGGAGCAGATTGATGCCATGGAGATCATGGGCGTCAATTCGGCCAACTACCTCATCCTGCCGAAGGTGTGTGCTGTGGTTTCGCTGATGCCGATTCTCGTCATCCTCTCCATTGCACTCGGCCTGGTGGGCGGTGGTATCCTTTGCTTGCTTACGGGCCAGCCAACCATCGACGATTATGTGACCGGTATCCAGGCCTATTTCGACATCAGCCACATCGACTATGCTATCCAGAAGTCGATGATCTTCGGCGTGATCATTACCACGGTCTCAGGTTATTTCGGCTACACGGTCAAGGGCGGTGCCTTGCAGGTAGGCCGCAACTCGACTCAGGCTGTTGTCATCAGCTCCATCATGATCTTGATGGCCGATGTCGTGAGCACGAAGCTCCTCCTGTGATTTTCTCGATATTTGTGAACTTGGTCAGGAAGGCTATTTTGCCAAGGATTTTTTATATTTTAAGAATTGGAGTTTTCTCTCTTTGAAAGGAATGGATATTAGACATCCTCTTCTTTCAAGAGAGATTTTTTATATTTATAATTCAAGATTATGACCTATCTGGTAAAATATTATCTCGAAATGTCCGTGATGCTCACTGTTTCAATTCTCTTCTTCGTCTCTTGCACTTCCCAAGTCCAACGCACCGTTATCGAAAACCAATCGCCCGAGAGGGCGGTGGTCGGTTATGTCACGTCATGGAGTGACCGTATGCCCGATCCGAATCTTGTCACTCATCTTAATTATGCTTTCGGCCATGTGACTACTGGCTTTGACAGCGTGCGTGTCGACAATCCTGAGCGCTTGTGTTCCATCGTTGCCTTGAAGGAGGCAAATCCCCATCTGAAGGTGCTTCTCAGCGTCGGAGGCTGGGGCAGTGGCAATTTCTCCGAGATGGCTTCAGATGAAGCACATCGCATTTCGTTCGCCAGGAGTTGTCAAAAGGCTATCGATACATATTCCCTTGATGGCATCGACATCGACTGGGAATATCCAACATCCAGTGCTGCGGGCATCTCTTCATCTCCCGATGATACGAAGAACTTCACGCTGCTTATGCACGACCTGCGTCAAGCCATCGGCACCGACCATCTGCTCACCTTTGCCGATTATGCCGATACCACTTATGTCGATTATCGCTCAGTCTTGCCCTTCATCGACTTCATCAACCTGATGACATATGATATGGCCGATCCGCCCTATCATCATTCCGCATTGTTCCGCTCCGATGTCACTGGTTCGCTCAGCGTTTCCGAAGCCATCGACCATCATCTTGAGGCAGGAGTTCCTCTTTCGAAACTCGTTATGGGTATGCCGTTCTACGGGCGGCCAAGCAAGGACTACAAAGGTCAACGCCCCTTCGGCAAATTATCCACCGACGGCCTCTACTCCGAACGCTGGGATTCCATCGCTCTCGTTCCCTATCTCGTCGATGCACAAGGCAATATGGTTCTCGCCCACGAGAATGCCACTTCCATCACCCACAAGTGCAACTATATACTCGCCAAAGGTCTTCGTGGCGCTATGTATTGGGATTGTGATGACGATGACGATTCCTTTACACTCAGCCGTGCGGTCTGGAACCTTTTGATGAAGTAGTGATAATCCTTGTAAATCGATAGATAAATACTATGAACTACCTCGAAAAACGTAATCTCACCATCGATCTGCTCCGTGCGCTTACTATGGCAGTGATGCTGATGGTCAACGACTTCTGGTCGGTTTCAGGCATTCCGCATTGGATGAAGCATGCCAAAGCCACTGAAGATATGCTCGGGTTTTCCGACGTTGTATTCCCCTCTTTCCTTTTCTGTGTTGGCCTTTCCATTCCTTACGCCATCACCGCAATGCGACGCAAGGGAAGGAGTGAGGGCGATGTGGTCCGCCATATTCTGTCGCGTTCTTTTGCCCTGATTCTCATGGGTGCATTCATCTGTAATTACGAATCGGGTATTGATCCGTCTATCGGTTACGATCGCAATGCCTATTGCCTGCTCATGACCCTTGCTTTCTTTCTGGTCTTCAATCGTTACGAACGGTCGGATGGATGGCTGGTCCGTGGCTTGAAAGCCATCGGTTGGGCCATCTTGCTTTTCCTGCTCGTCACCTCACGTAGTCCTGAAGGCAGAACGTTCTATCCCTATTGGTGGGGAATCCTGGGATTGATTGGCTGGGCCTATCTTTTCTGTGCTCTCGTCTATGCACTTTCAAGGAACGTCTTCACTCAAGCCATTACATGGGTATTGCTTTTCGCGGTTTGCCTCTGTTGCACCCCTACGGCCGACTACTCTCTATTCCAAGGCCAGCCTATACTTTCCTTGCCAGAACCGAATATCGTTGACCTCACGTTGTCGACGCTTCACATCGGCAATGCCTCCAGTCATCTCTTGGTCATAAGTGGCGTCTTGTTTTCGGGTCTTTATCTCAAATGGTCTGCTGGCTTTTCACGCTCACGGCAGACAACAGCGACCCTGCTTCTTGGCTTAGGCTGCTTCGTGTTGGCAGCAGCCTTCCACCAGTTGTTCATCACTTCTAAGATTATCGGCACACTGCCGTGGATATTCTGCACTTTGGGCATCGACCTTGTTCTTTACGTGCTGCTCGATTGGCTTGTGGCAAAGGGGAAGTCCACGTGGCTGTCTTTCCTCCAACCGGCTGGAACTGCAACCCTTACCTGCTACATGGTGCCTTATTTTCTTTATCCGCTCATTTCCATGTCGATGGGATGGGAGTGGTCATCGGCAATTCCCGAACCATTTAGCATCATCAAGTGCATCCTCTTCTCCGCCATCTGCATTGCCATCACTTGGCTCTTTTCGAAATTGTCTATACGATTGAAGATCTGAATTCAAGCACTATGTCGGGCGTCAGGATGCTTTATCCAATCGCGCAAACACTCTGTCGGCCGTCATAATGCTCTATCCTTTGGAAACAAGCATTCTGACGGGCGACAGAATGCTTTATTCTACTGCAGCATAACCAATCTTGGCCAGGAAAGGTCATTCTCTGAACTGAGCAAGCATTCTGTCACCCGTTACGATGCTTTATTCGTTTGCGCAAGTACTCTGACGGCCGCCATAATGTTCTGTCCGGTAGGAGCAAGCATTCTGTCGCCCGTCACAATGCTATTTCTTGTGAGAAAAAACACTCTGACGGCCGTCACGATGCTTACGCGAAATGAACAAGCACACTGTCGCCCGTCAGAGTGTCATATGATGTTGAAGATGGAATATTTGTGTTTTTTACGAGCCGTCCGACGGGGGACGAACTATTATGAAGCATTGTATGTTTGAAAAGTAAATGTAGCATTTTGAATAGATAACAATTATTTCTTTAAGAAATACTACATAAAATGTTGGAAGATTGATAAAAACTAATTATATTTGCACTGAAAAAGGG
>JAZQBS010000110.1:0-15675 GCA_045545875.1 Bacteroidales bacterium
CTCTACGGCATCATCTGCGTCATCGCTGCCCTCTTCGTCTGGAAGCTCGTTCCCGAGACTAAGGGCAAGTCGCTCGAAGACATGTCACGTCTCTGGCGTGAACGTAACAAGAAGTAACGCTTAATCGCTGATTTATAGACAGGACGGAAACGTCGGATGCCTTCGGGGATCTGCGTTTCCGTTTTTATTTTGGAATCTCAACCTAGCAAAACATCATAATAAGAACAAAATTTTCCGAAAAAAAAAGAAATAAGAAGAGAATATTTGTATTTTCATATGAAAATAGTAAAATTGCAGCGAAAATCAACAACATACGAAAACAAAAAAGTTGTTGACAATAGAGGTCAGTTAACACGTGGTATTATTGATAATATTTCGAATTATGAAGTTACAATTTCTCAAGACGTTTGCCATAGCAGCAACATTTGCTTTGGCATTAGCACCCCAGGGGAAAAGCGAGACCCTTCCTGTTCCCGACGATTGCCGTATCATCGATGACATCTGCTATAAGTTCGACGCAAGCAACAAGACGGCCCTCGTCAGCACATACATTACAGAGGCTGCCTACAGAGGGAAACCCTGGAATGACTATTTCCAGTACGATGGTCGTAATCTGATTATCCCATCGACGATAACAATCGATTCCGATGAATACACTGTCGTGGGATTTGACAATCCTTTCCGCAATGACATGTGGACGGAGTGCATTGACACGGTGGATATTCCTTCGACCATCACAGAAATCCCATTTCTTTTATTCTGCAATGTAAAAATCAAATCGGTGATTCTTCACGAGGGATTGAAGAACATCGGGGGTAGTGCATTCAAGGGCCAAAAGGAACTGACAGAAATAGAACTTCCTGAAGGACTTGAAGTCATCGGCGACATGGCATTCGAGTCATCAGGTCTGAAGGCTATTCGCTTGCCCAACAGCATAAAGCTACTAGGCAGAAGCATCTTTTCCAGTTGTAAGGATTTGGAGGAAGCCGTTTTGCCAGAAGGCATTCTCGAAATACCTGCTGGCCTTTTCAGCTACAGTTCCATTACAACCATCATCCTGCCTGCCGGTGTACAAAAGATTGGTGGGGGTGCGTTTTCAGGGAGCAAGCTCCAATCGATAGAATTTCCCGAATCGTTGCGTGAAATAGAATCATCTGCCTTCTCCAGCACGCCATTATCATCAGTAAAATTCAACGATGGAGTTGAGACTATCGGCTGGAGAGCCTTCAGTGACATGAATGGAGAGGGACTCTCGATCATTCTTCCCTATAATCTGAAGACCATCGGCCAGGAAGCATTCTTAGATTCTCAGGTCAAAGAGGTGATTATACAGAAAAATGTGCAAAGCATAGGTGAAGATGCATTTAAGGGCTGTCCGATTGAAAAAGTAATTTCGCTCATCGATCAACCCCGCTACACTCCATTGCCCTTCCAGGCCTTCGATGACAACGTCTTTCTCTACAAGCCGCTCTACGTGCCCACTGGACTTGTCGAAGAATACCGCCGTGTCATCTACTGGAACAAGTTCTACGACATCCTTGAGATGGACATGTCGCCCTTGGAGCGCATCAGCGCAGACCGCCAGCACGACGACGCACAGTTCTTCACCATCGACGGCAGAGAGCTTGCTGCTCCCGAAAATGGTCTTTACATCATCCGCAAAGACGGCAAAAGCCAGAAGATACTAAAGAAATAAGACTTGCACAAAACAAAAAAGACGGAAACGTGGATGCCTTCGAGGATCTACGTTTCCGTTTTTTTTTGACAAAATTACAATTCTTCGGCAACAGCAAGTTCCATGCCGCGCCAAAGGAGGATAAGGCGATGAAGTTGTGTGTCCCCAATGGTACGTGCTATGTCAAGGCCATCGGCATAACGTGTGAGCTGAGCGATAGCGGTCTGGCGTGCGACCTGCACTTCAGAATCGGATGCCGAAGAGGGAAGATACTTCAGTTCCAATAGGAAACTATGCTCCAAGTCGGGATACACATCGAGACGAGGCTGCATGTAAATATCAGCATAGCCTCCACTCACCTCCTGCCCGCGCTGGCTCTTCACGCCGGCATCTTGTTCGCTGATGGGCAAATAAAAATTCTGCAGGCATGTCATGGCCAAGGTGAATCCATGGACATAAAACTCGCCCTTCTGCTTGTCGCGGTTCGAGGAGTAGCGACGCAGTGCATCGGCGATGAACTCAAAGAAGGGTTGCCACTCGCCATCGTATGCCATATTGGATATCAGCAGATTACGCTGACTATCGTCCACACTGAGTTCGTTGTCGCGATAGGTCTGTGTGAGATACCCATATACCTGCTCGCGTACCACCTGGTTGGGAATGCGGAACTTGATTTTGCCACGGTAGCAGCCCGCGATGGTGAGCATGCCGAGATAATAGAGCAGAGAGACGAAGTTGTCGGGGTCGGTGATGCTCTCCGAGGGGAAGTGGGTCTTCAGCTCTGCTGTGATGCCACCCGTCTCGACGATATGCTGGATGGTGCTTGCGTCGTGCTCGAAGCCCCGGTCTTTGCGAATGAGCATCCGCAGCTTGTTGTAGTCGGTGCGGATGTTTGAGTCGAGCATATCCTCAGGAATGCTTCCTTTACGTCGAATGTAGTTGTCAACGAAGTATAGCACCATATCGCTGTTATACAAGGGCGATTCGTCAAGGCATTCCTTTGCGAAGCAGTAATTGTCGTACCATGGCTTCATGATTTCAATCAGCTCGTCGGTGGTATGACGGAATGTATAGTACTGGCGGTAGTAGTCGAGCATCTGGCGTACATCATCCTCCGTGAAGCCCACCATTGCATTGAATTCTGGTTGCGTTGTATAGTTGGTGCCGATGTTGAAACCACTGGTGAGGTCATCCATTGTGACGGGACTGACACCCGTGACAAAGAGCCGCGAGATGCTATTCTCAGCCCCGGCTTTGATGGCATTGAAGAAGCCACGGTAGTAACCAGCACCATGAGTCTCACCCTTGTACTCCTTCTCTGTGCCCGGGTCAGAAAGGATAATATTGGTGAAATGGTCGTATTCGTCGATAAACAGGTAGATCTGCCGACCTGCCTCTTCACAAAGACGAGCCAAGGAGGAGAGTTGGTTGGCAGCACCTTTTTTCAAGTTCAGTTCATCCATGGCATAGGCGGGCAACAGATCGGCATAATCCCTGACGAATCCGCGAAACTGTATTTCACAATAGTCATCCATCTGCTCCTTATAGCCGTCCAAAGTGCTGGAAAAAGCCGAAAAGTTCAGGTATAATACGAGGAAGCGATTATGCATCAATGTGGGGTTATGACCAATCCACAGGTTACCGAAGAGGCGATCGAAGAGCGAGGCCTTGCGGATATCGTAGTACTGCCGCAGCATATTCACAAGCAGCGACTTGCCAAAACGACGCGGACGGATAAAGAAGAAATACCTGTTGGCCGCTTCTATCTCGGCGATGAAGCGGGTCTTATCGACATAGTAGTAGTTCGAGAGGCGCAATTCCTCCCAGTTCTGCATTCCGTAAGGGATTCCCTTGGGTTTATTGTTGGTCATATCCATGTCTTTGCTATGTGAATTTGCGAAAATACTTGTCATTTCAATTGACAAAGATAGTAATTTATTTCGAGACTTGCAAATAATCTTCCTGTTTTTTGTCGAGAAAGCATCGGTCTTCGCGTATTTGCAAAGGAGGGTTGACAAAAGATTGAGTAAAAAAACTTAACTTTCGTCTTTCGCTCCTGCAACATTGAGTAAACTTCACTTAACTCGAACCAATTCAAGGGTCACCCCTCACCCCATGTATAATATTCTTACCTCCCCCCCTTTATAGGGGGAGGGAGGTGAATATATATACATAGGGGGGTGGAAGGGGGCCCAGAATTGAAATTTATGGAAACATTAAGTTTTTTAGTCAATCATGAAATCCTCGATATTGTCGAACACGCATTTCTGGAAATATTCGGCCACCTGGGCATAGCTGTTGAAGGTCGATTCCTTCTGGCCTTTTGCCTTGAGGTAGGCTGCGAGGCTCCACGGATAATTCTGCATCTTGCGAAAATAGGGAGGAGCCGTATCCAACGAACGCTTGAAGCATGGGTAAGCAGAGGGACTTATCCTTGTCTGTACCCACTCTTCAAATTTGGCTCGCGACTTGCGCTTGAGGATGGGGCGATTGCCGAGCTTCGGGTGCTTTTGACAGAACACTATGTAAACGGAGAGCCAAAGACAATTCTTGTTGAAGCAAGATGCCCTATTCGGACCATCGGTAAAGTCTTTCGTGAAATTGACGAGCTTTTCCTCGTCAATACGAGGATGGATGAACGGCGAAGCAGTTTGCCGAGTGGCGGGACTCGACGGAGCATTCTGCTGCGGTGTGGATTCCATCGATTCTTCATCCTCCGGGATGGAGTCCGCATTGATTACAGGCGAAATAAAGCCGTCGGACTTACCCGATGTTATCCTGCCGAAAAGGAACAGATCGTACCGCATCCTATTTCCATTGTACAGCTCGCATTTGATGAGATTGGCACGATGAATCCTGGAGAAAAGAAACATGACATTGGATGCATTGACATAATGGTCGAACAAGTCTTCCCTATTAAAGAGCATACCCCAGTCGTAAAGGTTTTCGGGGTCGGTTGTATCGCGCAGGATTTTGAGGATATCGCGATTCTTGACGAGCATCTCCCATTCATTGTCATCGTACAGACAGGCATAATCTTGCACATCGACCGATAGTCCGTCGATGATTCGGCCCATCAGCTGCTCGTCAAGTTCTGCCAAATCCGCCCAATGCTGCTTAGAGAGTCTCACCAGCCTATCGTTCTTCAGCTTAATTGCCGACGCACGCAGCTTAAAAAGATAATCGTCGGTTCTTTGGTCGACGAATTGCCTGAACTTTGAAATGACGTAATCCTTCAGTTCGTTGCCCTGCATGAAGGACATCGGATGTTTCATCCGCCGCTGTATGCGGTCGAACAGTTCGATGGTCTGGTTGACATAACTGTTAATCGTCGTTTCGATAACAACAGGCACTTGCACCATTTCGTCAAGAGGGATTGGACCACCGCTGCCATTTGCCACATTCAATCTCTGGATAAACTCAAGATTCCCATCAGAGACAAACTTGAGATCGTTATCCTCCGCACCATCCAAAGCCATCGACATGAGAGAACGAAGGTTATCGGACGAATCAACGAATTGACTGTAGGTGGTTTTAAGTGTCAGATAATTGAGTATGGAATCACGGGACTCAAGCGCAGAAGGCAAAATTTTCATCAGGCTGCGGCATGCATCGAGATATTGGTCAAAAATACGACTCACAAAAAACAATGTTGCGTTGGAAGAAGGATTGACGAGAAAGAGTCCCTTATCTTCGAGTCTCCAGAAATCTTCAAGGCTCTTACTCAGTCTTTCAACCTTATCCCTTGCAAATAAATAATCCGAATCGGCATAATCACTATCAAACATCTAGGAGTGACAATAAACAATTAATAATTAACAATTAACAATTAAAAAATTACAATTAGCAATTAACAATTGACAATCAATGGCTTGAGTTGCGAACAAGCCTTGACGGCCTGAAGGTCGCGAGCCAGTTGTGCCTTGAGATCGTCGAGCGATTCCATCTTGCGCTCGTCGCGAATACGATCGATGAAACGCAGGCTTAGCCGCTGGCCGTAAAGGTCGCCACTGAAGCCGATGAGATGCGCCTCGACCGAGAGACGATGCTCCTGATCGACCGTAGGGCGATAGCCGATGTTGACCATTGCTGGAAAGCGGCGGTCATCGGAAAGTGTAGCAATGGCTGCATACACGCCACGACGTGGAATAGCGCTTTCATTACCAACGGCTGCAACGTTGGCTGTGGGATAACCCAGTCGACGTCCCAGCTGATGACCGCGCACGACAGTGCCCGAAATCTCTTCGCCCGTGGTCACGAAACGGAACTGCTGGCCACGATACTCCATCTTGACCAAATAGAATCGCACCAGGTCGGCAAGCAGACGGATAGCGCTTTTTCGCGAAAGCATTACCCGACGGCAGAACTGGTTAAGCGTAAGGCCAGCCTCGCCCTCCTTGGCAAGCAAATCGAGAGCAGTCGTCTGCTGCTCGGTGAAACGCATCAGCGTTCCAGCATCGTGCTGATCGCTACGCCATAGGGCAAGATGTACGGGTGTAGCCACGATGTTCTCGTCGGCGACACGCACATAGGCACGCCAACGTCCATCTTCTTCGCGTGCCATAACGGGACGATCGGTCGAAGCGGGGATGGTGGCAATGAGCACCGTGTGGCCTTCGGCTTTCACGGTTTCCCACGTGCAATTGACTTCGGGACGGCATCCCGTGTGGGCCGCTGCATCGATCATGTAGATCTCCTCATCGCTGCGCACGCCGGCTATCGTCCCATTGTCGCGCACCCCGACAAGCAGCCGCCCGCCCTCGGTGTTGGCGAAGGCGGAGATGCTGTGGGCAATCTTACTGACGCTGGATATCTCGTATTTGAAATCCTGTTGCTGGTGTTCGCCCTCGGCGATGAGTTCGCTCAGGCGGTCCTTGGGTTTCATTTCTCTTTCGATGTAATGGTTTTCTGGAAGGCCAGTCGCGGGTCGCCGTTGGCCAGATGGATGATGCCACAATAGGTGAAGCCATACTTTCGGAGCAGGCTCTGCATCGTTTTGTTGTCGGCATGGGTGTCGATACGCACGGTGTCTGTGAGTGCAAAAGCATAGTCGAGCACACGACGCATCACGCCATGTGCCTTCGGACCCGAAGCTACGCGATGGATCACGTAGTAGGGATTGTCGTTGAGCCATTGGCCGTCGTAGATCACGGCATACGTCGGGTCGGGACCTTCGATGAGCGCGAAAGTGGCCACGGGCTCACCCTCCTCCTCCATCACATAACTGACGCCACGCGCCACGTCGTTCTCGATCTGTTGAGGTGAGGGATGACCGTTGGCCCATTGATGGATGTTGCCTTCGGCCACCATCTTCTGGCGCGCCTGGCCGATGAGCTGCATGATGGCAGGGATATCTTCTTGGGTGGATTTTCGAATCATATATTTAATGGGAATTACGATATTCATTGGGCGTCATGCCCGTCTGTTTCTTAAAGAAGCGGCTGAAGTCGCTGGCATTCTCAAAGCCCATGTCGAGGCTGATTTCACTGATGCGCTTGTCGGTGTAGCGCAGCTGGGTGCGTGCCTTCTGCATGAGCGAGAAGGTGATCCACTGCGTGAAGGTGCGTCCGCTGACGTGGCTGATGTAGGCCGACAGATAGTGGGCCGTCATGGCCAGGCGGTCGGCATAGAAATCGAGCGAACGCTCCTGCTGGCTGTACTGGTTGACGAGCTTCAGGAACTGGGTGAAAGGTGCGTCGCGGCGCGATTCGCCCGACGCCAGCAGATCCACCTCCATGATGTCGTCGATGAGCGTGTCGGTGAGGTGGCGCAGCGTGTCGCGCAGCGTGCCACCCTGCTGGACGGTGAGCCAGATGAGGTCCATGTAGAGACCGGTGCGGTCGAAGTCGGCGGGCGAGAGCTTGATGAGGCGCCCCATGTCGCGCACCTCCACATCGATGGCAAAAAGGATGAACTGCGCGTTGAAGTCGTCGTCGTACCACACGATCTCGATGAGCGAATTGGCGGGCATGAGCAGGATGTCGCCCCGATGAAGGTCATAGACCACCAGGTTGACGATGTAGCGGGCCTCGCCGCTGGTGACGCGCAGCAGGCGCATCTCGCTGCTGTGGAAGGGGCCGGTGGCCATGGGCAGCAAGGGGCGCAGCGTGCGGTAGGCGAAGAGGAAGCCATCGCCCACGAAGAAGCCATCCTCCTTGCGCAGCGTGCGCACAAAGTCGAGCTCCCTGGCTCCGATATACTGTATGTCCTGCATTGTATGATTAATTGAATCGAAATGACGCTGCAAAAATATTGAATTTCGCGAAGAAAAGCAAATAAAGAGGCAGAATAAATCGTGATTTGAGCATATTTTCATCGGATTTGAGCATATTTGGGATAAAATTCGTGAAATTTGCATATTTTTTTGTGCGATTTGCTGCATATCTGCATGTCGGAACCCGCTATCTTTGCACCAGCAATTCGAAGCAAAGAGAGCAATAACCCAATTGTCAATCATTAAAAGCAAAAAACAATGAAACGTATCCTTCTCGTTGCAATGTGTGTCATTGGCTCGGCTGCAGCCAAGGCATACGACTTCCCCTATCTCGTGTTCCAGCAGGCCGACGGCACTGCCACGTCGGTAGCTGTCGATGATCTGACAATCGCCGTGAGCGGCACGCAACTCGTTGTGACCAGCAGCAGCGGCACGCAGACCTTTGCGCTGAGTGACCTCAGCAAGATGTACTTCTCGCAGACAGCCGGCATCGCCGACATCGCCGCCGACAAGGCTCAAACGCTGGAGGTCTATAACCTGTCGGGACAAAAGCTCGGCACCTACGAAAGCCTCGACCATGCCCGGCAGCAGCTCGAAAAGGGCATCTATCTCGTCAAAGCCAATGGTAAAACCTCAAAAATAAGCATCCAATGAAACGCTTCGCATCACTGATGGCCGGCGTGCTGACGACAGGCGCAGCCATCGCACAGACATTGAACGTCACCGTTGGAGAGGTGACCTACCAGTTCCCCGCGACGCAAGCGGGAGAGATGACCTATGCCGACGGCACCACACTCACCATCCTCGGCAAGGAGTTTGCCCTGAGCGACATCACGGGCATGAGCATCGACGGCACCGAGGTGACCGACAACAGCGTCGCCATCGATTACGACGGCACGTCGGCCCTGATCACCATGGCAGGCAACCTTGCCAGCCAGCTTGAATGCACCGTCAGCGGAGCGCACGTAGCCATAACGCAGAGCGACGATGTGGCCGACGAGATCACCTACACGCTGAGCGGCACCTCGACCGACGGAGAATTCTACCTCTCGGGCTCGTACAAGACCACCGTGGTGCTCAACGGCCTCACGCTGACCAACCAGAACCCCGTGAGCAGCGGTGCAGCCATACACGTGCAGAACGGCAAGCGCATCAACATCAAGGTGGCCGATGGCACCACCAATACGCTCACCGACGCCGCCGACGGATCGCAAAAAGCCTGCCTCTACGTGAAAGGACACGCCGAACTGAAGCAGTCGGGCACACTCAACGTCTATGGCAAGACCAAGCACGCCATCAAGGCAGGTGAATACATCACGCTGAAGAACGCCTCGATCAACGTACGGGCCGCCGAAGCCGACGGCATCAGCTGCAGCCAGTACTTCCTCATGGAGAGCGGCAGCATCAACATCAGCGGAACGACTGACGACGGCATCCAATGCGACCTCGACGGCGACACTTCTACCGGCGAGACCACCGACCACGAGGACGAGGACAGCGGCAACATCTACATTGCCAACGGCACCATCGTCATCAGCTGCACGGCCACTGCAGCCAAGGGCATCAAGGCTGAGGGCGACATCAACGTCACGGGAGGAACCATCACGGTCACCACCTCGGGAAATGGCGAATGGGACGAAGATGACTTGGAGACCAAGGCTGCGGCAGGCTTGAGCAGCGATGCTAACATCAACATCAGCGGAGGCACACTCGCTCTCACCTCCACAGGTTCGGGCGGCAAAGCCATGAAGTGCGACGGTGTACTCACTGTCAGCGACGGCACCATCACCGCCAAGACCTCAGGCGGCTTATACTACAACAATGGAACGACCGAGCGCACCAACTACACCGGCAATACCGACAACCTGAGCAGCAGCTACTACTCTTCGCCAAAGGGAATCAAGGCTGGTGTCAAGACGACCTCGGGCAACAGCACGACCTACAGCGGCGGCATCAGCATCACGGGCGGAACTATCAGCGTCACCACCAGCGGAAACAATGCCGAGGGTATTGAAAGCAAGAACTATCTCAACATCAGCGGAGGCATCACGACCGTCAATGCCTACGACGACGCCATCAACTCGGCACAGGATCTCACCATCAATGGCGGCTATGTCTATGCCCGTGCCACCAACAACGACGGCATCGACGCCAACGGCAACCTCTACGTGAAAGGCGGGCTCGTCTATGCCATCGGCGCTTCTTCGCCTGAAGTGGCTCTTGATGCCAACACCGAAAACCAGAAGCAACTCTACGTCACGGGCGGCACCCTCATTGCCATCGGTGGACTGGAGTCGGGAGCCAGCCTCTCGCAGACATGCTATTCTGCTTCGTCGTGGAACAGGAACACCTGGTATGCACTGACCTACGGCGGCGAAACCTTCGCCTTCCAGACGCCATCGAGCGGCGGCAGCGGACTGGTGGTTTCGGCAGCTTCTACCCCATCGCTCAAAAGCGGAGTCTCGGTGAGCAACGGCATTAAGATCTTTGACGGTTCGGCCTACACCGATGCGACAGTGTCGGGCGGCAGCACGGTTTCGCTTTCGCAATATTCGGGCGGTGGCGGCTCAGGCCCCGGAGGTGGCGGCGGTCCCGGTGGTGGCGGTCGTCCATGGTAAGCTCGGCCAGCCTTTGGTACTCGAAGTCCCTCGTACGCTTTCGATTCGCAGCTGCATATCATCGTGTGCAGCTGCGATGAAAAAGGCGATTAGGATTATCAAATTGGTTAATATATTGTCCTTTTTTGCAAGAAAACCATAAAAATCGTGAAAATTAAGTGTTTTTAGAACTGATTCTCACGTTGATATTCAAATATTAAGTATCTTTGCACCATTCTTTCAACAAAAACTGCCAATGAATAAAGCTATACTCGACGATTTTCTTCACTCCTATCAGCAGGTGTCAAAAGCCAATAGCATCAAGCTCATGGGAGTGAACGGCAGAATCCTTTTCGACTTTTCTTCCAGCGGTGACGGCATCTGGCTTGTCGAATTCGTCAACGGCCTGCTGCAGCCCATCCAATCGGAGAATGCCGAAAACTACGATGCCAAGCTGACCGCCCGACTGGACCACATGATCCAGATCCATCGCAAGCACATCAAGGTACCGGATGGCATTGCGCTGGGTTGGCTTAAGGTGGAAGGCGACACCACCCTGATTTCGAAACTTAATCAGGCTGGTGTGAGTTAGTTAACCAACAACATTCAACAACAATGGCAGAAACAAGAGAATCACTATTCAGCCAGATTCGCGATGTGCTTGCGACCTATCCGCCCATCTCGCTCGAAGAGATGAGCGCAGTGAAGTTGATGAACCGCATTGACACGAAGTTCGTCATCCCGCTGGTGCAACTCAAGCCCCTGCTTCTGACTGCAGCCTCGCAGTACTACGTCCAGGTGCTCAACGGCAAGTCCACAGCGGGTTATCACACCATCTACCTCGACACCGACGACCACCGCATGTACAATATGCACCAGACGGGCCGCAAGGTGCGACAGAAGATCCGTGTACGCACCTACGAGGAGACGGGTGTCACCTTCCTTGAGGTCAAGAATAAGAACAACCACGGCCGCACAAAAAAGAAACGCATCGAAGTGCCAAGCTTCGAAAGCGTATTCCAAAGCGACGAGGCCAGTCAGTTCCTGATCGAGAAGTCGTGGTACACCATCGACCAACTGCATCCGCACGTCGAGAACTTCTTCGATCGCATCACCCTCATCAACCACGGTATGACCGAACGTCTCACCATCGACCTTGGCTTGCGGTTCCACAACTACGACATCGACACGCGCGCTGACATCGGCCACTGCGTAGTCATCGAACTGAAGCGCGACGGCCTCATCCATTCGCCCATGCAGGACATCTTCCTCGACATGCGCATCCTCCCCGGAGGCTTCAGCAAGTACTGCATCGGCAGCGCCTTCACCAATCCCGCCCTTCGTCACAACAACCTCAAGGAAAAGATGCACCGTGTGGAGCGTTTCCGCCAGATGCAGGAGGGATTGCTTGAGATGTAAAATGTAGACAAAGGTAGTAAAAGGGGAGGAAAAAGGTAGTAAAAGGGACGATACTACCGCCTTTCGAAAAGGATGCCCTTTCTGCCTTTTATTGAATAAAACCCTTGAGACATTCGTCCCTTTTACTCCACTTTTATTCCCCTTTAATAACTCTTTAACTCCCCTTCATAAAAACTATGGATCCAGATCTTCTCGATGTTGGCTCAGAACTAATCAAGCCAATTGGCATGACCGACTTTTTGTTGCGTCTCCTCATCAACGTGCTCTTCGTGATCGGCATCATCCACTTCCTCTACTATCGCCGTTCGCGTCGCGCCGACTACTACTTCACTTTTGCCATCATCTCGCTCTCGACCTTCATGATCGTGGCATTGCTGGGCACCGTGAAACTCAAGACAGGTTTCGCGTTGGGCCTGTTTGCCATCTTCTCGATCATACGTTATCGAACGGAGTCGATGCCTGTGCGCGAGATGACCTATCTCTTTGCCATCATCGCCATCTCGGTGGTCAACGCACTGGCAGGCGATGCTGTGGGCTGGATTGGATTGATTGCCATCAATGTGATCTTCGTCGTCGCAATTTCGTTGGCCGAACTGACGCGCAAGATGAAGCACCTGGCCTGCAAGTATGTCAAGTACGACCGCATTGAGCTCATCGTTCCTGCACGTCGCGCCGAACTCATTGCCGACCTCGAAAAACGTCTGGGCATCACCGTTCGTCGTGTAGATGTCGGCACCGTCAACTTCCTCAAGGACATGGCGCTCCTCAAGGTTTGGTATGAGCCAGAGGACGGCAATGAAGAAAACACGGTCGATGAACTAATCAGAAAGGTACCCAATTTTTAATTTCTAGACAATCTAGAGATTTTAGATATTCTAGAGAATCTAGATATTCTAGAGAACCCACGACACACATTATTCTGATGAAAAAATATCTTCTCTTCCTCCTGGCTATGCTCCCTATGGTCAGTATGGCGCAGTCGGATGCCGGACTGTGGACATCGGTCGGCATCGACAAGAAAATCAACAAGAAACTCTCGTTTGGCCTTGAAGGCGAATTCCGTTCGCGCAACGACTTCAAGACGGCCGACCGCTGGAGCGTGGGCCTCGATGCCACATGGAAGTTCAACAAGAAGTTCCGCGTGGCCGCTGGCTATGTCCTCCTCAACGACAACCGCAAGGAGAAAATCAGTTACAACAACGACGATCCCACGTCGGTCAACTACTACAACAACTGGCGTCCCTCCTACTGGACCGTCCGCCATCGTGTGTATGCAGGCTTCGGCCTAAGCACCGACGTTGGGCGCTGGTCATTCTCGCTGCGCGAACGCTGGCAATACACCTACCGCCCCGAGAAGACCACCACACGCTATGACTTCGACAACGCCAAGTGGGAAGACACCACCGTCAGCGGAAAGGCCGGTCACGTGCTACGCAGCCGCATTCAAGCGGAATACGACATCCCATTGTGCACCTGGACCCCCAACGCCAGCGTAGAACTCTACAACGCATGGTCGGTCCAGAAGGTGCGTTACACCATCGGTGCCGACTGGAAGATCAACAAGAAGAACTCCTTCAGCATCTATTATCGCTTCCAGGACAATCGCGGCAGTTCGGATGATGGAGATTCAGACATGCACATCATCGGCTTGGGTTACAATTTCAAATTCTAAGCAACAATGAAAAAAAATATCATCTATATACTGATGGCCTTGACCGTCGTGGGCTTCACAGCCTGTGAAAGCGACGACACCGACTTCAGCGACATCATCAACAACAATTCGAGCGGTGGATCACAAGGCGGTGAAGGCGGCGGAGAAGAAGGTGGTGGCGAAGAAGGAGGCGGCACTAGTGGCAACACTTCCGACCTCACCATTACCCAGAGCAGCAGCCTATCGAAAGCTGTTGAAATCAACTGGACCAGCGTTGCTGCCGAACTTACCGTGGCTTCCGACATCTATTCCTCCCTCACCTTCGAAGGTACGGGCACACAGGTTATCATTACTTCGAGTGCCAGCCTCACCGACGAAGTGACCTACACCCTCAGCGGTACTGCCAGCAAAGGCTCGTTCTTCCTCAATGGTTCGACCGACGCCACCGTGGCCTTCAACGGCCTTACCCTCACCTGCACCGACAGTGCAGCTGTCAACATCCAGAACGGCAAGCGCATCAACGTCGTTGTCGAGGGCACCAATACCATCAAGGACGGAGCGAAGAACACCGGCAAAGGTGCTCTGGTGATCAACGGACATTCACAGTTCAGCGGCTCTGGCACACTGACGCTCTACGGCATGGCCGGTCATGCCTTCTGGGCCGACGAATACATCCAGCTCAAGCAATCGTTCACCGGAAGCCTTGTCGTGACCTACGCAGCAAGCGACGGCATCAACGTCAACCAATACTTCGAGCAAAACGGCGGCACAGTGAAGATATCGGGCGTCATGGGCGACGGCCTGCAGGTCAATGCCGATGAGAAATATACCGGCTACGTCAACATCAACGGCGGCACCATCGACATCAGTGCAGCAGGTGCAGGATGCAAGGGCATCAAGGCAGCAGGATATATTCACATCGACGACGACAAGTCGGCTCCCGTCATCACCATTGCCAACAGCGGCACGGGCACCTACGACGACACCAACCGGAAGGCTGTAGGCGCAGCCTGCATGACAAGTGATGCTGACATCACCATCGACGCAGGCACCATCACGCTCAGTGCAACGGGCAACGGCGGCAAGGGACTGAAGTGCGACTCCACATTCACCATGAACGGTGGTACGCTCTCAATCTCGACCTCAGGCACAGGTTTTACATCCAATGGAGACAGCACTTATCCAAAGGGTCTTAAAGCAGGCACCGACAGTGGCACGCTTGCAGGCGGCATCGTCATCAATGGCGGCAATGTCAGCGTCAACGTCAGCGGAAAGGCCAGTGGTTGCGAGGGTATGGAGAGCGACAACATCATCACCATCAAGGGTGGTGTTACTACCGTCAATGCCTATGACGATGCGATCAACTCGGGCAGCGACATGACCGTTGAAGGTGGCTGCGTCTATGCTCGCTCGACCAACAACGACGGCATCGACACCAACGGCAACTGCTACATCAAGGGCGGACTGGTTTATGCCATCAGCGGCAATGCTCCCGAAGTGGCCATCGATGCCAACAGCGAAGCACAGAAGAAACTCTACCTCACAGGCGGCACCATCGTTGCCCTTGGCGGACTGGAGTCGGGCGCCAGCCTTTCGCAGGCATGCTACTCCACCTCGTCGTGGAACAAAAGCACCTGGTACGCGCTGACCTACGGCAACGAGACCTTCGCCTTCCAGACCCCAGCGAGCGGCGGATCGACGATGGTCGTTTCGGCTGCCTCTACCCCATCGCTTCAGAGTGGCGTCACCGTCACAGGCGGCACTGAGGTCTTTGATGGTGTAGCCTTCACAGGTGCCTCGGTGAGCGGTGGCACTTCCGTCACGCTCTCCAACTACACGGGCGGCAATCAGGGCGGTGGTCCTGGTGGTGGACTCGGTGGCGGACGCCCTGGGGGGTGGTGATGATATAATTCCGGGATTTCGGGATTCCGTAATTCCGGTATAACGGTATTCCGATATAACGATAATCCAGTATTTCGAATCGAGTAGGAGGTAAACGCTAATCGTAGACGTTTATCTCCTACTTTCACGTTTACCGACCTCTCACACCACCGTACGTGCCGTTCGGCATACGGCGGTTCCTTATTATTGCACGCGGACTATTAAACGATGATAGTCC
>JAZQBS010000111.1:0-64780 GCA_045545875.1 Bacteroidales bacterium
TGATTATATTAATTATAATGTGTCTTTTGAAGATGAATATGGTACAAAGTTGCATAAATATGAAATTGGATATGCAACAGAGAACATACGTAATAATATTGATAGTTGGGAATTTGATTCCTATGAGGAAATGCGTGATGCCGTGATTAACGCTTTAAAATAAGATTGTCAACAATATCAAGCAAATCAAATAATAACAATTATGAAATCATATAGATTTATCCATTTATTATACCTGTTGTTTTTAAGCGTCAGTTTGGTTTCTTGTGACAAGGATAATGATTCAGAAGTCCTTTCACATCTTTTCTTCGGCGAAGAATCTGTAAAATCTGGTGACGATACTGGTGACAAAGATGACAAGTATGATCAATCAAAACAATATGTTGATTTAGGTTTGAGTGTCAAATGGGCAGTTTGCAATCTTGGAGCAAAGCAACCCCAGGATTATGGAGAATATTATGCGTGGGGTGAAACAGAATCAAAAACTACTTATACTTGGATGACCTATAAATACTATAATTCAGATTCTGATAAACTCACAAAATATTGCACATCTAGTTCCTATGGAAACAAAGATAACAAAACCACTTTGACCGATAATGATGATGCAGCTACAAAACTCTATGGTTCAGGTTGGCGTATGCCAACTCATGATGAGATATCGGAACTATTTGACCGTTGCACTTTCACGATTACGACATATCGAGGAACTCGTGGAACGCAGATAACGAGTGATACTAATGGTGAATCAATTTTCATTCCCTATGCTGGTTATTTCGATGACAAGAATAAAAAGAATGTAACAGAAGATTTCTATTTGTGGAGCAAAGAGCTTATCACTCAGAAACCCTCATGTGCTTGTGGTTTTTATACTAACCATAATACTAAAGAAGTTCACTTGAGTAGCGTTGAAAGATTTTATGGTTTTCAGATTAGGCCAGTTTATACTGGAAAATAAATAGTAATATAGGATGGGCTAATCTTTTTCACCTTCAATTATAAGTGAGTAAGCATATATTCATAATAAACTTATATTCTATGAAACAGAAAAGTATTTTCCATTATTTCATCTTGCTGCTCTTGAGCATCGGCTTGGTTTCGTGCGATAAGGATGATGAAGTTGTCAACGATGACAACACGGGCGAGCGCACTTTTGCAGAAATCTGCAAGGAAGTATCCGACATCGACTATGCCATTGTCGATTATTACAAACAAAGTGAATCACTCGCAGAGTTGATTGAACATATTGAAGAAATCAGAAAAATCACGGGGGTGGAAGAAGTATTCTACGATGATAATTCTTCCATGTTTGTAAGAATTAAGGATTTTGGCACAATCTCATATTCTTTTTATCAAGAAGCTGAATATGATATTACACCGCTCTTGCAACAGTTAAAATCCCGACGAGTAAAGTATAGTTCGAATTCTTCGACAGATCACATATATACTTGCCAGAATCTGGATAATGCCAGTGTCTTAATTGTTAATCAGCAATCAAAAAACGAAGACGTACAATGTTGTTGGGCCGAATGTGCTGATCTTGTAAAGGGAATGTTCGTTGATGCAGGTTTTAATGAACCCAAAATTGAAAATTCGCCAGATGTTGAGTTTTTCAAAAATGGTTTATTCGAACATGATTATGTTTTCCTTATGACACATGGTCAATACGAATATAATAAAAAAAATAAACAAGGCATACACTGGTTGTTAACTTCTGTAGAGGTTCCATGCAATGCCTTGGGGAATGTTAAGGATGATAAGTTAGCTGAATTGTTGAAAAATTATAATACTCAACAAGATGTGTCTTATGGCCGAGTTAAGGAAATTAGAAAAGGGAAAAAAGAGACTATTTGTTATTTGAAGGTTTCTGAACACTTTATCAGTGAGACAAGTAAACAGTTTAAAAATCCTGGAAAAGGAATTGTCTTTAATTCTGCTTGCCATTCTATGCAAGGAAGCAGTGAAACAGATTCTATCAGTTATAGTCTTTCAGATGTTTTTATCAATAGAGGTGCTGGTGCTTATTTCGGTTACGACGAAGAAGTTTCTGTCGGCTCGTTGGGTGGAGTTAGTTTTTGGGGTAATCTATTATCTGGAATGTCGATTGAAAATGCTCTCGAAAATATGGATTTCGTTTTAAAGCATGAATATCGGACTGATAAACTATTATCATTTACTGTAAAATCATGGTGGGCAGATTTGATCCCTCATATATCCACTAAATTTGGCCATAGTTGCATTAATAGACCTCTATTTGAATACAAAGATGAATCTAATGATAATGGTCTGGAAGTCATACTAAGTGCTGCTGAGCCCATTTTCTATTTCGAATTTGATAAAGAAGAGCTAAACGATGTTGAAAGTCTGAAAAAAATGCCATTAAGATATGGTTTTGAGCTAAGCGAATCAGACCAATTTGCAGATGTCATCACACTCTGCAGCAAACGCGTAGGGGATGATGGATGCACGTTATCACAAAACCACGAATATATCATCTACACTCAATCCCTAACCTACAACGCAACTGAATCAAACTCTATGATCAAGCCAGAGACAACCTATTGGGCGCGTGCTTACGTCTATGATGGAAGTGGCTACAATTACAGCGAGCCAATTTCATTTACAACAGGCAAATACGAACGCATTGACAATGTGGTTCCTTCGGATATCCGTGACCAGATGGAGCCCTATATTAACATCTATGATGGTAATAATCCACCGAACATTGAAGGCGAGTTTGTAGGCAGTCCGTTTGAACTTGTTCATTCCACTCATGGCTTTTCTCCTGGAGATATTTTTGCTGACCTCTATTTCAAATTCTATAACCAAAATATGCATAACAATACTTTGGACTATAAAGAGAAGCAGGCATCGAGCGAAGCTACAGGCACAGGCGCTTTTATCAGTGGCGAGGGCAATAACTTCAGTGTGTTCTTCAATACAGAGGGTGTTAGCCACTTCTCGGATTATGATATTACTGACAAGACCGCTTTGATAATTTCTGGCACCATAGCTGATAATGGCATCAACAATCTGCAGTATGCTTTTGTGATGGTTGACAAATCCGATGACCCGAGCCATCATATCATAGATGTCGGTGTATTCCGTGTATTCAGGGATCAAGATGGCTTCAGTCCTGAAACTAATTGGTCAGGTGCTAAACGTCGTGTCAGTGGCTACAATCCGATTCTTCCGTCGTATCTTGACTTTGGTAAATAATATGTGTGTTTGTTTTATTGAGGAATGGGTCAGGTCTTGTACCTGACCCATTCCTGTGTTTAGACGTATAATGATCACTAGAGCGAAACGTCATCGAACTGGCGAGAGGAAGCTTTTTTTATCAACAATTTGAAAAAACGTCCGAAAAATTTGGAGATGCCGAATGAAAACCTTATCTTTGCCGTGTGAAAACACAAATACTTCGTAACCCTTAAAAGCTTAGAAAGGACAATACTATGAAAGTTGGAATTCCAAAAGAAAACAAGCAGGGCGAGAGCCGTGTCGGCATGACGCCCGCAGGAGTGTCAGAATTTGTGAAACGTGGACACACCGTCTATGTGCAGCATACGGCGGGCGATGGCAGCGGTTTCCCCGACAAGGAATATGAGGAAGCAGGTGCTTCGATTTTGCCCACGATGGAAGAGGTTTATGCCGCTTCGGACATGATTGTGAAAGTCAAGGAACCCATCGCCCCTGAGTATCCGTTGATTCGCAAGGATCAGATTGTCTTCACCTATTTCCATTTCGCGTGCGAGCGCGAGCTTACCGATGCCATGTTGAAGAGTGGAGCTGTCTGCATCGCTTACGAGACTGTGCAGAAGGCCGATCGCAGTCTTCCTTTGCTCATCCCGATGAGTGAGGTGGCTGGACGTATGGCTACGCTCAACGGTGCCTACTATCTGCAAAAGACAAAAGGTGGCAAAGGTAAGCTCATCAGCGCTGTGCCAGGTGTAGAGCCTGCTCGTGTGCTCGTCTTGGGAGGTGGTACGGTAGGAGAGGCAGCAGCACGTATGGCAGCCGGCTTGGGTGCAAGTGTCATCATTGCCGACATCAACTTGCCACGCCTGCGTCAGCTCGGCATGGAGTTGCCGCCCAATGTTCACACCATCTATTCCACCGAACACAATATCCGCAAGCTTTTGCCAACGGTCGATATTGTAGTTGGTTCGGTGCTCATCCCAGGAGCCAAGTGTCCGCATCTGATCACACGTGACATGTTGAAACTGATGGAGCCCGGCTCTGTACTTGTCGATGTTGCTATCGACCAGGGAGGTTGCTTCGAGACGTCAAGACCCACGACACACGAGGATCCTGTCTACACGGTCGATGGCATCGTACACTACTGTGTGGCCAACATCCCAGGTGCCGTATCGCATACTTCGACCTTGGCGCTGACCAATGCCACACTACGTTATGCTATCGCCTTGGCCGACAAGGGTTGGCAGCAGGCTTGTCGCGACGATCATGCGCTCTATCTGGGCCTCAATGTAGTCGATGGCAAGGTCACCTTCAAGGCTGTCGCCGAGGCATTCGGAATGAAGTTTGAGCCGGTGGAGCTATAAAGCAAAAGAAACATAATATTAGCGGCCCGATGGATCACATCAGGCCGCTAATGATTTTTCAGATCGTCTCTATGGTTTACTTCATTGCCTTGGCATTGCCGATGCAGGAGTTAGGCATCTGAATGTGGAGCATTTCACAGATGGTTGGTGCGATATCCACGATGTTGGTGGGCTCGGAGGTCTCGCCAGGATTGACGTGCCAGCCAAAGAGGACGAAGGGGATGTGGGCATCGTAGGGGTTCCACATGCCGTGGGTGGTGCCTACATAGTCGGGCTTGTCGCTCACGTTTTCCCAACCTGCCTTGGGGACAATGAAGATGTCACCGCTGCGTGCGGGATTGTAGCCGTTGGCGATGCGTTCGCGCAGAAGTTTTGGCATTGTGGTGGTGAGTGCCTTTTCGAAATCGACTACATAGATCAGTTCATCGATCTTCTTGAGCTCGATGATGACCGCCTGCTTCACCTCGCAGACCTTCTTGCCGCTGGCGGCAATGTAGGCGTGGTTGAGGAAGATGCGTCCGGCATTTTCGCCCAGGATAACCTTCTCTTCGCCTTCAAGACCAAAGTTTGCCTTGACAGTCTCCTCAACCACCTTCAGCTTGTTCCACATCTCGAGGCCGCCCGAAGGGATGTTGTGCTCCTTCATCACGTTGGGGTTGTGGGCTGCACCGTGGTCGGCCGAGAGGAACAGGAGGTAGTTGCCCTTGCCCACCTTCTGGTCGAGCACCTGGAAGAAGTTGGCCAGCTGACGGTCGAGTTCCATATAGGCAGCGTAATTTTCGGGGCCACGTGTGCCAATGGCGTGACCGATGACGTCGGTCGAAGAGATGCTGATGGCGAGCATGTCGGTGATGTCATCCTGTCCCATCTGCTCGTTCTCGAGGGCGGCGATGGCCATCTGGAAGGTCTTGACGATGCCTTCGGGCGAGCGCTTGATATCGGTGCCAGGCTTTACACCAATCTTCTTGTTCATCTCTTGAGCCCACTTGGGCAGCTCGTTCATATAGTAGGTCGAGCTGACAAAATGTCCGGCCGAGCCGTCCCACCAGTAGGCAGCATCGGCCCCATGACCGGCAGGCAGGATGGCTGCACGGTCCTTCAAGGCTACACCGATGACCTTGGCCTTGTAGTCGGTGGCAATCTTCAGCACGTCGCCGATGCCCGAGGCCAGATTGTTGCGAGGCGACATCTGACCCTCCTTGCTGTCGGAACCGACACTCTGCACTGTTTCGTCGCCACAGCAATAGGTGCGCTTGCCGTTGATATAGAAATCGTTGCCGCAGATGCCGTGCAGGGCAGGTGTAGTGCCCGTATAGATGCTCGTGTGACCAATGGCGGTCACTGTAGGCACGTAGTTGATCATGGTGTTCTCGAAGCTGAACCCCTCGTCGACGAGTTTGCGGAGACCGCCCTCGCCATATTGGTCATAATAATAATAGAGGTAGTCCCAACGCATCTGGTCCACCACGAGACCTACCACAAGCTTAGGCCGCTGAATTTCGGCCATTGCTGATACGCATACCAGCGCAGCAACAATCATTGAAAACAGTTTTCTCATATCTTTTGGAATTATAGGGTTATTATAGTGACTATAGTTTTATTAGCATTTCAGGTTGTTTTTATTTGCTGCAAAAATACAGACTTTTTTCGATTCTTCCAAATATTTTGCACGAAAATTTGTTTTTGCAAAAAAATCTATCTATCTTTGCGCGGACAAATAATGTCTTTGCTACATAAATCATTATCATAACATTCTATGAAAACTATTTCCCGACTTCTCTTCGTGAACCTGATGGCGCTGATAGCAGCGACTGCCGTTGCGCAGAATCCTTACCTGCCTCTGTGGGAGTTTATTCCCGATGGTGAACCATACGTCTTCGAGGATCCCGACAATCCAGGACAGTATCGCGTATATATTTATGGCTCTCACGACAATCTGGTCACAAGTTATTGCGGCTTGGATCAGGTGGTTTGGTCAGCCTCGGTCGATGACCTGCGTCATTGGCGCTACGACGGGATAATCTTCGAATCGAAGAAAGATGCACAGGGCAATAACCTGCATCCCGATGGCAAGGGAGATGTTCTTTTTGCTCCCGATGTAAATGAGGTGGTTGGCAAGGATGGTAAAAAGACCTATTACCTCTATCCAAACAACCAGGCAGGTGGCCGACAGACGATGGTCGCCAAATCGAGTCGCCCCGATGGACCTTTTGAGGTATGCAACTGGAGTCCGGACAATCCAAAACAGACCATAGGAATTTTGGGATTCGACCCAGCTGTCTTCACCGACACCGATGGACGCACTTATGCCTATTGGGGCTTTGAGCAGTCTAACGGTGCCGAACTTGACCCAACGACGATGGCAACGGTGAAACCGGGGACCAAGATTGTGGAGAATATGATACCAAGCAGCAAGCAGGATCATACCTATCGATTCTTCGAGGCTTCTTCGATGCGCAAGATTGAGGATAAATATGTCTTCGTTTATAGTCGTGTGACCAATAATGGCGAAGATGGTTTGCCAAGTTGCAACTACACGTTGGCCTATTGCTATGGCAACAGTCCTCTCGGTCCCTGGACCTACGGAGGCACCATCATCGATGGCCGTGGCAAGGAACATCGTCCCGATGGCACTACGGTTGCCACCGCTACACCTTTCGGCAATACCCATGGCAGCATCTGTAAGATTGGTGACCAGTGGTATGTCTTTTATCATCGTCAGGCAGGTACCGACGAATATGGACGTCAGGCTATGGTGGCTCCCATTCGTGTCGAGGTGGTGAGTGGAGAGGATGGTTATGTACGTATTTCCGAGGCCGAGTTTACTTCCGAAGGTTTCCTTGTTGAAGGCCTTGATCCTTACGAAACATATTCTGCAGGAATCGCTTGCTATTATATGGGTCCTGAACCAGCTACGCAGAACTATCCCAACGTACATTACACTGGTTCTCATTCTGCTATCGTGCGTAACCAGTACGATAGATCGCTCGATGTGTATGCTGCTGGTATGAATCGTTGTCCGATGGTTAACAACACTGCTGGTTCGGTCGTTGGCTACAAGTATTATAATTTCAGCAAGACCTTTGGTCAGACAGGCCTGCAACTCGCACTCGACTATACTCCAGATGGTACCCCTGGCACAATCGACATCTTCCTCGATCGTCCGTCGGAGGCCGAAGGCGGTGTGCGACTCGCTACACTTAATGTGGGTGCCGAGGGCATAGGCCAGCCAACTACTGCGAATATTGAAATGGAGCAATTGAAGTATTACAACGGGAAGCATGCTCTCTTCTTTGTATTCCATTCGGAGACACCGAAACAATCCATTTGCCAACTCAATTACCTACATTTCGAGAAGAAATAATTATTGTTATTCATGAACAGTATTCTTATCGTACTACCGATTCTTACGCTGCTGATGTTCGACTTGGGACTCACCTTGCGTCCCAACGACTTCTTGCTGGTATTCAAGCAGCCGAAGGCCATTCTGCTTGGTCTTGTCGGACAGTTGATTCTCCTTCCACTTATTGCCTTTGCATTGGCTGAGATGTTCCATCTGGCCCCCTTGTTCTACATCGGCGTTGTGCTCATTGCCTGCTGCCCAGGTGGTTCGTCGAGCAATGTCTTCTCGATGCTTGCCAAAGGTGATGTCGCTCTGTCGGTATCACTCACAGCACTCAGTTCGATTATTACTCTCTTTACAGTGCCTCTCATTCTCGATTGGACTACGACGCAGGTGGGCGAGGCAGTAGGCATTCATCTGCCTGTCGGAAATCTGCTGATGCAGAACCTTGTCACCATGCTTATTCCAATCCTGCTGGGTATCGGTGTGAATCATTTCTGGCCCGTTGCTGCGACACGTATGGAACGCGTACTCTCGAAAATAGCCTTCCCTGCCCTGATGCTTCTGGCTGGTATCTTCTTTGTGCAGCATCACAACACTATCGCCGATAATTTCGGTGTCCTTGGCTTCTGCCTAACTGCGTTGATTCTCCTTGCTATCGGAGCTTCCTGGTTTGCAGGTCATCTGTGTGGCCTTGAGACACGCGAGAAGCGTACCATCGTCATTGAGGTGGGTATGCAGAATGCGGCTCAGGCCATAGCCATCGCTTCCAGCCCATTCATTTTCAACAATGGCGTCATCGCCATTCCTGCAATTATCTATGCATTGATGATGAACGTAGTCCTGCTCACCTACGTTGGTATCATCATCAAGCGCAGGAAATAAGCCTCGTTTCATGGCACATGTACTTGTCTATGTGCCATTTTTTCTACGTCTTTTGTCATTTTTCGAAGACAAAATTTGGCATTTTCATCAAGATGCTTTATCTTTGCATCGTCAATATCAATGAAAGCATCTTAACATGGAAAATCAAATTAGTGTCTTAAATATCAAACTCGAGGATGCTCCTTTCTATAAACGGGAAGGGGTGATGGTCTGTGAAGGTGTCGCGAGTGAAAGCGATGTGGCGTTTGTCGGGAAGATACAAAACGTATATGTCGTTTGTGACACGAAGGGACTCATCAAAAGTGTATTGGCCTATTTCCCCGATGACATCAAAGCCATTGACATGGCGCCAGACTACAACCTGGCTGTCAAATATTATGTACCACAGCGACTGGTTGCCTATCGCAACGTACAAGGCGAGATCATCAGTGCTGCGGAGTTTATACGTATGTATCCAGAGGTTTATGTCCAATTGCTCAAAGGATTGAAGCACGCCCACTTCCGTACTGAACGATGGCCATTGTTCCGTCAGTTCGAAATTGATTGTTACCGTACATTGAAGGTGAATGAAAGCCTCGTCAAGCAATATGTTGCCGACGAGGAGGGGGCTACCCGTTATACCGAGATGCTTCGAGTCGTCGAGACCGATGGCTCATTGGGCAATTGCACTTTCGAAAGCAAGATCATACGATGCACAAAATCAGGCACGCCTGTCGAAATGTTCACCGATACGCTGCAAGCCAATGTCTATCAGTTGCTGGAAAAAGGATATGATTGCCTGTCGGCCGATGGATATTCGGACATCCTTGCATCCATTGAGCAGTATCGACGCGAAGTGCATGAAGCAGAAATGAGGCTTTCCGAGCGTATTGAAAAGATTCTGTCGAACCCAATTAAATAGGAATGATTATGGCAGAGCAGACTTCGCAAATGTCTCCCCAGAAGGAGGCATATCTAAGGAATGAATTACACAACTTCACGACAAAGATCGCCAATCTGAGGTTGCGTGTGATCTTTATGTCGATGTTTTACAAGGTGAGTGCCATCGAACCTTATTTCAACTTGTCTTTCGAGGAGTTCGTATCCCGGATTGACCGACCATTGCGCTCCATCGATGTCAAGTTGCTCTATTTGCGGGTGCGTGATTTCCAGCGCATCTACGATAGGGTGATGAACATTCCCGTCGAACAACTTGATGTCGAGGAAATCATCCAGAAGTTCCCCTTCTTGGGCGAATCGGAGGCCAAGTTTGTGGAGTCTTTCAAGGCTGAATATGGATATTATCCGATGTTCAATATTCTGGAACATCGTTTGTCGAAAGCCACCAAGAAGGAGGAAAAGATATTTGCCATGTTCAATGGCATCGGTAAATATATGGCCAAGGATCGACGAGACATTGCACAGGAAATAGGGTTGTCGAGCGAACGTGTGCGTCAGTACCTTTATAGACCTATCATGAAGAAAGAGGCGTACCTGATGAAGAATCCCGATTGGAATCGATATGATCTGATGGATGAAATCATCCTGACGCCGACGACTTCCGATTTTGCCAAGATCTCGGAGCGAGAGTCGCTATCGACTGAGTTCGAGGGTTTCCTTGCTATGGTTTGCCTGACGGACAAGTTTAAGATGTGTAAAATCATGAAGGAATCCTATGCCATTGCATCAACCTTGGCCGATATATACAATTGGGAAGCAGGATGCAAGGCGGTGCTGGAGGCTTCGAAGAAAAAGTACGATCATGACACCGATGTGCCCTTCCTTTCTGTTCTGCCGCATGTGGATGCCTTATTCCCCGACATCCGTGATGCCGTGTTCGATATCATGGCTATTCTGGCCTACGAACTTTTTGGCATCGAGGTACAGCAGAAGCATCATTTCCACTTTACTCAGAATGGAATCAACGAGACATATGCTTTGGTTGACATTCTCAATCACAACGGAATACCGATGCATATGCGCGAACTGCTCATGACCTTCAATACGCAGCATCCCAAGTGGGCTCTCGACGATGTGGCAACGGCCAAGAAACTGCTCAACAAGAGCGATGAGGTCTTTGCTTGCGGTTATTCGGATATGTACTCTTCGGATAAATGTGCAGATCCTTTGGAGGTATACGATGTCATCGAGAACATCGTTCGTGATATGCCCGACTATCCTGTGCATATTGACGAGATTATGGATGAGGTGCACGAATATTACCCCAATGCAAGTCGCAAAAGTGTGGAGGATCTTATCTTTTATTATGAAGCCATCGACGTGGTTCGCCTTGAAGATGACTACTACGCCTGGCGAGACAGTTACAAGGGCAGTGGCACCTATCATTCCTCGCTCAAGATGCTTCCGCTCGATCGCAAACTCGAGTACCTTCGCTATGCGCGCGATTGCCGATATCGTGCCGAGACATTCGGCAAGGCATAAGCCGACAATAATTCAAAACTACAAAGACTAAGCAGGGGCATCTCCATCGAGATGCCCCTGCTGTAGTTGGTGGGTTTCGGAATCAATATGCCGAATTCTGTGTGATGACGTTGGGATTCTGGTCGATAACCTTCTGCGGAATGGGGAGGAGGAACTGGCTGTCGCTGTTGAAGGTCAGCGTGCCTAACTTCTTGCAACTGCTCAGTACACTGACGGCCTTGCCAAGACGAAGGAGGTCGAACATACGATGATACTCGAAGGCGAACTCCAGCTGACGCTCGTGCATCAAAGCTTCGACACTGTAGGTCGTGGTGCGTGGTGCACCCGCACGGTCTTGTACCTGGTTCATGTACTGGACGTCGCCTGTAGCCTCGGAGAGCATCAACAGTACATCAGCATATCGCAGAATAATGAAGTTGTTGTCCGAAGCCTCACGCAGGCCGGTGACCTCGGCATTGTCGTCACGCCATTTGATGGTGAACTTGGTGGGCACAAACTTGCCGTCGGCTGTGGTGTAGCCTACCTGAATTGACTTGTCACGACGCGAATCGACTACGCCGCCAGTAGTGTAGGCATCGTAAAGCTCGTCCTCTGGCTGGTTGTAGCCACCGCCCCATGCCGTAACCACGCGGTTGTCGATGGGGGAGAAGAGTGCCCAGTACATCGAGTAGGGGTTGCCGATACCTCCCTTATACTGTACTTCGAAGATCGACTCTGAACTGTTCTTGTAACTGAGGTCCCAGAGATTGGCATAATCATCGAGCAGTTTGAAGCGTCCCGAATTATAGACCTTGAGAAGCGCATTTTTTGCATTGTCCTTCTGCCCTATGGTCAGATAAACCTTGCCAAGGAGAGCGTTGGCGGCGTCGCTTGTGGCAGCACCGGCTACGCGTTCCTTCGACTTGTCAGGCAGGTTGCTGGCTGCATAGTTCAGGTCGTCGATGATCTGAGCATATACGTCGGTTGCGTTCGAACGTGCGATACCATAGGCCTCTGAGCCGCTTACGGGAGTGATCACCAATGGAATGTCGCCCCACATACGCACCATGTCGAAGTAGTAAAGTGCACGCAGGAAGCGCACCTCACCTACCAGGCTATTCAGCGCATCATTGTCCTCGGCGTTCTTGATGATGTTGTTCATACGATAGATTGCCTGGTAGTAGATTTCCCAGTAGTTCTCTACCACCGAGTTGCTGGTGTTCATACCCTGATGGGTGTCGAAGGCTTCGGTGTCGCCCACTTGTCCTGCCGTATTGTCGGTGTGGGTTTCGTCCGACCATATTTCTCCGAAATAGTACATCAGGCCCTCGGCTCCGTAGGTGTCGTAAAGGGTGGAATAGCAGGCGGGAAGTGCTGTGAGCAACTGGTCGGTGGTCACATAGTAACCTGCTTCACTGGCTGAACTGATTGGATTTTTCTCAAGGAAATCGTCGCAGCTGACAGCCAATGTAGCTCCTGCGGCCAAAGCTAAGATATATTTGAAGCTTTTCATTGTCTTATTACTTTATAGATTAGAAACTCAGGTTTACGCCCACAGTGGCTGTGAATGGATTGGGATAAGCGCCATAGTCGAAGCCGACGAAAGCGCCTGTCTGGAAGGTCGAACCTTCGGGGTCGTAGTTCTCATAGTCGCTCCATACATAGACGTTTTCGAGGTTGCAATAGAGCTTGAGGCCAGCGATGTGAAGGGCATCGCATACCTTTTTGTTGAAAGTGTAGCCCAAACGAATGTTCTTCAGACGGACGAAAGAGCCGTCGTCAATCCACATGTCGGTGGTCTTCTGCTGGCAGGTATTCGATACGGTGCGTGGTTTGGGAGTCTTGCCGTCGCCGGGTTCGGCATCGCTCTTCCAGAAGTTCGAGCGGCTGGCGTAGAGGTTGCGTGCACCATTGTAGAAGCCCAGGAATCGGGCGTTCTGGTTCATAATCTCATTGCCTTGCACACCGGTCAGCATCACAGTGAGATCAAAGCCCTTGAAGGTAAAGGTATTGGTCCATCCCCAAGTGAAGTCTGCCTGGTAGCTGCCCAACTTAGTCTGGTCGTTCGAATCAATCTTGCCGTTGCCGTCTACATCCACTACCTTCGGGTCGCCAGCTTCCGAGCCAGCCCATTTGGGAAGATTGCTGTTGTTGATGTCTTCGGTCGAGAGCACGCCATCGAGCTTGTAGCCATAGTAGTAGAAGAGCTCATCACCCACAGAAGTGCGTGCCTGACAACTGTTCCACGACTTGTCAATAGGCGCATCATTGTTGCCCAGTTTCAGAACTTCATTGCGGTTGAACGAGATGTTGAAATCAGAGGTCCATCTGAAGTTTCGTGTTACGACTGGTTGTCCATAGAGGTGGAACTCCATACCCCAGTTCTGCATTTCGCCGATGTTCTGGAGCGAAGAGGTGAAGCCTGAAAGAACAGGGATAGGCACGTCGAGCAGCATGTCGGTGGTCTTCGACTTATAGTAGTCAATCTCAGTGCCCAAGCGGTTGCCCAGGAAGCTGGCGTCGAGACCAAGATCAAACTGACCCGTCTTCTCCCATTTGAGGTCGGATGCAGGGTAAGAGTAGGTGTACATACCCGATACGACGGAACCGTTCTCAACGTAGGTGGCATCGCTCTTCAATAGACCAATGGCACCATAGTTGCCGATGTTGTTGTTGCCGGTCACACCATAGCTCATGCGAAGCTTCAGGTTGTCGAGCCAGCCTTTGGTGCCTTCCATAAAGGGTTCGTCAGAGATGCGCCAAGCCAGAGAGCCCGAAGGGAACCAGCCCCAGGGATTCTCGGAGCCAAAGCGCGATGAACCGTCGGCACGTACGCTTGCAGTAGCAAGATAACGTCCCTTGTACGAATAGTTGGCACGAGCAATAAATGAAGCCAGGCTCCATTCCTCTTCATTGTTGCTCCAGCTGCTGATCTTGGTGGCAGCGTTGAGTGTATATACCAGGTCATTGCCGGGATAGCCTGCACCGGTCACGGAGAGGTATTCGAACTTGTCTTCCTGCATCGTGAAACCGACGAGGGCCGATACGAAGTGATCCTCATTGAAGGTCTTGACATAGTTGAGCGTGTTTTCCCAGGCCCAGTTGGTCTCACGCCAGTGCTGGCGTGTGCCAGTCTCGGCCACCCAACCAGAATAGCCATAGTCCTGACCCTCGTTCCAGTGGTACTTGTACTGCCAATCTTCGATGCTGGTGTTGAAGGCAGTCTTGAAGGTCAATCCGTCGAATACTTTCCACTCAAGAGCAGCATTGCCGAGGAAGTTGAGTTGCTCCTTGTGCTTGTCCGACTCACGGGTGAGTGAGTAGGGGTGCCATAGTTGGAAACCGTATTTCACGAAAGTGTACCAGATAGAGCTGGGGTCCTTGAAGCCCAGCGAGCCCACCTCATTGCGAACAGGGAAGATAGGGTCGCTTTGTACTGCGAGGCTGACTACGTCTGACTTGCCTGCGGTACCATGGTCCACCTTGTCTGAGCGGCTGAAGCTGAGGTTGAGCGTAGCCTTCAGGTTCTTGTTGAGTTGTGAGGTGATGTTACTGCGTACATTGATGCGCTTATAGCGAGTCTTGTCCACTACGCCATCCTGATCAACCAGTCCTGTCGAAATGAGGAATTGCACCTTCTCATTTCCGCCACTTGCACTCACTTGTGCATTGTGGGTCTGGGCAGTGCGGAGTACGACGTCCTGCCAATCAGTGCCGTTCCCGATACGTGCCAGCCAGGAGGCATCGGAGAATTCGTCGGGCACATAGTAGTTTGCCATCGAGGCTGAGGGCTGCAGAGCGGGGTTGGTCTTGGCTGCCGTGGCGTAAGAATTGCGGCGTGCTGTCGATTCATACTCGATCCACTGAGGACCGTCCATCATATCCATGGTACGAAGCACTTTCGAGAGACCGAACTCGTAGTTGACGTCAACTTTTGTCTTGCCGCTCTTGCCTTGGCGTGTGGTGATGAGCACTACACCGTTGGCGCCACGGCTACCATAGATGGCGGCCGATGAGGCATCTTTCAGAATCTCGATGCTCTCGATGTCGTTCGGGTTGATGTTGTTCATTGGGTTGCGGTTGAAGTCATAACTGCCGCCGTTTGTGCCCGTCGAGTTGGAGTTATCCTCGAGCGGGATGCCGTCGATGACATAGAGCGGGGTAGTACCGGCATTGACCGACGATGCACCACGCACCTTGATTGAAGGAGCCAGGCCAGGGGCACCTTGCGACTGGGTGATCTGTACACCCGACACTTGTCCCTGCAATGACTGCATAGCGTTGGTGTAGCTGCGTTCCTTCAGTTTGTCGGCGCCTACGCGGGCTACCGAGCCGGTGAGGTCGCGTTTCTTGACCGCACCGTAACCTACTACCACAACTTCGTCGAGGTCTTCGAGCTCACTCTTGAGGTTCACATTGATGATGTTCTTGCCGTTCACGGCGATGTCTTCCTGCTGATAGCCTACGTAACGAATCTGCAAAGTGCTGCGGGAGCCTGCCATGATGCTGTAGTTGCCATCCATATCGGTGATGGTGCCATTGTTGGTGCCCTTCTCCTGAATGGTGACGCCGACGAGAGGATCTCCGTTCTCATCGACAATTTTGCCCTTGATGACTTGGGTTTGTGCAAATGCTGCTACTGAAAGCGAGGCACATATGAGCAATGCACAAGCTTTCCTTGCGAAATTTGTCGAATTCATATTTAAAATATTTGGTTATAATTGGTTCTGTATTCAATGTGTGTCTGCGACTCATAGCGGAGTCAGAACCATTAAAGCTCTCGGCTATGGACTCTGTGTGTTTGATCTTTTCTTAGCTTTTCTTTCTTTTTTTTGTGTGATTTTTGTTTTTATGGGTTAATATTTTGTGTTAAGAGTATAAATGATGCAAATTGTATCGGTTTTGCGGTGCAAATATATTGCTTTTATTTTTAAAAAGCAAAAAAACGAAAGAAAAAATGAAAAATAATAAATATTTTTATCCTCTTTGTGATGATTCATAGTCTTTCCCAGGGTTTGCGATACCCTAAAAAACGCAAAGAGCCCCGACACACGTCGGGACTCTTCGCAAATACACAGCGGCGGCCGTTCAATCAGCTCTGTCAGTTTCGGCCACCACATTTAAAATAAAATTCCCTATTCCAAATCATCATCAACCGCTTTTTCTGAGTGCAAATATAAAAGATTCCCGCTTTATTCGCAAATATTTTACGAATAAAGTGGGAAAATAACGTAAAATTATATATTATTTCGCCGATTTGACAAATATGAGTATCAAAATCGGGTGAAAATCCACGTAAAATGCTTTGAAAACAATGTAAATCTTGTCAGAAATCTTGATAGAAACTCAGTGTGGTTGCTTCATCTTCTTCACGACCTATTTCTTCTTCAAGTTCTTCATTGTACGAATTTAAGAAATTCATTGTATGATGCACATATTTTTTCTTCAAGATTCTTGTAACTCCATCAGGACCTTTTTGGAATTTTCTTACGGCATCCTGTCGGATAAACTTACTGTCGAAGAGAATCAGATCGTGAGTGGCTACAAAGAGTTGACACTCCCTATCGGCAGCCAGCGACAGATACATCTTTAATATAAATTCCACTGCTTTCGAGTGCATAAGACGTTCAAATTCGTCAATAAAGGAACTCTTTTTTCCTATAGCTATTTCATAAAGCACTATTCCAAGTTTGATGATTTGTTTTGTTCCATCTGATTCGGGATCAAAATCCAGTGGTCGATAAACTGTCTGGTATTCCGTCGGATCGTCCTCCTGCTTTTTAGGAAGTTCGGTTTGCAATTCGTGAACGAATCTTACTACCTTTTGTTTCAGGTTTCCATTGGGATATTGTTGTTGTAATACGTTTTTCACTATATCTGGCGTCTCGTTCTTTATAAGGTCATTGAGATTGATGCTCACCTCTTCTATGCGGTAATCAACAATTTTCGAACCGACATCCTTCAACAATTGTGTCAGCAATTCCTTGATCTTGGCATCTCTTTCCGGGTCTCCCGACGATAGTTTTTCTGCCAATGAAATATTCGCCTTATGTACAATACTTAGGCGGTTTACAAAATAATCATAATTTAATCTCAACAGTTTGCTTAACATATTCAGCGAACCGAAGGTGGCAAGCACAGTTGCATTGTTCCATAGATTGAGTTCCAGGTCATGCTGATCAGATTCGCTCAAGTCGCAGGCACTGCCGAAATTGATCTTTATTGTTTCGGTGTCCTTATCATATTTCCTACTATAAATCTTTTGTCCACGGCCTTTGATCTTAAGCTCCTCTTCTTCTATGCGATCACGGGATATTTTGATGTTATAGATATAATTTACATCATCAATGTAGTAAGACAACTCAAGTTCCGATGGCATCTCTCTCGATTCATTATCGAGCAGGAATGGCTGGTAATCAGGTTGTATAATGGGTAATTGCGGCTTGACTGTAGCCTTTTCTTTCAGGTATTCAATGCCATTAAGCATTTTGGTTTTGCCTGCACCATTCAGGCCAACACCAATCAAAAGTTTTAATATTCTTTTCCCATCAATTTCCTTATACCATGACAAAGGTAGGTCGTTATTTGGCCCGTTTTCCTTGCGGGACGCCACAAACGACAAAATCGCCTCGTCACGATATGACTTGAAATTTTTAACTTTAAAATATTCTATCATAAAATATGCTTATTAATTAGCTCATTTTTCAGTGACAAAGATACGAGATTTTTTTGTTTATTACCAAAAAATGTGCTTTAAATTTGCATCAACGGTGATTTTTGCACGGATTTCGTGCATTCTACTTTGCATTTTTCATAATATTATATCTTCTTTCCTCAACACGAATTACCACAGTTGGATAATCCGTGTTGCAAGGAAAGAGATAAATAGTTGATCAATTGTAGTCTTTCAATTGTATGACTTGTTTGTTTTTGCGAAGCTTCTGGATGGCCCTTTCGCCAATTTGACGTACGCGTTCGCGAGTCAATCCCAGGTCACGGCTTATTTCCTCGTTGCTGCATGGCGTGCACCCGATGCCGTAGGAGTGCTTCAGCACATAGATGTCGCGAGGCTTCAGGGTTGATCCCATCAGTTCCTCAAGTTCGATATGCAAAGATTCCTTGTCGAGATTCAAGTCGGCATAGTAGCTATTGGTGTCGGGGATGATGTCAATCAAGGTGCCACCATCCTCGTCGGTAAGAGGTTCGTCGAGGCTTGCGTTACGACGGCTGGCTTGCAGCAGTTCCTTGAGTTTGTCTTCGTCTATGTCCAATTCATCAGCCACTTCTTCAATGGTGGCAGGACGCCCTTCGCGCTGTTCGATGCGGTTGAAAGTACGACGTACGTTGCGAAGCAGGGTGTCCTGATTGTGTGGAATACGAATCTGACGCGAATAGTCAGTCAGCGCCTGCATAATGGACTGGCGAATCCACCATACGGCATACGAAATGAACTTCACGTTCATCGTCTCGTCAAAGGCTTCGGCTGCCTTCACTAAGCCGATATTGCCCTCCGAGATAAGGTCTGAAAGACCCATACCCTGGTCCTGGTACTTCTTTGCCACCGACACCACAAAGCGAAGGTTGGCTCGTACGAGTTTGTCCAGCGCCTGCTTGTCGCCATGATGGATACGGCGAGCCAGCTCCTTCTCGTCTTCGGGTGTGATACTCTTCTCTTTCGAGATGTTGTTCAGGTAAATGTCGAGCGAATCTTCATCACGATTCGTGATCATTGGTGTGATTTGTAAATTTTTCATCCTAATCCAAATTTTAAATGTTTTACGGGGGCAAAGATAGCGACTTTTCTTTGCCCCCGCAACCTTTTTCAACCTTGCATTAACTTGTCCCTAACCACCATCAATGCAAAACCCAGCAGATTGATGCCATACCATTTCTCGGCATCCTTGGCATCCTTGTTGTCTTCCCTCATGCCGATGCCCCAGACTCTATCGTAGGGACTTGCTTCAACCAGAATCGCCGAGCCCGTATTCAGCAGGAACTTCAGCAGCTTTTCGTTTTGTCCGAACTTCGCCAGATTGCCCTTGACGACCACATCGAATTTGTGCTGGTCCCAGATTTCGGGATCGAAGCCCTTTACCTCGCGTCCCAAATCCTTGATAATGCTGGGCTCTTCCTCCTTCATAATGCGTTGGCGTGTTTCTTCGTCGCCGAAGATTCGTGCCTTCTCGGCCATCATGTATTGCTCGGCACTGTTGTAGGTCACTCCATCCACTTCGAACGTACACTTCTGCCATTGGCTTAGGCAACCATTCGACACACTTTCGAGTTTCGCACCGCCTTCTCTCCAGAAGAAGACGAAGTCCAATTTTTTCTTGGCTTTCTGCTGATCCCAAACCCAGATGGGGTTGTATTTCGAAGGATTGCCTTTCACGGCTGCTGCAAGTTTCATTTCCTGCCAGCGGTTATTGCGAGCTTCTTTCTTCTTGGCCTCTTCCTGTACGCGCTGCTTGAGATCCTCCATCTGTTGAGGCCAGAGGGCTTTCTCTTCGTCGGTGAGCAGGCGTTCCACAGCCTTGACGATGAGTGAGGCATGACTCAATGGCTTTCTTGCATCCTCGATGTCAGGATTCGTGTCGTAGTCCAAAAGCACAACGACGCCGTTCACACACATCTCCTTGATTCGCAGCACAAGGTTCCAGCATCGATGTTCGAGCATCCAGTTGTAGGAGGGTACATAGATCTCCTTGCGTGCATCGATGTAGCCCAACAGTTCCTCGGAATTCAAGCCTTTCTGGTGCCCCAGGCAGTTGCCCAGTTTCTTTCCGCTGCGTTTGATGCCAGTCATCTTCCTGATGTACAGTTTGTTCGTGTCGATGCCTTCGTTTTCAAAGACCTTCAAGGCTTGCCAGATGCCCTCCACCGTTTCGGCTTCCTCTTCAGGGCTGAAAGGTACGGGGATTCCTCCGATGGGGAAGAATGGACTCAATCGAACAAATTCATTTTTCGACTTGCTGGTGACGTCAATGATTTGTGCCCCGGGGTACTTCTCCTTCAACGTCTCTTCCTTTGTTCTTTTGTTTTCAATCAGAATCATTACTCTCCTTTTTAAATAAATAACCAATTACCCACTTCTCTCTCCCAATGTGGGCCTCCATATATTAATGTCGAATCTACGCAAATGTAAACACATTATATTTATTTAAAAGAGCATAATCTTGCAAATCTCACAAATCTTTCGTATCTTTGCCCCGGATTTCAAACATTTTATCTATGTATTCCATTCGTAAACACCTTCTTTGGGTATTCGCCTTCGTTTCCTTGACGTTCACAATGAAGGCTCAGACCTTATGGCTTGAGACGCTTGGCTTCGATTTCGACTTCGATGTGCCTAAACCTGTCGTTACCTACAAGGATCTGATTGGTGTAGGTTCGGCACGCCATATGTCAGGCAATATCTGTGTGCTTTATCTATTTGTAGGTACTGAAACGAGCCAATGGAGCCAAGACGAGATTGAAGTCACCGCTCAAAAACTTTATGCGGCAGAAGATTGGCTCAAGGCCGAGGCGCTCCGATATGGTAAGAAGGTGGAATTCCACAACTATTCCATCAAGCGCCAGCTTACCGACAACAATATCCCAAGCGATCCCTTCAAGCCAGATGCTGTCAACTATCCCAAGACGGTTCTTCGTCGTTTCGGTTACAGCAGCAACCGAGAGTTACACGACATCCTTTCGCGCAAGACGAATTGCCAGCAGTTCCTGGTGCTCATCTTTCCGCATATCGCCGGCCGTTGTTACGCCTCGGCAGTCAATCGCAACATGGCCCGAAACGGATCGGGCCGCACCTTGCCCGAGTGCTGTATGCTCTATCAGATTTCGAATGACACAGGTCGCGAGCTGCAGGTGGGACGCATCGCCCACGAGATGCTGCACCTCTTCGGTGCCTGGGACTTCTATGCCGTCAATGCTGATGACAAGGAGCGAAGCGACCGGGCAGAGGAACTCTATCCCACCAGCATCATGTTGCGCTCGTATGGCGACATTACCCAGCGCACCATCGACCCGCTCACTGCCTGGCTCACCGGCCTTTCGCGCAAGGAACAGGAGTGGTACAAGGAACTGATGCCGCCACAACAGTGATTCGGAGGTCTGTCAACTTTTTTTAACGTAGTATTTTTGGTCGGTTTTGAAAATACACTTATATTTGCACCGACAAAACAAGTATTTTTCGATGATACGTCTGCAGAACATCCATAAGACCTACCAATCGGCGACACCGTTGCATGTGCTCAAAGGCATCGACCTCCATATCGAGGCAGGTGAGCTTGTGAGCATCATGGGTGCTTCGGGATCGGGTAAATCCACTTTGCTGAACATTTTAGGAATCCTCGACGACTACGACGAGGGTACATACACCCTCGATGGCACCCTCATCCGTAACCTGAGCGAGACACGCGCCGCTGAACTGCGCAACCAGATGATCGGGTTCGTCTTTCAGTCGTTCAATCTCATCAGCTTCAAGAATGCCATGGAGAATGTCGCGCTTCCTTTATATTATAAAGGTGTGGGCAGACGCAAACGCAACGAACTCGCTTTGGAATATCTCGAGAAGATGGGCCTTCGCGAGTGGGCCGATCATTATCCGAGTGAGATGTCGGGAGGCCAGAAGCAACGTGTGGCCATCGCTCGTGCCCTCATCGCCAATCCGAAGATTATTCTGGCCGATGAGCCGACGGGTGCTCTCGACTCGAAGACCACGCTTGAGGTGATGGACTTGCTCAAGCAGGTGAACCGCGAAGAAGGGAAGACTGTCATCATCGTAACTCACGAGCGTGACATCGCCAATGCCACCGACCGCATCATCCACATCAAGGACGGACAGATATCGAGTGACGTCAGACAACAATGATAATAGACCAGATAGAAGAGATATATGTCTCGATGAGCCGCAATAAGCTGCGCATCGCACTGACGGGATTCAGCATCGCCTGGGGCATCTTCATGCTCATCGTGCTGCTGGGTGCCGGCAATGGATTGCTGCATGGTATGGAGGATGCATTTGCATCGCGAAGCATCAATACGGTGTCGCTTAGCCCGGGCTGGACATCACAGAGCTTCGAGGGTCTGCGACGATATCGCGAGATGTATCTCGATAGCGAGGACCTTCAGCTGCTTCGTAACAGATTCCCTCACCAGATTGCCGATGCACAACCGACCTATGAGGCTTCGGTGCGTGCTTCGAAAGGTCTGCTTTATACGACGACGTCGCTGATGGGCGTCTTCCCGGAGTACATTGCTACGAACGGATACACTGTGGTGGAAGGACGCTCGATCAACGAGATGGACCTGCGTGACAATCGCAAGGTGTGTATGGTCACAGCCAAGACGATTGAAGAACTCTTCGGAGATGAAGAGCCGCATCTGGGCGAATGGATTGACCTTTATGACATACCGTTCCAGATCGTGGGCAATTACAAGGCTCCTATGGAAGGCGAGACCGATATCCTTTCGCCCATCACAACGGTAGGCACCATCTACAAACCCAATGGACACTTTTCGAGAATTACCTTCCTGGTTAAGAACCTCGAGACTCCTGAGGCCAATGAGGAGTTCAACAAGGCCCTGAAGACTGTCTTGTCAAGTTCCAAGCGCTATGACCCGCAGGACAGAAATGCCTATTGGGTGTGGAATTCGTATGAGGACTACCTGCAGACAATGCGCATCCTGCGATATATCACGCTGTTTATATGGCTTATCGGTATTGCTACGCTGATAGCTGGCGTGACTGGTATCTCGAACATTATGTTGATCACCGTCCGTGAAAGGACTCGCGAGTTCGGTATTCGCAAGGCATTGGGAGCACGGCCTCGTCAGATTGTTTCACTGGTGCTGCTCGAGTCGGTTGCCATCGCACTGGTCTTCGGCTACATAGGCATGCTGGTAGGCACTCTTTTGACCAAAGGCGTCGATGCTATCCTCAAGATGAGTGGGGGCGATGGAGCAGCAATGTTCAAGGACCCGACGGTGGATTTCAAGACCGTTCTGATGGCTACCTTCGTGATGGTCATTGCTGGTATGATAGCAGGATATATTCCCGCCAAGCGGGCTGTAAGTATCAAACCTGTGGAAGCTTTGGCTGCGAATTAATATGGAAGAACTTTGGCAAGAGATATGGCAGACAATTAGCCGCAACAAGTGGCGTTCGCTGATGACGGCCTTCGGTGTATTCTGGGGGTTGTTGATGTTGATTCTGCTGCTTGGTTTCGGTGCGAGCATCACAGGTGGACTTCTGGATAGTATCAAGAGTGTCCCGAGCAATAGTATCTTTGTGATGGGATCACGCACTACGATTTCGTACAAGGGTTTTGGCCGAGATCGCCGAATCTCAGTCGATAATATCGATATGCAGCTTGTGAAAAACGAGATGTCCGACCAGATTCGCTTTATTACTCCCATCAACTTTGCCGGAACCAAGAATGCGAATGTTGGAGAATTCAATTACGATGCCTCAGTAGTGGGTACAACGCCGAGCTACTACCACGTTCTGCCTACGCAGATGATCTATGGCCGCTACCTGAATGAAGTGGATCAACGTGAACGCCGAAAGGTGTGCGTCATTGGACGACAGACATATGAAACTCTTTTCCCGGGTGGAGGCGACCCTTGTGGACAGATGGTGCAAGTGGGCAGTATTTCCTACACCATCGTAGGCGTTGCCAAGAAACTGTCCGAATTGGTTTCCATCGGCACCGATTTGGATCGCTCGCTGCTCTTACCTATCAATACCGAGCAACTGATGTATAACGAAGGTTCGCAGATTGACCTGTGTGTCTTCACACTGAGGGACAAGTATCCAGTCGGCGAATGGCAGGAGCCGATACTCAGCATCATGAAGGATCACCACTATGTGCATCCCGACGACAAGAGTGCCTTCTTTACCATCAATCTTGCCGATCTGGTCACAGCATTTTCGTTGCTCTTCCGAGGCTTGGACATTCTGCTTTGGATTGTAGGATGTGGCTCGCTGCTCGCCGGACTGATTGGTATCTCGAATATTATGCTGGTGACCGTCAAGGAACGTACACAGGAGATTGGCATTCGCAGGGCATTGGGTGCCAAACCACAAACCATCGTGCGCCAGATTCTGGCTGAAAGTCTGGTGTTGACGGCATCGGCAGGTCTCATCGGTCTGATGACCGGCATCTGGCTGCTACGTTTGGCCGGAAAGATCATCGAGGCCAATCCCTTGGAGGATTATCCTTTGGGCGATCCCCAGATTAGTTTCTCGGTAGCTTTGGCTGCTACATTCGTCATCATCATCGGTGGGCTGCTTGCGGGCTGGATGCCTGCTAAGCGCGCAATGAAGATTAAGGCCATCGAGGCGCTCAGGGAAGAATGATGACGCAGATAGGCTCTTAGTCTAGATAATCTAGATATTCTAGAAAATCTAGAATCAATAGAACAAAATAAAACCACTATATAATATGAAGAAGTACATCAATATTGCTGTCTGGTGCGTGATAGGACTGTTTGTCCTTTACACTTTCTATTACCTCTATCAGCAGGCACAGCCCAAGGTGAAGGTCTACGAAGTGCTTGCACCTGAAACGCGTGACATTGTGAAGACTAGTGTTGCCAGTGGCAAGGTGGAGCCTCGCGACGAGGTGAACATCAAGCCTCAGATCCAGGGAATCATCACCGAACTTTATGTTGAGGCAGGCAACAAGGTGAAGCAGAATGATCCGATTGCGAAGGTTGCAGTTATCCCCGATATGGCACAACTCAACAATGCACAAAGCAATGTGCGCACTGCGCAGTTAACTCTTGAAGAGACCCAGCGCGAGCACGACCGACTGAAGACCCTGCATGAGAAGGGGCTCGTTTCGCACGAAGAGTTCGAAAAGAGCCAGAATGCGCTCGACAAGGCCATCGAGTCGCGACAAGCCGCACAGGATCAGCTCGATATTGTGACCGATGGCATCAGCAAACGTTCGGGCAAGATCAATACGACCATTGTTCGAAGCACTATTTCGGGTACAATTCTCGAAGTCCCTGTCAAAATTGGTACTTCGGTCATCAATGCGAACTCGTTCAACGAAGGTACGACAGTTGCCACAGTGGCCGATATGAGCAATATCATTTTCCGTGGCAATATTGACGAAACCGAAGTGGGACGACTGCGCCAAGGTATGCATATCGATCTCACCATCGGAGCTATTCAGGGCGTGACATTGCCTGCTACGCTCGAATACATCTCGCCAAAGGGCAACGAGAGTAATGGCGCTATCCTCTTCGAGATCAAGGCTGCAGCACAGATTCCCGACACGATTGTTGTACGAGCTGGGTACAGTGCAAATGCAAAGATTGAGTTCGAGCGTCGAGACCAGGCACTCACCATTCAGGAAACTGCCATTGAGTTTGAAGGAGATTCAACCTTTGTCTATCGCCTCACATCGAGTGAGACCGCCAAGCCACAAAGCTTTGAGCGTATTCCAGTCGAAGTTGGCCTGAGCGATGGTCTTTACATCGAGGTGACCAAAGGTGTCACAAGCGATATGAAGCTTCGTGGAAACGAAATAAATGAAGAGAACTAATAGTAAAGTTGATTCTTTATGACAACAAAGGGGGCGGCAAATTTGCCGTCCCCTTTGTCATTATTGAAATGTCGTTTAGAAACCTAACTCGGCCTTGACGAGCGGGAAAACATCATCGCACTGCTCGGGAGAGAAGTACATGATGCCGGCCTGCTTGAGGTCGAAGATGTAGGTGTAGCCGTACTTGTCGCCCACAGTCTGGATGGCCTGCGACACGCGCTCGATGATAGGGGCGGTCTTGGCCTCACGCTGTTCGCGAAGACTTTTGGCGGCCTTCTCGCGGAACTGCTGTATGCGCTGCTGCAGCTGCTCTATCTCCTGAGCCCTAGCTTCGGCAATGTTGGGGTCGAGTGTCTGTTGAACGGCTACGAAGTCACTTACCTTGATCTGGTACTCTTCGCCCATTTTCTGAATCTCGTTGTCGTAGGAGAGCTGTATCTGAGCCAGCTCATCCTCCACGGCCTTGCTTTCGGGCATAAGTCGGAAGAGCTGGGCCATGTCGATATTGCCGAACTTGGGTGCCTTTGGTTCGGACTGCGCATTCAGTCCGAAGACGAATAGGCTGGACAAAAGACAGATTGCAAGGAAGTGCTTCATAAGAGTTTATTGGATGTTCTCTTAACCTAAATTATTTAATGCCAAGTTCGGCCTTGACGAGACCGGTCACGTCGGTAGTCTGCGAAGCCGAGAAATAGGTTGCTTCGTTGGTTGGGAAGACGGCAAGGAACTTCTCGCGGTCGCCCACTGCCTTAACGGCCTTGAAGAGCTTCTCCTGGATCATGCCGAGCTGCTGCTCGCGATACTGGGTGATCTGCTGGTAAGCGCTCTGCTGGTACTGCTCAGCACGCTGCTGGAGTGAACGGAGTTCGTCCTCACGGACGCCACGTGTCAGCTCATCGAGGGAGTCAGCCTGCTCTACGTAAGCCTGGTACTTGGTCTGGAACTCGTCCTGCATGCTCTTGGCCTGTGTCTGGAACTTGGTAGTGCGGTCGGCCAATTCCTTCTCGAGGACCGATGTCTCAGGCATAGCCTGCATTACTTCGTCGAGGTTGACGGTACCAATCTTGAGGGTCTGAGCATAGGAAGTGATGCTTGCGATAGCAATGATGGCTGCTACAAAGAGTTTTTTGAACATAGTTTTGGTGATTGTTTTGTTTAATTTATTTGATTTCTATTGTTAGTTTTTATTTGTCGTTGTTTTATTCTAAGACACTTTTACCCCAGTCGATAAACTGGGGCTTTTGATCTAATTGGACCGTTCGGAATCATTCGAACCTCTCGAACTTTTTGAACCTTTCGAACCTTTCCTTAGTATCCCATCTTCTGCAATACCTCCTTCGAGATATCGATCTTGGGGCTTGCATAGATGACGCTTTCGGCCGAAGCACGGTCGATGACCATCGAGAAGCTGTTCTTCTCTGCAATCTCTTTCACGGCATTGTAGATGTCATCCTGGATGTGTCCCACCAGACTATTGCGCTTCTGATACAGTTCGCCTTCGGGGCCAAAATACTTGAGACGCAGATCCTGCACCTCCTTCTCCTTAGCCAGAATGTCGTTCTCGCGCTGGATTTTCTGCTCCTGGGTCAGATAGACCATATCGGCCTCATACTGCTTGTACATCTGTTCAGCCTCGGCTGCCAATGTCTCGACTTCGGCCTGCCAGCGCTTGCTGATCTGGTTGAGCTGCTCGTTGGCCATCTCATACTGCGGTATCTGCTTCAGGATATAATCCATGTCGATAAGGGCATACTTCTGTGCAAAGGCATTCACGCTGCCCAAGAGGGCGACAACGCATGCGATGATGATTTTCTTCATATAGCAAAAGGATTTTTAAGGGTTGATTTTGCTTTTAAGACTATAAGAAAATATTGAAGTTTAAACATTCTGTCTAGAAGTGTCATTTAGAACTCCTGGCCGATGACGAAGTGGAAGTTCGAACCCGAATTGCTCGACGAGCCGAAAGTATTGTCGAAGCCATAGCCCCAGTCGATACCCAGCATGCCGATCATCGGGAGGAAGATGCGGACACCAGCACCCATCGAACGTTTCAGTGAGAATGGGTTGAAGTATTTGATGTCGGTCCAGGCATTACCTGCTTCAGCAAATATCAGTCCATAGATGGTCGAAGACGACTCGAGCATGAATGGATAGCGGAGTTCGGCTACTAGTCGAGCATAACAGGTGGCCACGTCGTTGGTCTGGTTGTAGGACGAAGTGAGTGAGCCGTTTTCGTATCCACGCAGTGGGATGTACTCGGTGATGTAGCTCGATGAATAATACGAGTTGCCATCACCACCCATGTAGTAGCTGTTGAAGGGCGACTGCTTGTTGGGGTTGTAGTGACCAAGGAAACCGAAGTCCGAACGGGTGTGGAACACGAGCGTGCGTGTATTGCCGACGATGGGGGTGAAGGTCTTGGTCGAGAACTTGATTTTCCAGAACTCTAGCCAGCGCATCTTGTCCTGCGAATACTTCTCCTGGGCGGCGAGCTTGTCTTTGTCCTGGAAGAGGGAGTAGGGAGGAGCGAGCTCGGCATCGAGGGTGAAGGTCGAACCACGACGTGTGTAGTACGGGTTGTCGATTGAGTTGCGCGAAAGGATGGCTTCGACGGAGAGACTGTTCGATGTGCCGTTCGAGACGGGGAAGTACTGCCAGTCCTTGAGGATATACACGTGGTAGTTGAGCAAAGCCTGCAGCTGGAAGTAGTCATCAGGCCAGCTCAGACGCTTGCCGAAGCCCAGCGAAGCACCGATCATCTGGATTGACTTGTCGGGGTCGATGGCATATTCGTACGAAGCTGTGTTGCCATAGCCATAACCGTAGCCGCCATATCCATATCCACCGTAGCCATAACCATAGGGACTGTAACCTCCGTAGTAACCGTTGTACATATTGTTGTAGTACGTATTACTATAGTAGCGCGAGTTGATGTCCGACTGGCGGGAATAGTACACCGAGAGGTTGAGCGAATTGGGTCGCTTGCCTCCAAACCATGGGTTCATGTACGACACCGAATACGACTGGTAATACTGGGCATTGGTTTGCACCGAAAGGGTGAACGTTTCGCCTTCGCCCGAAGGATAGATGCCGTGGTAGCGAGAAGGATGGAAGAGATCCTTCATCGAGATGTTGGTCAGCTTTAACGAGATACGGCCGATAAGACCTGTAGAGCCCCAACCGAGAGAGAACTCTACCTGGTCATTGGCTTTCGACTCGAGGTCGTAGATGATGTCCACGGTGCCGTCTTCGGTATTGGGTACTGGGCGTGGGTTCATCTTCTCGGGGTCGAAGTGACCGGTCTGGGCCAATTCACGTGCCGAACGGATAAGGTCGGTCTTCGAGAAGAGTTCACCTGGGCGGGTGCGAAGCTCACGACGGATGACGTGTTCGTAGAGTCGGTCATTACCGTTGATGACCACTTTGTTGATGCGAGCCGGAGGACCTTCGACAACGCGGAACTCGAGATCTACCGAGTCGCCCTCGATGTTCACTTCGATTGGATCCATGCGGAAGAAGAGGTAGCCCTGGTCCATGTAGAGGGTTCCGATGCCGTCCTCGTCCTCGTCGATACGTTTCTTGATCTTTCTCTGGTTATAGACATCACCCTTTTGGAGCTGCAGGAAGGTGAGGAGTCGTTCTTCCGACTCCACAGTGTTACCCACGATCGACATGTTGCGGATATAGTACTTCTGACCTTCCTCGACGTCGATGGTGAGGTTGATGTGCTTGTCGTCGTAGCGTTCCTGCTTGTCACTCAAGATACGCGCGTCACGATAGCCCAGTTCGTGGAACTTGTCTATGAGTTTCTGCTTGTCCTCCTTGTAGGTCTCGGGTACGAACTTCTTGGCGCGGAAAGCATTATACCACTTGTTCACGGCATTGGTCTTCTTCAACGCTGCATTGGCCTTGCGATAGGTCATGTAGTTCTTCTTGAGGGGCAGCAGTTTCTTATGTCCGATGCTATCCCAGGTGTCGAGACCGTTGATGACAAGGTTCTTGATCTTCACCTTCTCGTGCTTGTCTACATAGATGGTAAGGTTCACCATGTTCTTGAGTGTGGAATCATCCTGCTGATAGATCTCGACATCGGCATTCTGATAGCCCTTGCCATCGTAGTAGCGCTTGATGATAGTCTTGGCACGGTCGATGATGTTAGGTGTCACCTGGCTGCCCTTGGCTACACCAATCTGTGCATCGAGGTCTTCGCGTTCCGACTTCTTGACACCATCATATTCGATATTGGCGATACGAGGACGTGGGGTCAAGGCAATCTTGAGCCAACAGTCGTTCTCATACACCTTTTCGAGCGTAATGGTGACATCGCTGAAGAGTCCCTGTCGCCAGAAGCGCTTGATGGCATTGGTCACTTCGTCGCCTGGCACGGTGATGGTCTGTCCGATGGAGAGACCCGAGAAACCAATGAGGACATAATCCTCGTAATTGTCGGCACCGGTAACCTCGATACCGCGTATGGTGTATTTTTTACCGGTCTGTGCGGTCTGGTTGACCGTAGGGTGGTAAATGGTGTCGTTAGGAAGTTCCTGTGCCAAGGTGATGCCTGCGAACGACAACACGAGGAGGAACAGTATCGTAACTTTACGTATCATTAATTTAATAATGTGTAATTACTTGGTTATTTGGTGCTGGCTTTTGCCTGCACCTGGGCGCTGGTCTTGCCGAAGCGACGTTCGCGCGACTGGTAGTCGACGATGGCGTCGTAGAACTGCTCGTGGTGGAAGTCAGGCCAAAGGACTGGGGTGAAGTACAGCTCTGAGTAGGAGATCTGCCAAAGCATGAAGTTCGATATGCGTTCCTCGCCACCGGTGCGGATCAGTAGGTCGGGGTCGGGGTACCACGAAGTGGTCAGGTTGCGGCTGATCATCTCCTGGTCAATCTCTTCGGGCTTGATGGTGCCTTCGACGCACTGGCGCGCCAGGCGTTGCATCGTATCGACGAGTTCCCAACGTGCGCTGTAACTTAGGGCGATGATGAGGGTGATATCTTGACAGTCCTTGGTCTGTTCAATCGACCATTTGAGCTTGTCCATGGCAAACTTGGGGACGCGGCTGAAGTCGCCTATCATGCCGAGGCGCACGCCCTTGCGTATCATGTCGGGTGTCTCTAATTCGACAGCATAAGCGATAAGGTTCATCAGCGTGTCAACCTCCTTCTGCGGGCGGTTCCAGTTCTCGGTCGAGAAGGCATAGACGGTCAGGTATTTCACGCCTGCCCATTTTGCGGCTTCGATGGAGTCATGCAGCGAATCGATGCCGGCCTTGTGGCCTTCCGAACGGTCCATTCCACGCTGCCTGGCCCAACGTCCGTTTCCATCCATGATGATGGCCACCGACTTTGGCGAGCGGGTTTTGTCGATTTGTTCAAGTGTTGCCATATAGTGTTGATGTTTTGTCTGTTTTGGTTGAATGCCTGATGAAGGCGTTATTTTCTCATCTGGTTCTTCTGGTTGTGGCATTCGATGCAGCGTTCCTTGAAATCGAAGGTCATGCTCAGTTGTATCGATGCCATCCAGTCGTTGTCGATGAGCGAACTTGTGGCGATTCCTTCGGGATCAACTCTGCCGTCGAGCTTGTCACTAAAGGTCTTGGTGAAGAGAAGAGTCACCTGAGTGTTCCAGCGCTTGGCCATCTTGAATTTGTAGCCTGCGCCGAAGGGAATTCCAAGTGCGAACGACGAACCGTCGTCGCCTCCGTTCACCAGTCCTGCCGAGAGCCCTGCGGTGAGGAAGGGTGTGTAGCGTTTCTTTTCGCGATAGTCGCTGCCTAGACCATAGTTCCAGAAGTGCACCTCGGGACGTAGCTGCAGTTGCCAGTAGCGTCGGTTGAATTCGTATTCTCCGCCGGGGAAGGCAGCATCGAAGTCGCGTGTATCTCCCTTGAGCCCCGAACTCTGAAGTTCTGCGGCCAAAGCCCAGCGCAGGTTGAGGTTGTAGCGATAGACGAGGCTGTATGAAAGGGAAGGGCTATAGACAGCCTTCGAGGCATTCACGTCACCGTAGCCCCAGCTGGCCCCTAAGCCGCCACCGATTTCGTAAAGGTATTCCTTCTCCTGTGCCCCGACGGTGGTCAGAAGGATGGCAAGGAGGCAGGTCATCAGCCATTTCTTCATGCTATCAGCGCAGCTTGTCGAATGTGAGTGAGTTTAGACATCCTCCCCACACCGAGGTCTTGAATGTGCCATCGGCACGACGTCCGCCGAAGAAGTACATCCTAAAGGTCTGCGGGTCGTAGAAGGCCGAGTTGCAGGCCACTTTCCCGATTGGTGTATTGTCGGCATATTGGGTGTAGTAGCGACTCAGACGATGCCAGCTGACACCGCTATCTTCCGAATAGTAAAGCGTCGTATAGTACTTGTTGTACAGTCGATTGAAGGGAACATCACCTGTGGCAGTAAAGCCTGGATGCAGCAGCCAGAATGTCTTCGGCTTGTCGCTGTCGATAGTGTATTCAAGCACCGATGCACCCGTCATACCTGGCATCTCATCCTGCACGAACTCCACCCAGTTCGGCCCGTGCACATCGTCATTCCAGCCATCGCACGACCAGGTGCTCGACACAAATTGCCCTGAAGCCGTCAATCCACCGGTGATGTAGAGACGTGAGGTGAGGTTGCCATAGTTGCTGCGTGCTTCGGTCCAGATGGGACGCGTGAAGCCAGTAATGGGGAAGTCGTCGGGAATCTGCTGAGCCACATGCCAATTCGAAGCGTCGGCCGAAACGGCAAAGCGATAGGTGTCGTCAATCTTCACGATGACGTTCAACGAATCTTGGTTCCAGTTTCCATAGACGTCCTTCGTCTTGTACTGATTGCCCAAGATGGCTACAAACGTTTGCCCGCTGCTGGCCACTTCCCAGTGTGAGCCGTCGGTCGAGGTCATCAGCCTGCCGTTGTTCTTTCCGACAGCATAGAGCCGGTTCTTCCAGTTGTAGAGGGTTGTGAGGTCGAGCAGTTCACCTTCGGCAACACTGATGTCGGCCATCGGTTGCCATTCAGTGGGGCTGTTTTCGCTGAGCTTCGAGGTGCTCACCTTGTAGCTTTGTCCATTCTCCTCCACAAACCAATAGAGCATCTGTCCGATGGTGTCGGTGCGCTGGTCGGTGATATTCATGTCGGCCCACAGCTCATCGGTATAGTCGTGCCATACGATGGTGTCGCCTTCCACCTTGTGGACATTGACCTTGATGTGGTAGGTCTTGCGGTTGCCACCGCGAGCCACTATGGTCATGCGTGCATCGGGATAGGAACCGAAGTAGAATGCCGAGTCGGACGAGAATTGTGCATACTGGCCCAATTCGCCGTCCAACCCGAAGAGTTCCAGATAAACGCTGTCGGGTTTTGAGAAGCTAACCGAGATCTTCACCGAGTCGGCGATGACGCCACGGGGCAGTGAGTCGGGATTGAAGATGATGCCATCGTTGGGATAGAGTGCGTGGATCGAGTCGTCGCTTAATCCGTAGTTGTCGATGGTAAACGAATACTTCGAAAGGCCGGAGCAGACGTTCGTGTTGTCTTCGAGCGAAAACGAAGTTACGATGCAGTTGTAGTAGTCGGTCACTATTGTTTCCGAGTCGTTGCCTGAGCCCAAGCAGGAGGTGAGGCCTATGGCGACCAATGTCCAACAGATCAGACCGGATATATGTCGAAATAGTTTCATATCTATTTTTTATACCAAAAATCGTGCGCAAATTTAGTGATTTTTCTTCAAAGATGGCCCTTTTTAGGCTCATAATTATAATATTTTAGGGGAATTTCGTGTGAAAATGCTTTTTTTTTAGAAATTATGACACCTTTTTATGTCAATCTTTCACAAAAAATCCCTAACTTTGCACCATGCTTGACACAATAAAAATAATACGCGCGAAGTTGTCGCAGGTGGTCGATTCTCAGGGCTTGCCGCTTTACGACGAGCGTGAAGTGCGTGCCCTCGTCGACCTTTTGTTCGAGGAAGTGTGCTGCATCACGCGTACCGTTCGTCTCATGCATCCCGAGCGCATCCTCACTGCAGAAGAACGTGCGCGGCTCTTGTCCGTTGTCGCTCGAATGGAACAGGGTGTTCCCGTCCAGCAGGCCTTGGGATATGCGTGGTTCTATGGCATGCGTTTCGAGGTGAGCCCCGATGTGCTCGTTCCTCGGCCCGAAACTGCCGAACTCGTCGATTGGATTGTTACCGATTTTCGTTCGCGTCCAATGTCGGCGTCCGATGTTTCCTCGCCTGTTTCGATGCCCCTCACCATTTGCGACATCGGTACTGGATCGGGTTGCATCGCCATCAGTCTTGCACGTTGTTTCGAGGATGCAAAGGTCCTCGCTATCGACGTTTCTTCGGTTGCTTTGAACATCGCTCGCCGCAATGCCTGTCAACAAAATGTTGATAACTTGCAATTCGCTCAAATAGACGTGCTTGAATATGTTGATAACTTGGATTCAAATATAGAAAAAATCCCTAAAAACAATAGTTTTCCACAGGGTTATCAACACCTCGACATCATCGTCAGCAACCCACCTTACGTCTGTCGAAATGAGGCTGCCCAGATGTCAGAAATCGTTCTGGAACATGAACCCGAAGTGGCCCTTTTCGTGCCCGATGACGACCCGCTCCTCTTTTATCGCGCTATTGCCCGTTTGGGTCAAAAGCACTTGAAGAAAGGCGGTTCTCTCTATTTCGAAATCAATGCGGCTTTCGGTGAAGCCACGTGCCAGTTGCTCCGCCAGATGGGTTATTGCGACGTCGAGTTGCGACGCGACATCACAGGCCGCGACCGTATGGTGAAAGCCCTTTATAGTTGATTACAGCCCAAATCCTTTGTCGGTTGCTACCCATTTTCATTGTAAATTATTAATTGTTAATTGCCCTTGTCAGTTATGAAATTGACTTACGATCAAGCCCTCAACCGTGCTGCCGCCCTCTGCAGCCAGAGCGAACGCTGCCCTGGCGACATCTTCACAAAGGCGCAATCCTGGGGTCTCACTGAGTCAGAGGCTGCCCGCTTGGTGGGCTATCTGACGAGCGAAGGATTCCTCGATGAGGCACGTTTTGCCCGAGCTTTCGTGAGTGACAAGTTTCGCTTCGAACAGTGGGGTAGGGTCAAGATAAGTTACGCTCTTCGCGTCAAGGGCATCGACGATAGTCTCATCGATGAAGCTCTCGACGAAAAGATCGATCCTGATGATTATCTTGCCACTTGCACCGACCTTTTGAGCAAGAAGATGCGCTCTCTCGACCTTCCCCTTTCGCCTGCCGATCGTGCCCGTCTCCTTCGCTTTGCCGCCCAGCGTGGCTTCGAATCCTACATTGTCTCTAAGGCCCTTCATATCCTTTCAGACCCATCTTAACCTTTCGAACCCTTCGAACCTTTCATAACCCTTTCGATGCTCTCCCTGATTCTCCCCCGTCGATGTCCCTATTGCGACAGCACGTTGCTGCCGGAGGAGGAGGGTGTGTGCCTGCGCTGTCTGCCCCTCTTGCCCAGGGTGCATGCCGAGCAGCCCAACAACGACGTCGAGCGCCGTCTTTTCGGACGATTCCCCTTCGAGCACGCCACTTCATTCTGCTACTATGGGCAAAAGGAACCCTTTGGCAACATCATTCGTCAGTCGAAGTTCCACGATCGCCCTTGGTTGAACGCTTGGGCAACGCGACTATTTGTGCAGGAATTGCAGTTGGCAGCCGACGAAAGGGGAGGAGAGGGCTGGCCTTACGACATTGACGTCATTGTTCCTGTTCCGCTCCATCCGTTCCGATCGCTATGGCGTGGCTACAACCAGTGCGCTGGCATTGTCGAAGTGCTGAAGCGGGCGTGGCATTTACCTTTGGAGACGCATTGTCTTTTCAAGCGTCGGCACACGCGCTCACAGGTTGGACTGTCAAGCAGCGAGCGGTTTTGGAATGTGACCAACTCCTTCGGCGTGCGTCATCCTGAGCGCCTCGCTTCGCGACATGTACTCATTGTCGATGATGTGCTCACCACGGGCTCCACGATGGTGGCAGCTGCCGATGCCCTGCTCCAGGCAGTGCCCGATGTTCGCCTCAGTGTCCTCACGCTCGCCTTTGCAAGAGGTTAGTCATTGCCCCCTCAAAATGTCATTTCTCTCCCGAAATGCCTTTTTTTGTGCCCATTTATGTTTTTTTAGTTGAACGTACACGCGAAATGTCATTTTTTTACGTTACATTTGCAAACCTATAGCAAAACAATCAAATATTCAAACATAGATATGAAAACTATCGAACGTCTCGTAGCTGAAAAGCTCATGGCCATCAAGGCCGTCAAGTTGCAGCCCACTCAGCCCTTCACTTGGGCATCTGGTTGGCATTCACCCATCTATTGCGACAATCGCAAGACCCTCGCTTTCCCCGACATCCGCACCATCATCAAGACGGGTCTCGTTAGCGCCGTGCAGCGCATCTATGGCGACAAGGTCGATGCCATCGCAGGTGTGGCCACTGGAGCCATCGCACAGGGTGCCCTTGTTGCCGATGCCCTCGGCGTACCCTTCGTCTATGTGCGTTCTGCACCCAAGGACCATGGCATGGGCAACCTCATCGAGGGTCAGATCGAGGAGGGTTGGAACGTTGTTGTCATCGAAGACCTCATCTCCACCGGTGGTTCCAGTCTCAAGGCTGTCGCAGCGCTCCGTCAGGCTAATGTCAACGTGCTGGGTATGGTGGCTATCTTCACCTATCATTTCCCGCAAGCCCAGCAGGCATTCGAGGAGGCAGGTGTCGAGTTGACTACCCTCTCCAACTACACCGAGCTTATCGCCGAAGCCGCCGAACAGGGCTACATCCAGCCCAGCGACATAGAGGTTCTCAAACTCTGGCGCGCCAATCCCAGCGAGTGGGGGCGCTAAATCGAGTCCTTGCTCGGGTCCCGCTTTTGCCCAGCTCGGCTCTCGTGTGTCCCCCGTGTTTTTGTCAGCAGCCATCCATGGCTGCTTCCTAACCCCTCGAACCCTTCGAACCCTTCTTAACCCCTCTTAACCCCCCATTTCCCATCCCTATGTCCAAATATCAAAGCGAGGTAAAGATCATCCCCGCATCACAATATCAGGTTTGGAATCGCATCAGTGACCTGTCGCAGTTCCAGACCATGAAGGACAACATGTCCCCCGAAAAGAAAGAAGCCCTCAAGGCAAAGATTGCCGAGCAGGGCGGCGGTAAGATCACCTTGAGCGACTTGTCGTTCACGCGCGATACAGCTCTCTTTAAGGTCAATGGTATGCAGATTGGCCTCGGTGTCGTCGATCGTGAGGAACCCATGAAGTGCGTCAAGTTCCAGGCCGACCAAAGCCCCGTTGACGTTACCCTCTGGATTCAGCTCCTCCCCAAGTCGCCCTACGAGACACGTTGTCGTGTCACCGTCGAGGTCGATATCCCCTTCTTCCTCAAGCCGATGGTTGGCAAGAAGCTCGATGGCGTTGCCGACCAGCTTGCCGAGATGCTCACCAAGATTCCCTATTAATTGAACCTTCGAATGAAACTTTGGGAAAAATCCGTCCAGGTCGATAAGGACATCGAACGTTACACCATCGGTCGCGACCGCGAGATGGACCTCTATCTCGCCCCCTACGACGTGCTGGGCTCCATGGCGCACATCACCATGCTCGAAAGCATCGGCCTGCTTACTCGTGATGAACTCGACATCCTGCTGCGCGAGATGAAGCTGATCTACCGCGATGCTTGCGAAGGCCGTTTCGTCATCGAGGAGGGCATCGAGGACGTCCATAGTCAGGTGGAACTCATTCTTACGCGTCTCTTGGGCGACATCGGCAAGAAGATCCATTCGGGTCGAAGCCGCAACGACCAGGTGCTCATCGATCTTAAGCTCTATATGCGTCACGAGATCGAGGCCATCGTCGAGGCCGTCCGTCAGTTGTTCGACATGCTGCAGACGCAGTCCGAACGCTATCGCAACGTCCTTATGCCGGGCTATACCCACCTGCAGGTGGCTATGCCTTCTAGTTTCGGCTTGTGGTTCGGCGCCTATGCCGAGAGTCTCGTCGATGACCTGCAGGTGCTGCAAGGCGCCTATCGTGTGGTCAACCGCAACCCACTCGGTTCGGCTGCCGGCTATGGGTCGAGCTTTCCGTTGCGTCGCCAGATGACCACCGACTTGCTAGGCTTCGACTCGATGGCCTACAACGTCGTCTATGCGCAGATGGGACGTGGCAAGACCGAACGCATCGTCGCACAGGCCTTGGGAGGTATCGCTGGCACCATTGCCAAGCTTGCCTTCGATGCCTGCATGTTCTCGAGCCAGAACTTCGGCTTCATTAAGCTGCACGATGCCTTCACCACCGGTTCGTCCATCATGCCCCACAAGAAGAACCCCGACGTCTTCGAACTCACGCGCGCCAAGTGCAACAAGCTGCAGGGTGTGCCTGAGCAGATCATGATGATCACCAACAATCTCCCCTCGGGCTATTTCCGCGACCTGCAGATCATCAAGGAGGTCTTCCTCCCCACGTTCGACGAACTGAAGGACATCCTGCGCATGGTGACGCTTATGATGGAGCACATCACTGTCAACGAGCACATCCTCGATGACCCGCGCTACGACCTGATGTTCTCGGTCGAAGAGGTCAATCGCCTGGCCTCCGAAGGCATGCCGTTCCGCGATGCCTACAAGAAGGTGGGGTTCGACATCGAGGCCGGACGTTTCACGCCCGTCAAAGAGGTGCATCATACCCATGAGGGTTCAATCGGCAATCTCTGCACAGCCGAGATTCGTGCGCTGATGGATCGTGTGCTAGAAGGCTTTAATTTCCAAAAGGCCCATGATGCCATCGCTGCGCTTGTTGGGTAGGATGCCTTTCGTCTGCGAGCTGTCGTCGCTGCTTGGCGCAGTCATAGGTGGCTTGTCGGCATTTCTCCTTGCTGCCTGTGTCGGCGTGGAGGCTGTCGAGTCGCCTGTCCCAGCCTATAACGTGCACTATAGTTGCAACATCAGCACCATCAATGCTGCCCTCCAGCAGAACGACCTCCCCAACCTCGACAGCCAGCCCGGCGTCGTCCTGGTCAACAAGTACCAGAACGTTTCTGACAACATCGGTGTCTGCGGCCTGTTGCTCTATCACGCTGCCACCGAAGACGTGTTCTACGCCTACGACCTCGCTTGTCCCTACTGTTATCGTCGCGGCGCTGTGTCGGCCATCGGCATGAAGGATCCTTTCGTCGCCCGTTGTCCAGGCTGCGAGTCGGAGTTTGGCGCGGTCCAGTACGGCTCGCCTGCTCCCACTGCCGGTCCTGCCAATGCCGAAAACTACCACCTTCGTCAGTATCGTGCTCGTCTCACCACCTACACAACCCTCGTCGTCACCCGCAAATGACGTGCGTTCCCTTTGTCTTTTCCGCAGCCAAGCTTTGCTGCGACTTTTGAACACCTATGCGCTCCCTCCTCATAGTTATCCTCTTCCTCGCCTCGGCTACCATCGCTTCGTGCAGCGACGACATCCTCACCGATGTCGGCGCACAGCCATCGTATGTGCTCAACGACAGCGATTGCTACAACCTCGGCGTGCTGCTCACGGGACACAACACGGCTACGCAGAAACTGATGCTCTACAACCGTCAGAAGGGTGAACTCTCCCTTTCAAGCATCTGCCTGCGCGGAGGCGATAGTAGCATCTTCCGTATCAATGTCGATGGGATGGCAGGCACTGACTTCACCAATCCCGACTTTCTGCACATCGCCCAGGGCGATTCACTCTACATCCTTGTCGAAGCCACATTCGCAGGACGGCAGGACGAGCGTGACGTCGTTCGTGAGGACTTTCTCGACATCGTCTGCAATGGTCGAACGCAAAGCATACGTCTCGTTGTCACCACGCGTGACGTGGAGGAACTCCTGAACGACACCATCCGTAGCGACACCACGTGGCTTGCCGGGGGCATCGACAAACTAATCTATGGCGCTTTTACCATTGAACCTGGAGTGACGCTCACCGTTCAACCCGGTGTCACGCTCTATCTCCACGACCATGCTTCCATCGAGGTCTATGGCACGCTGCGTCTCGAAGGTTCGCTCGAGCAGCCCGTCTCCCTTTTGGGCGACCGCACCGACAGGATTTTCGACAACCTTTACTATCGTGATATGTCGGCACAATGGGGAGGCATCAACATCTATCCGGGCAGCACAGGCAACCTCTTCCAGTACGCCGAGATTCGAGGTATGACCACAGGCATCGTTGTTCGTCAGGACTCCACCGACACGCATTTCCTTGCCGAAGTCCCCGAGGGCATCGTTGTCCCCGGCGATCCCAAGCGCTACGCCTATGGCCCCGACTTCCTGAGCGACGAGCGCCAGCAACTCATCGTTCGCAATTCGCTCATCATGAACTCCGACTCGTCGCTCATTGCTGCAACCAACAGCAATATGATCATCGAGAACTCGTGCCTGATGAACTCGGCAGGAGCCCTACTCGAACTGGCGGGTGGCGCCTATGACGTCACACACTGCACGTTGGCAAATTTCAACTATTGGGCAGCATTCTCGAGGTGCGATGTTGTTATGCGTAACTATCAGGCAACCTCCGACTCGACGCGTCTTTGGTGCCCGCTCTATCGGTGCAACTTCACGAACTCCATCATCTACGGCAATTCAGGTATGGATCCCAACATCGATGCCAATGGCTTCACGGTTTTTGTCGATGAGGCGGGTGTGCGTGTCGATAGCATTTACAACTATCGCCTCGATCATTGTCTGGTGCACTCCACCTCGGGCTTCGATGACGACGATTGCATCGCCATCATTTGGGATGCCGATCCGCTCTACCTCCTCGTCGATATGCCCAATTACATCTGCGACCCACATCTTCAGGCCGAGTCGCCCTGCATCGCCGTAGGTGAGCCGCGCACCGTCGTCCGTCTGCCCCTCGACCGCGATGGCCATCCCCGCGCTCCCCAGCCCTCCTTGGGCTGCTATGAGCCGTAGGCGGCCCTCGAAAAGCCGTCCTTCCCCGTGTTTTAGTCAGCAGCCAAGTTTGGCTGCTTCTTAACCATCGAACCCCTCAAACCTTTCGAACCCCTCTTAACCCCTTTTAATCCTCTTCCCATGTTCCCTACTCAAACCTACATCGAGCGCCGTCAGCGCTTGCAACAGACCCTTGGCGGCGGTCTCGTCCTTATGCTGGGCAACGGCATCGCCTCCTATAACTACCCCGACAACAACTATCCATTCCGTCAGGATTCCACGTTCCTCTACTTCTTTGGCCTCGACTGTGAAGGTCTGGCAGCCATCATCGACATCGACAACGATCAGACCATCGTCTTCGGTGACGAGCTTACCATCGACGACATCATCTGGTCGGGCGTGCAGCCCACGCTGGCCGAGCGCAGTCTGGCAGTGGGTGTCGCCGAGACGCGACCCATGTCCACGCTCTACAAGTACATCGAACTTGCTCTCGAGAAACGGCAGCCCATACACTTCGTGCCGCCATATCGTGGTCATACCATCCTGTGGCTCGAGCAGTTGCTTGGCACCAAGGTCAGCACCAAGCCCGGTGACGCCTTCCTCAAGGGAATGCCTGTAGCCACGCCCAGCCTTGAACTCTGCTACAACATTGCCGATATGCGCAACCACAAGAGTCCTGAGGAACTCGAGCAGTTGGCAGAGGCTGTCGATATCACCGTGACGATGCACGAGACCGCCATCCGCCTCGTAAAGCCTGGTATGCACGAGAAGGACATCGCAGCCGCTGTGGGCGAAGTATGCCAGCGTCTGGGCTACTTCTTCTCGTTCCCCACCATCTGCACCAATCATGGCGAGACGCTCCACAACCACGGCTACATCCACCAGTTGCGCGAGGGCGATATGCTCCTGCTCGATGCAGGTGCCGAGAATGCTATGCACTACGCGGGCGACTGCACTACCACCATGCCTGTCGGTCGTGAGTTCACCGAGCGGCAGAAGGCCGTCTATCGCATCCTCATCGACACCTACGAGAAGGCCGCAGCAATGCTTCGTCCCGGCATCACTTATCGCGAGTGCCACGTGGCAGCATGGGCCAATATCGCCGCGGGTCTCAAGGAACTAGGCATCATGAAGGGTGATCCGATGGAGGCTGCCGAGGCCGGTGCCGTGGCTATGTTCATGCCCCATGGCCTTGGCCATATGATGGGCCTCGACGTGCACGACATGGAGAACTACGGTGAGGTACACGTGGGCTATCCTCGTGGCGCACATAAGGATCCGCGTTTCGGTTTCGCTTCACTGCGTCTGGGCCGTATGCTCGAACCCGGTTTCGTGTTCACCGTCGAGCCCGGCATCTATTTCATCCCCGACCTCATCGACCAGTGGAAGGCGGCAGGCAAGTTCGCCGACTTCATCTGCTACGACGAGCTCTCCCATTGGCGTGACTTCGGTGGTATGCGCAATGAGGAAGACTACCTCATCACACCCGATGGCGCCCGTCGCGTAGGTCGCAAGAAGCCCTACTCACTCGAAGAAATTGCAGCGCTCCGCGTCTGATCGAGCGATAACCTATCTCAAATCGCGGCATAACCATTCTTGGCACGGATTGGTTATGCTGTGATTGTATCATGACCATTCTTGGCACGGATTGGTTATGCCGCAGATCGTTCCATGACCATTTTGTGCCAAGATTGGTTATGCCGTAATCGTTCCATGACTATTTTGTGCTAAGATTGGTTATGCCGCAATCGTTCCATGACCATTCTTGGCGCAGATTGGTTATGCCGCAAATCATCCCATGACCATTCTTGGCGCAGATTGGTTATGCCGTAATCGCTCCATAACCATTCTTGGCACAGATTGGTTATACCGCAATCGTTTCATGACCATTTTGTGCCAGAATTAGTTATGCCCCAAATCATCCCATGACCATTTTGCGCCAGGAATGGTCATGCTCCCATCGAAGAATAACCAATCTTGGCCAATCTTGGTCATGCGACACTTTGATAAAGAAGATTCTGCTCGCTGAGCTATTTTCGCAAAAGAGATAAGCTTTATTCAGCTTTCCAGTTATCCTTTCTCCTCAATTGGAAAGACTTTATTGCATTCGTTTTGCTTAAATGCCGAAGGCGCGACACCATACGATGCCGCGCCTTCAATATCGATAGAATTATATTTCTTTGTGCTATTATTCCTCACAGGTCATACGTAATGCTATGCCGTGTGTCTTGTAAGCATCCTTGGGCAAAGTGATGGTGACAACATCGCCCTTGACGGTGTAGCGGATGGAGCGGCCTGTAGCGAGGTTGACGATGCGCGAACCTTTCTTTGGCAAGTTGCCTTGCCACGATATGGTGGTGAGGATGCCTCGCTCGTCGTCGTTGGGGATTATGGCGTAGCGCGCGTGGCCGTCCTTGCTGGCGGTGAACCAGACGGACTTCTCGTCGTTGGTGTAGATGGGAGTGGGGACAGTGCTGTAGATGGCTTCGCCATTGGCTTGGAGCCACTGGCCTATCTCATGGAGACGCTCGACGCTGCTGTCTTCGATGAGGCCCTGTGGGGTGGGGCCCACACCGAGCAGGAGGCTGCCACCCTTGGCAACGATTTCGGAAAGAATGGCGAGGATGCGATTGACGGACTTGTACTGCGGATGATCGTTCCAGCCCCAGTCCTGCGTGAGGGTGATGCAGCTCTCCCACGGAGTGAGGATCTGATGGTCGGGGATGGTCTGCTCGGGCGTCTGATAGTTCTCGAACTCGCCTCCGCAGGTACGATCGACGACGATGATGCCGGGTTGCAGGCTACGGGCGTTGGCGACGATGCGCGGCAGGTCGATGTCCTCGCGCGGTGGCGTACACCAGCCGCCATCAAGCCAAAGGATATCGACGGGGCCATAGCCACGCATCAGTTCATCGACCTGGTCGTAGACATATTGCTTATAGCGCGCCCAACGCTCGGGATAGTCCTTGATGTTGTAGTTGTGATGACGTGTGGGCGTAGCCTTAGCGGGCCACCAGTAGTCGGGACTGTGCCAGTCGGGCTTCGAGAAGTACATGCCAGCCATCAGTCCTTCGGCACGATAGGCGTCCATGACGTAGCGTAGCACGTCGGCATGGGGGTTGCCCTTGAAGCCGCTGTTGGTAACCTTGTAGTCGGTGGTGCGGGTGTCGAAGAGGCAGAACCCATCGTGATGCTTGGTGGTGAAAACAACATATTTCATGCCGGCTTCGCGCGAGACACGTGCCCACTGCGTGGGGTCGAACTGCGTGGGGTTGAAGTCGCGGCTGAGACCCCAGTACCAGAGTTTCTCTTCCTCGTAGGTGCGGGTGGTGTCGGGTGTGATCCAGTCCTCGCTGGTGATCTGCCATGATTCGACCATGCCGGGCACGGAATAGACTCCCCAATGGAGGATGATGCCGAACTTGAGATCCTGCCACGCCTGGATTTTTGCCAGAACGTCGGGTTCTTTGGGCCATTGATAGGGCTCTTCTTCGGTTTGAGTTTGGGCAGAGAGAGGGAGGAGGATGGTACAAAGAGTGATGAAGGTCAAGAGGTGGTGTCTCATGATTTCTTAAAGGGGATAGAGGCTATAGTGACTATATTAACTATAGTAACTATAAAGATAAAAAACTCATACCTAGCGCCTGCTCTTTTGAAGACGCTGGGTATGAGATTGTCGGTGAGATTACTCGTAGCGGATGGCTTCGATGGGGTCGAGGTTGGCAGCCTTCTGGGCAGGGATGTAGCCGAAGACGATGCCGATGATGGTGCAGACCACGAAGCTGAGGATGACTGACCAGAATGGTACGGAGGTGGGGAGACCGAACAGGCTGGTGGCGAGCGCGGATATGCCGTAGCCCAGCAGCACGCCCAACAGGCCTCCCGTGATACTTATGAGAATAGACTCGATAAGGAATTGCACGGAGATGTCGATGCTTCGGGCACCTACCGACATGCGGAGACCGATTTCCTTGGTACGCTCGGTGACTGACACGAGCATAATGTTCATGATGCCGATGCCTGCGACAAGGAGCGAGAAGGCAGCTGCCACGACGAGGATGATGGTGATGGAGTCCATCGTTGATGACATTGTTTCCATCATCTCGGCCTGCGAATTGATGGTGAAGTCGTTGACGGCATCGTCCTTGAGCTTGTGGGTGCGACGCAGTACGGCGGTGAGTTCCTCGATGGTCTGATCGGTGGTCTCCTCGGTGAGCGATGAGACGTTGATGGACTGGAAGTATGTCTGTGCAAGCAGTCGCTTCATGACTGAGGTGTAGGGCATTATCATGAGGTTGTCCTGGTCCATGCCGAATGAGTTGTAGCCTTTCGACTTGAGTACGCCTATGACGCGGACGGGTGTCGATTTGAAGCGGATGGTCTTGCCGATGGGTGGCTGTCCGTCGGGGAAGAGGTTATCGACGAGGGTCTTTCCGATGATGCATACCTTGGCTGCTGTCTGCACATCCTGCTCGGTGAAGGCGGTGCCGTCCTGGATTTCCCATTGACGGATCTGGAAATATTCCAGACTTTCGCCGTAGGCCGTGGTGTTGTAGTTGTTGGCGCCATAGATGGCCTGTCCGCCCGACTGGACTTCGGGCGAGATGTACATAACGTATTTGCACTCGTTGCGGATGGCCTCGTAGTCCTCCTGCTTGAGGGTCTGCATCGATGAGGGGTCCATGCGCACGCCGCCACGACGATCGGCACCTGGACGAATCATGATGATGTTGGTGCCCATCTGCGAGATGTTCTTGCGGACGGCCTCCTTGGAGCCTTGGCCGATGGACATCATGACGATAACGGCAGCCACACCGATGATGATGCCGAGCATGGACAGGAACGAGCGCGCCTTGTTGTTCGAGAGGGCCTTGATGGCCACCTTGAAGATCATGCCGAGCAGGCTCTCGTCGCGATAGCGCCGATAGATGAGGAAGGCGACAACGAGGATGGCTATTAGGATGATGATGTTCATACTATAGGGTTTGAGGGGTTCGAGGGTTTGAAGGGTTTGAGGGGTTAAGAGGAAGTTAAGAGAGGTTAACAACCATTCGAACCTTTCTTAACCATTCAAACCTTTCTTAACCTTATACTTTTAGTCCTTCTTGGGGAGTTTCGCCAAAGCTTCTTCGGCGTTGAGGATGTTGTGGTTGATGGTGTCGGACTGCACCTGTCCATCGCGGAGGAAGATGTTGCGCGAGGAGTACTGGGCTATCTCGGGGTTGTGGGTCACGAAGATGATGGTATGGCCCTCATTGTATAGTTTCTGGAAGAGGACAAGCATCTCGAACGACGTGCGGGTGTCGAGGTTACCGGTGGCCTCGTCGGCGAGGATGATGGTGGGGTCGTTGACGAGCGCACGGGCGATGGCTACACGCTGCATCTGACCGCCCGACATCTGGTTGGACTTGTGCTCCAGACGGTCGCCGAGACCGACTTCGACGAGTGCCTTGATGGCACGTGCGCGACGTTCCTTGGGCTTAACCTTGGCATTGTACATCAGGGGCAGTTCGACATTCTCGACGGCTGTGGTCTTGGCCAGCAGGTTGTAGTTCTGGAAGATGAAGCCGATCTTGCGGTTGCGGAGCTTGGCTCGCTGATTGCTGCCCATCCTGCGCACCGACACGCCATCGAGGAAGTACTCGCCCGAGGTGGGCGTGTCGAGGCAACCTATCTGGTTGAGCAGTGTGGATTTGCCAGAGCCCGAAGTGCCCTGGATGGTCACGAACTCACCTTCGTAGATCTTGAACGAGACACCACGGAGCGCATGGACCACCTCGTCGCCGACCTTGAAGTCGCGGCAAACGTCCTTGAGTTCGATGACGACTTTTCTATTGTCTTCGCTCATATATTGAGAGGTTTGAGGGTTAACGCCTGTTGTTGCGTCCACGTGGGCCTGGCATGAACGGGTTATTGTTCTGTTGCGGCATCTGGGCCGCAGTGGCATTGCCATCGTCGATGACAGCTTCGTTGATGACCTCCTGGCCTTCGTTGACACCCGAGGTGATCTGGGTGAAGATGCCGTTGGAAGCACCCACCTGGACAGGATATGCCTTGATGGTCTGACCATCGCGATACCAGAGTTTGGGAGCACGGCCTTCGGCTGGCTCGATGACGTCACCCTTCATAAGGGCTGTCTCGCGGGGGAAGTAGCGCAAAGCCTTGGCGCTGACGCAGAGCACGTCGTGGAGTTCGAGGGTGAAGATCTCGACATTGGCGGTGAGGCCAGGCATCAACTTGAGGTCGGGATTGGGTGCCGAGATGACCACCTGATAGGTGACAACATTGGATGAAGTGGTGGCCTGCTGACGAACCTGCGTGACGCGACCTTCGAACTTGTCGTTGGGGAATGCATCGACGGCAAAGGAGACGCGCTGACCTACCTTGACACCGCCGATGTCGGCTTCGTCAACGTCGGCAATAACGCGCATGTCGGTGAGGTCCTGCGCGATGGTGAAGAGGGTAGGCGTGGTCATCGAAGCGGCCACGGTCTGACCTTCCTCGACTTCACGGCTGAGGATCACGCCGTCGATGGGCGAATAGATGTAAGCGTAGGAGAGGTTGGTCTGTGCCTCCTGCACACTGAGTTTCTGGGCATCGTAGGAGACGCGAGCCTTGTCGTAGGAGAGGCGTGCCGACTCGAACTCATCGTCGGAGATGTACTGCTTGTCGTGCAGTTCCTTCATGCGGTTGAAGTTATTGCGCTGATATTCCATCTCGTTCTTGGCGCTTGAAAGCTGTGCGTTGGCACTGGCGAGACGCGACTTGAGGTTGGTCTTGTCAAGTTCGGCAATGAGCTGGCCCTTCTTGACCTCACTGTTGAAATCGACGTATATCTTGTCAATGATGCCTGATACTTGGGTACCTACCTCGACCTCGGTAACAGGTTCGATGGTTCCGGTGGCTGTGATACTGGTGAAGATATCGCCCTTTTGCACCTGCTCGGTGTTATAGGTCACCTTGTAGTCGTGACCACCGCAACTGGCAAGGATGGCGCTGCCGGCGAGGGCGAGGACGATGTTTTGGATTGTAGTTTTCATATAATTCTGGTTTTAATATTATTCGCTTATTGTCCGGTATAGAAATCGAGGAGTTCGAGGTCCATGAGAGCCGTGTATTTCGACTGGAGGGTCTCCTGCTTGGCGCGGAGGTAGTTGTTCTTCTCGGTGAGGAGGTCGATGACCGACTCAAGACCGACGTTATAGCGTTCCTCCATCATCTCGAAACTTTCCTTTGCCGATGCTTCACTGGCGATGGCGCTCTGGTAGCGCGACTGAGCGGAGAGGATGTCGAGGTGGAGCGAAGCGATGGTGTTCTGGAGTTTGAGCAGTGTGTTCTCCTGATTGAGCAGGGCGTTGCTCTGTTGGATTTTGGCTCGGTCGATGGCAGAGCGGGTGCGGCGATTGTCGAGGATGGGCACAGAGATGCTTACGCCGATGTTTTCGCGCAGGTGGTCCTTGATCTGCGTGCCGAAGTCGCTCTTGTAGACGTTGCCGTTTCCGGTGCTGACGCCACCATTGAGTGAGATGGAGGGCATATAGCCGGCCTTGGCTATCTTGGTCTGCAGTTCGGCTGCCTTGGTCTGCAGTTCGGCTGCCTTGACATCGGGCAGGTTGTTGAGGGCCATCAATTCGGCATCGGCTACCGATGGGATGATGGAGAGGACGTCCTCGTCGCTGAAATCCTGGTAATTGATGCTGAAGTCGGCATCGGGGCTGAGCTGGAGGAGCTGCTTGAGCGAAAGGATGTTGGAGGCCTCGGTGTTGCGAGCATTGACGAGGTTATAGGTGTTCTGCTGGAGCTGGCTCTCCATTTGTGCAACATCGACCTTGGTGCCCTTGCCTACTTCCAACTTGGCCTTGGTGCGGTCGAGTTCGCGCTGGGCCACGGCCACGATCTCCTCGTTGGTCTGCACGCTCTCGTGGGCATAGAGGATCTGATAGTATGCCTGGATGATCTGCACCTGGATGTTGTTGGCAGTCTGCTGGGCTTCGAGTTCGGAAGCCTGCTTGTTGATCTTGCTCTGCTTGAGCGTGCGCCAGTTGGCGCCGCCGTCGAAGAGGGTCATATTGGCCGACAGGTTATACGAACCGTTGTAGGTGGGGTTCTTCTGCATGGCATCGTAGGTGGAATAGCTTTGGCTCTCGATCTTCTGGAACCCTAGCGATTGGGAGGAACTGAAGGAGAGGGACGGGAAGAGGGCAGCGCGGCTGGACTTGACGTCGGCCTCGGCACTCTCGACCGAATTCTGAGCCTGCTGTACCTGAATGTTGTTCTCCAAAGCATAGGTAATGCAATCGTTGAGCGACCAACCTTGGGCTTGGACGGTGGTGAAGGAAGAAACAGACAGCAACAGGGCGGTCAAGGTAATGAAGGGTCTCATAATATATAAATAACAATTAATAATTAACAATTAACAATTGGGAATTAGCAAATAACAATTAACAATTGTCACTGGTTTTCGGGTGCAAATGTACAAAAAAAAATATGGAACCCCAAGGAATTCCATAATTTTTTTTTCGAAATTTGCAATAATTATAGTTTTGGTTGCATTTATGCCCCAAATAATTGTTAAATGTTAAATGTCAATTGTTAAAGGGGTATTTTCGGCATTTTGTACGCTGATTTTGGTATTTTGTTGAAAAAAACACGAATTTCGTTGAAGAGGGAAGGGCCTATTTTGCCCCATTTTCGAGCAAAAATGCCCTTGAGACGTATTTCCCATCCTTGTCGAAACCTTGCAGCAGGATGCGATATGTTCCAGGGATGGAAGGTGCGGTGAAAACGACGGGATGAGAGGTTTCGGACACGACTTCGGGACACCAGACGACAGTGCCAGCCTGCGGGTCGGTCGGGGTGATGAAGTCGGGACGATCTTGCGGGAAACTATACGACACGAGGTGGGAGGTGCGGTCGAGATTGAAGTTGGAAAGCAGGCCCTTCTGCGAGACGAATGAGATGATACCCCAATAGGGAGTGTTGCCGAAGGTGTAACGATCGGTGTAGATCATTACGTACTTGAGCAGACGGGCATCGTAGTCGAGAATTTCGTCGATGTCGAATATGGGCATGCCGTCGAGGAGGACAAGGGCCGACCACTTGGAGTATATGCGCATGTCGGGGTCGAAGATGAAAAGCTGGTTGACTCCATGTACCTTTTCGCGTTTTACGCCGCGGACAAATTCAATGAGGATTTCGCGCACGCTCTTGAACTTGGTGTATTCGTCGAGGTCGTAGCTCCAGTGAGGTCCGCTGGAGAGGAGATTGGCACTAAAGACGATTGAATCCTTGGAGAGCCAGTCGGTGATTTCCTGTTCGCGTTGTGCACTCTCGGCACGGCGTTGCAGGTCGGCTTCGGTGCATCCTACCTCGAGTTTGGGCATGGAGAGCGGCAGGATCCTGGCAAAGGGCGAAACGAACTCCATAGCGACGGGATGTCCCTCGATGTCGTAGGTGTTGAGCATGGCAGGGCGTCGGCCGTAGAGGTTGGAGGTGTAGTAGAGCCAGGTGCCGTCGGATTGCCACTGGCCGTCGAAGATGACGTTCTGTCGGCCTACCATAACGAGACGTGTCTGCGAAACTGTGGATTTTGCTTCGGTAGGACGGGCCAGAACGAGGTGTCCTTCGATTTCGGGGAGTAAAGGAGTGGTCGGCTGGCGGGTGAGCATACGCCGATCGACGTGCAGACTGGAGTAGTCGGGCGACAGAAGGTCGTGCCTCATCACCGAGAGTGAGGAGAACAGAAGGTCACCACTGAGTTCGGCAGGCAGTGTGACGGATTGCCCGGCACGGCTGGTGAGGGATGTGGCCTGGCTGATGGCGGGAGACAAGGGAATGCTGTCGGTGGGGAGGAAGATGATGTCGTCGGCACGCGACAAGTGGGTGGGGTTGACAATGGAGATGACCTTCGAGAAGAGCGCGTCGCTGGTGGTCAGGTCGAGGTTGCGCATGGCACGGGTATAGACCGTGAGCAGATAGTTGCCGCTATGAAGCGAGGCGGGCAGGGCTATGTCGGCCCAGCCGCGACCGGCGACCAGCGACACCAGGCCTTGTGCACAGAGACGGTAGCTGTCGGAAATCTCGACGTAGGCCACGCAACTGAGCGAAGAGGGACGCATATCGTCGTCAACGATGCACACGCTGACGTGGAGTCGTTCGCCAGTCAGATAAAGATCCTTGTCGGTAAGTGCGAGGGCACGCTCGGCAGCTCGGCACGGGAGGGTGCAGACGAGGAGAAGGAGATATATGATACGCTTTGTCATGGGGAGTTGATGGAAGTAGGGGTTAACCGGAGTTGATGGGAGTAGGCAGGAATTGTTATCAATCTTCCCAGAAACTGGGACGTACGAGTGATGCACCCCAATAGGGGGAGGTACAATCAACGCACCATCGGCTTGCCCATGAGGCCGGAGGATCAAATTCGGGGCGGTATTCATAGACGCGCCAATCTCGTTGCCAAAGTTCCTTCCATGTCGATTTAGTGACAGTTTCTTCATCGGCTATTTCTACCCGGCGCTTTTCGACATGTCCCACGTCCCTGCGAGTGACGTAGATGTAGGCCGATGTGGAGTTAAGGCTCACACCGACATAACCGATGGCATGGACGTCGGCCGTCTGGCAATGGATGTTGGTGGGCAAGGCGGAAGGTTGGGGCGTGAAGAGACCTCCCATCTCGTCGCTGAGTTGGGAAGAGAGACGCTCGTACTCGAATTCTTCGCGTGAGATGGCGGTCTGATGGACAAGGGTATAATAGCGATAGTTGAACCGGTTGTCGTCCTTATCAACATTGTAGATCACGAAGTTGCGCATTCGCCCAGACTGGTAGTTCTCGTTGTTGCCGAAGATGTGGGAGTGATTGTAGTGTTGTGACCATCCGGTATTGAGGAGGGTCTTGACAGGAATTATATCATCGGTTTCGGGATTATATTCATAAAAGGCAGTCAGCGGGGTATGCACTTCCCAGGTCTCTTCGTAGTTCCAACGATAATACTGCTTTTCGGCAGAAGTGGGAGCGGGGGTAACCATGAAATTGACATTCTGGCCATCGACGGCCATCTCCCAACCGAGTTCCTCGATTTCGGGAGTGGGGAGTGGCTCTTGCGGTGTGGAAGTGTAGGTGTTGTCGTTCCAGATCACTTCGAGCCAGTATTTGCTGGAAGGATCGAGTTGGCCGACGCGGACCATATAGGTGCCGTAGAGGTTGTTGCCCTTCCATACGTCGCCGTTAGAACCATGTACGGCAATCTGTGCATCGTAGATTGAGAGGCCTCCGTATAATTCTTCGTCATCGGGGTCGATGGAGATGCTGTGCGAAAGGTAGAAGAAGCATTCGGTGTTGCTCTGGATGGTACCTTCGACACAGAGAATCTGGGTGTCGGACTTGGAGAGGTTCGCATCGAACTCATCGACACAGGAGCAGCACAACAACGCGGCTATTATTATATAATATATGTACGTGCGCATAGGTCAGAACTTGATGTTATAGGAGACGAAGGGGATGGGAGCACCGAAGATCGAGAGTTTGTATCCTTGGATGGAGCCGTAGCTGCCAATATAGTAGATCGAGTAGGCGTTCTTTCTAGCAAGGAGGTTATAGCATCCGATGGAAATCCAGGAATGGAAGAGTGCGGTGAGATGATGGGAGGGCTCGATGTTGAACGAGGCGTCGACGCGGAAATAGTCGGGCATTCGATAGCCGTTGCGTTCGGTGTAGAACGGGAGGAAGCGCCCCTGCGACTGATTGAAATACTGGCCTGCCGGAATAGTGGTGGGACGACCGGTGCTGTAGTCGAGGTTCATCGAAAGGCTGTAGCGATGGGTGAACTTGTAGTTGCCTACAAACTTCAGTTCGTGCGGCCTGTCGTATTCGGCAGGGAACCACGCACCTCCATTGATGGCCAAGGCGGCCGATGCATCGTCCTGCTGGAGTTCGGTGCGCGAAAAACTGTAACTTATCCATCCGGTGAGCATACCGACATCCTTCTTGAGCTGAAGTTCGACACCATAAGCTCGGCCGCGCACACCGAGGACATCGTTCTCGAGGTCGGGATTCATGAGCAGCTGGCCTGCACTGCGGTAGGTCAGATAGTTGTTCATCTGCTTGTAGTAGGCTTCGATGTTGACCTCGTACTTGGCGTTGTGGGTCTGGTAGTAATAGCCTGCTGCCACCTGCCATCCGTCCTGGGGCTTGATGCGAGAGTTGCTGAGCGTCCAGGTGTCGGTGGGCGACATGATGCTGGTGTTCGAAACCTTGTGGATGAACTGGTGCATCGTGTTGAAACTGGCCTTGACAGACTGATCTTCGGCGAGCTTATAGCTGGCAGAAAGGCGTACTTCAGGCGACTGGTAGGTGTGGGTCTTGCCTTCGCGCAGGGCATTGAAGAGATTATACCGGAGGCCGCCGATGACCTTCAGACGAGGCATCACCTGCCAGGAGTCTTCGGCAAAGAGGGCCGATTCGATGGCCTTGTCCTCGTCGAGCTCACGGTAGTCGATAAATGAATCGTCACCGACGGGTTCGTAGGTGCCGGGATTGATAAGATAGAATTGGGAGTGAAGACCCACCTGCAACTGGTGGCTGTCGTTGATTGCGATATTGACATTGCCGCGTGCAAACCATTGGTTGATGTTGAACGAAAGGCGGGCGGCTTCGTAAATCTTTTCGGTTTCCTCGTTGTGGTAGTCGTAATGGTCCATGCCGATGCTGAAACTGGAGTTGACGCGGCTGCTGTAGCGGCTCTTCCATTCGAGCGAACCGTTGAGGTTGGAGTAGCCATAGCGGCTGTAGGGAGAGAACGAGAATCGGTCGTGGCTGGTGTAGAAATAGGCATTGATGCGATGATCGCGGTTGATGGCGGTGGCGAGTGTGGCACTGAGATCCCAGAAGCCTGCCTTGCCATTGCGGTACCCGCTTTTCTCGGGAATCATATCGAGCATCCAGTCGCTGTAGGTCGAACGTCCGCCCACGAGGAGGGAGGCATGTTCAGGCACGATAGGAATTTCGAGATTGGCCTTGCTGGTGACGAGTCCTATGCTGGCCGAACCGTGAAACTCCTTCCAGTCGGCATTGCGGTTGTGGATGTCCATCACCGAAGAGATGCGCCCGCCATATTGCGCAGGGATGCCGCTCTTGTAGAGTTCGGTTTCGCCAACCATATCGCTGTTGAATGCCGAGAAGATGCCGAACATATGCATAGGATTGAACACGGTGTTCCCATTGAGCAGGATGAGGTTCTGGTCGGCCGCACCTCCTCGCACATTGAATCCACTCGAAGCCTCGCCCATGGTCTTGACACCAGGCAAGGTCTGCACGACCTTCATGACATCAGCTTCGCCCAGCGCAAGAGGGATGTTGCGGAGTTGGGCGGGACGGAACTTCTCCATACCTACCTGTGCATTGTTGACCTTCTGCTGGAATCCGCGTACGGTGACTTCGTCGAGGATGTGGTCCTCACGAATGGGTTCGAGGTCGGCGAAGATGTCCGAGTCGGAGAATGTCTCCTCTTCGTCGTATTGAGGACGGTTGTCGCCAAGATAAGCTTGGTAGGACCTGACTTCGACGGGCTCATTGCTGAAGATCGAGTCGGGAGCGATGAGGGGAGGAGAAAGAGGATTTTGAAGGGTTTGAAGGGTTTGAAGGGTTCTAGGGGTTTGAGAGGTAAAGAGGGGTGAAGAAGGATCGGCGGCAAGCAATTGGTCGAGGTATATGACATCTTCACACAGGCTTGACTCTATGAGTTTCGCGTTGTACTTGTGTTTCGCCTTGCGACTATTGTTGCGCAAAAGTTGCTTGTATTGCGGATATGCCTCGATAAGGTCCTTGACGTTCTTGAGTTTCAAGAGCGTGGAGTCGGGAGTGAGAAGAAAATAGTCGTCTTTTTGGTCGAGATAATGATATGTATGCATATCGCGGATGACATCGCCGCCGCGACTTTTGACCCTGCGATGGACCAAGGCCACATGTCTGCCTTCTCGCAGTATCTGGTTGTAATGCCCATTGATGGGCACAAAAGGCTTGCCATCGATGACGAAGTAGTCAATCATGTCCTGGTCGGGAAGAATGTTTATGCCCTTGACGGGAGAGAGCACAGCCAACCAGTTGCGATAGATGTCATAACGAAGCCAGACGTTGCGATAAAGTCGACCTTCGAAGCAAACGTCACCTTGCACAAATTCCTTGCTGTCCCAGTAGGGATGGTTCATCCAGGCTTTCAGAGGGAATCCTGGTTCGATGCGGCCGTGATAGAGGGTGGCATAGTCACCCGCCGCCTGCAGGTACTGCTCGAAAGTCTGTGCCTTGAGCGAAGGGGCGAAGGCCAAAAGCAGGCATAAAAACCAACTGAGGAAAATACCTTTGCTTGACATATCAGAATTAGAAATGCATGATGATGGGCTCATCAAATTCATTAGAGAGTATCGTTTATATACAATAAATGCAGAAAAAAGGGAAACCTTGCACCTTCGAACATCTTTTTTGCACAATAATCGCCCATTGTCGCATGGTAATTGGACAATAGGCGATGGATCAGTATTGCTTTAACAACGAAAGTCCGATAGCTGAAAGACCGGTAAATCCGTGTGTGTCCTTCGTGTCGGGGATGAGCATCATTCGATAGGATCCCAAAGAATCGAACTGTATGGAGATGTCGTCGATGAAACCGTCGTAGTCGATGAGCGAGCCCCAGGAGGGCCCGAGGGGACGACCCAAGGTGTCGCGTACAGCAGGAGCAATATGCTTGCGGAGGACGTTGCGCACGATGTGCTCACGGCCTCCGGTGGTGTCGGTCTGCTGGATGATAAGTTGCATGGGCACCCGTGTATAATGATAGTCGGCCGACATCCGCACGCTGTAACCCATCGTGTAGGGGATGCCTTGCAGGATAGGAGTACGTATGGTTGTGGGGTCGGTAATCTGTAGGGGGAAGAACAGGGTGTCGGCGGCTTTCCATCCGAGGATTGGAACATCGATGACCTTATTATAGGCAGGATCAGTTCCGTCCTCGTTGTTTTGGCATGCGCTCAACATCATTGTTGTCGCTGCCACCGTTGCCATTCGACGGATTACCCTGATTATCCTGCTGTTTGTTGTCATTGTTGCGGATCTTGTTAGCGCGCTTCTTCTTTTTCTTCGAACGGTCGAAGCGATTGAGCGCTTCGTCGCCTACGCCGTCGGTGAACTCGGGGCTGTTGTTCGTTTCGGCACTCTCGATGTCGAGTCGCTCGGGTTTCTCGCCGCGCTTGTTCATATGATAGACATCGAAGGCGCGTTGTGCAGAGATGGTGACCAGATTGAACCCGCCTTCGCGTCCGGAGGAATAGGTACATTTGCGCGCCAATGTATCGACCTTAAAGAGGTGCCATTCGCCAGCGAGCGTGTAGAGGACTATGTCCTTGCCAGGAATGTCGTTGCTGGCTTCCATGTAGCAGTCCACCTCGTAGTTTAGACAACACTTCAGTTTGGCACACTGTCCAGCCAACTTCTGGGGATTGAGCGAGAGGTCCTGGAATCGGGCGGCGGCAGTGCCTACCGACTGGAAGCGTGTCTGCCACTTGGCGCAGCAGAGTTCGCGACCGCAGGGTCCGATGCCACCGATGCGCCCGGCCTCCTGGCGAGCTCCGATCTGCTTCATCTCGATGCGGATCTTGAAGGCTGCGGCCAGGTCCTTGATGAGTTGGCGGAAATCGACGCGTCCGTCGGCAATGTAGTAGAAGATAGCCTTCTGCCCATCGCCCTGGAATTCCACGTCGCCGATCTTCATCTCCAATCCGAGACCTTCGGCAATCTGACGACTGCGCAGCATCGTCTCTTGTTCGCGTGCTTTTGCCTCGTAGTAGCGCTGCATGTCGTTCTCGCGGGCATGGCGGAACACTTTCTTCTGGGCATCGGGCGAATCGAAGTGGAAATTGCACTTCTTCATCTGCAAATGCACAAGGTATCCGGTGAGCGTAACCTCGCCGATATCGTGTCCGGGATTGCCTTCGACAGCCACGATGTCGCCCTTGTGCAGGTCCAGGCCCTCGGAGTTGAGGTAATAGCCCTTGCGGGTGTTCTTGAATTGTACTTCCACGTAGGGGCACTCGCCGACCAGCTCTGGGGCATCGTCCATATAGTCATAGACCATCTGGGGTTTGTTCTGTCGGCAGATCTGGCTGTGGCTTCGGCGATTGTCCGAGTCCTTTTGGCAGGGTTCTGACTGAAAAACCTCGTATGGCTCTATGGCGTCGATATATTCGATTTCCTTTTTTGCTGCCATGAGATATCCTTTTCAGCAATTCTCGGCTTACTTGGCGTAAGCTACTGAACGAGTTTCGCGAATTACGGTAATCTTGACTTGACCAGGATAGGTCATCTCGGTCTGAATCTTACGGGCGATATCGGCTGAGAGTTTCTCCGATTCGGCATCGCTGATCTTGTCGGCACCGACGATGACGCGAAGTTCGCGACCGGCCTGGATGGCATACGACTTGACAACACCAGGATAGGACTGTGCCAGGTTCTCGAGGTCGTTAAGACGTTTGATGTAGGCCTCGACAATCTCGCGACGAGCACCGGGACGAGCTCCCGAGATGGCGTCACAAATCTGCACGATGGGAGCGATGATAGAGGTCATCTCGCATTCCTCGTGGTGGGCTGCGATGGCGTTGACGATGTCAGCCTTCTCCTTGTACTCCTCGGCAATCTTTGCGCCAAGCAGTGCGTGTGGCAATTCGGGTTCGTCGTCGGGTACTTTGCCGATGTCGTGCAAAAGGCCGGCTCGGCGTGCCTTCTTGACATTCAGACCAAGTTCCGCAGCCATGATGGCGCAAAGGTTGGCTGTCTCACGTGCATGCTGCAGGAGGTTCTGTCCGTAGGACGAACGATACTTCATCTTGCCGATCATACGGATAAGTTCGGGATGCAGACCATGCACGCCCATATCGATACAGGTGCGTTTGCCGGTCTCGATGATCTCTTCTTCGAGCTGCTTCCTGACCTTTGCCACCACTTCCTCGATACGAGCAGGATGGATGCGGCCATCGAGCACCAACTGATGGAGGGCGAGACGAGCCACTTCGCGACGCACGGGGTCGAAGCAGGAGAGTACGATGGCTTCGGGAGTGTCGTCGACAACAACTTCGACACCAGTGGCAGCCTCAAGGGCGCGGATGTTGCGACCTTCGCGGCCGATGATGCGTCCCTTCACCTCGTCGGAGTCGATGTGGAAGACAGTGACGGAATTTTCGACAGCAGTTTCAGTGGCGACACGCTGGATGGTCTTGATGACAATCGACTTGGCCTCCTTGTTGGCGGTCATGCGAGCATCGTCCATGATCTCGTTGATGTAGCTGGCAGCCTCGGTTTTTGCCTCGTCCTTCAAGCCTTCGATGAGGTTCTTCTTGGCCTCTTCGGCGCTCAGACCAGCAATCTGCTCAAGCATCTTGCGTCCTTCAGCAAGGCGTGCTTCGGCTTCCTTCTTCTTTTGCTCTACCAGGTCGAGCTGCTTCTGCAGGTTCTGACGGGTGTTGTCGTTGTCGTTGATGCGGCGATCCAGCTCGCTCTGCTTCTGCTGGAGTTGCTGTTGCTGCTGCTTGATGCGCTGCTCGTTCTGCTGCATCTTCTGGTTGCGCTGATTGGCCTGACGGTCCAATTCGCTCTGCATGCGGCTGATTTTTTCCTTTGCCTCAACGAGTTTCTGCTCCTTGAGGAGTTCGCCTTCCTTTTCGGCCTCAGCCAGGGTCTTCTTGAAGGTCTTGCCCAGGAATGTGTTCCATATGGCGAAAACGATACCGCCTCCGATGACGAAACCGATGATCGCTGCTAAGATTATTGATGTCATTGATAGAACAGGGATTGAAAGTATATAATTGAGTTAAATATGTGCAATGCAGCAACGCCGACAATCTCTTGAAAGAGATGCCGGTAAGCGATGGATGCGGGATGGAAAGGGGATGGGTCAGGACGGAGTGTTGTCAGTGCCGAGGAACTCCTGCAAATCGGCCATAATATTTGCCAGGCTGGCTTCTGTGGCTTCCAGGTTGGCATTGTTGCCCAGCTTTTGGCATAATACTGCCAAATCGACGGCAGCCATAGCCATAATGCGCTCGGAGGGGAGATTTGCTCCTCGGTATTTGGTACTATAGGCAATGAGTCGTCGATTCACCATACGGGCGGCCTCGCGAAAGAGAGGTTCTTCTTTAGGCTCAACCCAGAGGGGGTAGATCGACTCTCCGACCTGTATATTGATTCTGATCTTCTTATCCATGTTGCAACGTCTGGATGCAAGCATCTATCTCGCTTACCATGGCGAGGTATTGTTTCTTCAGCCTTTCCACCTGCTCGGGATCGTTGCCCGAAGCAGCCAGTCCTGACTGGAGATACTGATATTTTCTGTCGAGTTCGGCTTTCTCCTGCTCCAGCTGCCTGTACTTTTCCTGTTGTTCGTCGAGTTGCCGCTGCAAATCCTTTGCGCGGGCTTCTGCCTCAATGCAACGTTGCTTGAGTTGGCCAATCAGCATGCGCAAGTCGCCGGTCAGTTTGCGAAAGTCGATACTCATGACATAAAATTGTGTGCGAAGATATGTATTTTTTTATAAATGTCAAAATAAAAGCCCCGATTTTTACAAAATCAGGGCAATTTTTCCTCCTTTTTGTTCGATTTTTTCAAATCATGCCGATTTTTTTCATCTCATTTGCGCAAATTTCCAACTCGTTGTACCACTCCTCGCCGAAACGACGAATTAGCCCGTCACGCACGCATTGATAGATGTGGATGCACTTCTTCCGACCAAGTTTCTTGGCGCATCCGCACATCCCAGGTTGTTGGTCGTAGTTCACAGCAGTGTATTCACCGATCTTCTTCAGTCGGATAGGGTAGAGTTGGCAGGAAATGGGCTTGATGAAGGGAGTCTTGCCATCGCGATAACCTGGCAGCGCAGAGAATTTTCCCTCGCGGAATGCTTTCTCGATGGCACAGAGGCAGGCGCCTTTGAGCGGAGCATCGACGTTGGCATCGTTGTAGGTGCAGAACACGCAGTCGCGACCATCGACGACTGTCGTCACCCAGTCGCCGGCCTTGTCCTTGAAGTAAGGACCTACCTCCCGGAGGGTCTTTTGACCACGGGGCGTAAGGTCGTCCCACACGATGGGGATGACCTCCTTCATGGCTTGGAGTTCGTCGTCGTCGAGAGGCGCACCACTTTCGCCTTCGCTGTTGCAACAGTTGCCTTTGCAGACGCTCAGGTCACAGCAGAATGCCTCAGAGAGCACGTCTTCGCTGACCAATGTGTCGCCGATGTGGACCATATCAAATAACAATTAACAATTAATAATTAACAATTAACAATTAATAATTGGCAATTTGAATTAAAGATTTGCGATGAACTTCATCAACTTATCGTAAATCTTGGGCGTATTGTCGAGGATGAAAAGAATGGCCTTTGGGTAGGCATTCTTTTCGAACACCGAGGCGAAGTGAGCGATGGCTTCCTGGTTCTTTGCTTTTTCGAGCATCGTGTAATATGCCATCAGGTTGTTGGTGATGGCATGTATTGCTTCTCCCTTGATGTCGCCGGCTTCCAGATAGCGGAAGATGCCGTCGTTGACAATTGCGAACTGATGCAACTTGTATTTGGCGAGCACCGCTTTATATTTGTCGAAGTTGAGCAGCACCTCCATGCCCGAAAGGACCTTGTTGCCCGTGATTGACCCGAAGAAACGGCTTGTAGCAGCGGGACCTACGATTCCTGCTACAAGTTTCTTGTGCAATTCGTTCAAATCTTCCTTGCCCAGCAGTACGTCCGATACCTTCTTCCACGCACGACGGTCGGGTGTCTTGTCGAGGCCGGTGTCGATGCCTGCCTTCTGCCCTTCGTTGCCATCGAGCCATACGCCTTCGTTCTGAATGAACGACACCACGCGGTAGTCGAGTTGTTCCTTTTCGGCCCAGAGCAGCCATTCGTTGATGGTGGGGCGGAAGTTATAGATGTTGAATCGTGAGACGAGAGCAGGATCGAGGTCGGTCAACTGGTATTCTTCGCCCGCATTGACTGCCGAGATGATGCGCGACCCTTCGGGCAGCAATCGGCCTGCCAACTTGCGATTGAGCGCAAGGTCCATGATTGTCTGTAGCACTTCGGGACGGGCGCGGTTAAGTTCGTCGAGGAAGAGTACGATGGGTTCGTTGTTGAGCGGCCACCAGTAGGGAGGAATGAATTCGGTGCGAACGATAACCTTGCTCCCGTTCTTGCCGGTTGAGAACTCTGCCTTCGAAGGCAAACCAATCAAGTCGCCTGGATCAGACATCTGACCCAGGAAGAGAGCAACGACCTTCATGCCCTTTGCCGAAAAATATTGAGTAAGGATCTCGCTTTTGCCGATGCCATGGCGCCCCACAAGCATGATGTTTTGTGTGGCGGGAGTCTGGTCGAGGATTTCAAGCAGGTCCTGTGTCGTGATGTTGATGCCCATTAGGTTTATATATAAATAGGTGTAAAATTGTTGTTATATTTTTAGGTCTCCTATTCGAAATGCGGTTGCAAAGATACGCCAAATTTTACGAAAAAGCAAATTATTCGACGCGAAAATATGTTTTAGGACATGTTTTCGTCAAAAAAACGGCAAATAATTTTGAGTTTTCTTCGAAATATCATATCTTTGTACCCAACATTTTGCTATTTTCAACGGCAATTATTCTACGGTCTTAGATTTTTACCTAAAAATATTTGTTATTATGTTCCTTATGATTCTTGAGCTGCTCATCGTATTGGGAGCGCTCTACGTTGGCTCACGTTACGGCAGTCTTGCCCTTGGTGCAATCTCCGGCATCGGCTTGGCTATTCTCGTTTTCGGCTTCCACCTGAAGCCAGGTACTCCACCCACTGATGTTATCTACATCATCATTGCAGCCGTAACCTGCGCCGGTATGCTGCAGGCTGCGGGCGGTATGGATTGGATGATTCAGATCGCAGAGAAGATGTTGCGCAAGCATCCAAACAACATCACCTTCCTTGCTCCTCTCTGTACTTTCTTCCTCACCGTGTTTGTAGGAACTGGCCACGTGGTTTACACGCTCATGCCAATTATTTGTGACATCGCGCTCAAGAAGGGAATCCGTCCCGAACGTCCTTGTGGCGTTGCTTCTGTTGCTTCGCAGGTAGGTATCACTTGTTCACCTATTGCTGCTGCGGTTGTTTCATTCACTACGATTTCTGCAGCCAATGGCTTTGATATCAGCAACCTCCAGGTTATCGCCATCACCATTCCTGCATGTCTTTGCGGTCTGATGGCTGCTGCTGCTGCCAGCTACAAGCGTGGTCTCGACCTCGATAAGGATCCCGAGTTCCAGGCACGTTGCCAGGACCCCGAACTCTATCAGTACATGTATGGCAACTCTGCCACCCTGCTCGACAAGGAGATTACTCCTGAGGCAAAGCGTTCGGTTTATATCTTCCTCCTTGCCCTCGGTGTTATCGTTCTCTTCTCTATCTGCCAGATTCTTGATGTTGATATTCGTCCGAACTTCGAGACCGGAAAGACCCTTGCTGACGGCACTGCCGAAGTCAAGCCTTTGAAGATGAACCTCATCATCCAGATTGTCATGATTGCAGCTGCAGCATGTATGATTCTGTTTGCTAAGGCTAAGCCAAAGAAAGCCGTTTCGGGTGCTGTATGGCAGTCGGGTATGGTTGCTGTAGTCGCTATCTATGGCATCGCCTGGTTGGCTGATACATATTTCAGCAATTACATGACCGAGATGCAGGATGGTCTGCAGGGCATCGTGGCTGAATATCCTTGGGCAATTGCATTCGCATTCTTTGCAGTGTCGGTACTCATCAACTCTCAGGGTGCTGTCGTTGTTGCCATGCTTCCATTGGCATACTCTCTCGGCATCGAAGGTCCGGTACTTCTTGGCTTGCTCCCATCGGTTTACGGATACTTCTTCATCCCCAACTATCCTTCGGATATTGCTACCGTGAACTTCGACCGCTCGGGCACCACTGTCATCGGTAAGTATCTCTTGAACCACTCGTTCATGATGCCAGGTCTGATTTCGGTTATCGTTTCCTGTCTTGTAGGCTACGGCTTGATCACCATCTTCTATTGATTCGTGATAAAATAAATAAAACGTCGGGATTTGTCCCGGCGCTTTTTTTTTGTTGGGTGGTTGTTCTTGATCAGCAGTAAGGAAGATCCTTGATGTCCTCGATCGACACGATTCCGTTCACGATGGCGTAGATGACGAGACCGGCGGGGGAGTGGATGCCGAGCTTTCGTGCGATGTTGCGGCGATGTGTCAGCACGGTGTGGATCGAGATGAAGAGGTTGTCGGCAATCTCCTTGTTGGTCTGTCCTTTCACGACACCCGTAATGATTTCCTTCTCGCGGTCGCTGAGCGTTTCCTTCTCCTGGATGCTTTCGTTGGCATTGTCGTCGACCTCTTCGTTGACATCGACCTGGCTTTCGAGGAGCGAGACTACGGGGATGAAGATGGTGTCTTCGAGTTGGGTATGGCTGTTGAGGTCATTTTCGAATTCGAAGAGGTGGAGCAGGGCATCGTTGAGTTGCTCCTTGTGCGACGAGTTAGGACAGTAGCGGATGATGATGTTCTTCAGGTCGGACATCTTCTGTGCGATCAGTTTGTCGTGATCCTTGTGAACGCGGTCGCTCTCGAAGTTGGCGAGGCAGATGTCGGCCTTTCTTTTGCCCTGGAGCAATCCTTCCACGTAGTTTAAGAAGTGCTCCGATTCGTAGTTCTGGTGTTTGGCAATTTCGGCCACATAGTCGTCGAAGAACTTGAGGATTAGGAAGCCGATCTCGTTGTTGGTCGAGCAATCGACCGAATCAACAAACTCGCGGCGAATGCTCGGGAGCATAAAGTCGAGAAAAAAGTTGTGGCTGTTGCGTAAGTAGTTCAGCAGACTGCCCACGTTGAGCGACGTGAATTCGTCGAACGAGGGCTTGACGCCTTGGCTGATGAAGTTGCACACGGCGATGAATGTGTCGGTGTCAACATTGTTCTCTTTGCATACTTGTTCCACACACTTGTCGCCGAATCCCAGTGCGATGCCGAATCGACTGAGCACCTGCAGCAACTTGAAGTCGTCGCTGATGAGTTCGGCCAATGAGTCGTTAGCCTTGTATTTGTGTCCCATTAGTTTTGATTATTACTCTCTATATCTTCTTTTTTATTTTTCTCTTTGCTTGTCTGCTTCTTTTCAGCAGTCTCTAAATCCGAACCACAATATTTGCAGAACAACGCATCCTTATCATGCCCGATTTTTCCGCAGTTGGGGCAGACGCGGCGTATCTGCTTTTTGTTGTACTTGACTATCTCTGAGGTAACGATAGCAGGGGGTACGGCCATCGTCGTATAACCCAGGAGCATTACAATAGTGCTGAAGAATCGTCCCATGCTGGTCACCGGTGTGATGTCGCCATATCCTACCGTGGTCATGGTCACTACCGCCCAATAGATGCTCGTGGGAATGTCGGTGAATTGCGAACCTGGCACACCGCTCTCTACCATAAACATCACAGTGCCCAGGCATATCACCACAATCACCACAAAGAGGAAGAAGATGACCATCTTGTGGAGCGAGTCCTTGATGGACTTGAGCAGAAGATGTCCTTCTTCGAGGAATGAAAACAACTTGAAGATGCGGAATACGCGGATCAGTCGGAACGATCTGAGCATGAGCATATAGCGCGCGCCATGCAGAAAGAATCCCAGGTACATCGGGAGGATGGACAGAAGGTCGATGATGCCGAAGAAACTAAGCGCGTAGGCACGGGGCTTGGGTGAGCAATAAAGACGAACCAGATATTCAATCGTAAAGAATACGGTGAGCAGATACTCCAACACAACAAAGGAGCCCATCACCCATGGATGATTGCGAAACAGGGAGTCGCACATCACAATGAAGATGCTGAGAATGATGGCGATGATGAGAACGACATCAAATTTCTTGCCAATTTCAGTTTCGCTGCCGAAGACGATTTTATACAGTTTGTCCTTCAGCTCCTGATTGGCCATTAGGTTGTTCCATCGTTGTTTTAGTGTCATATTGTCAATTATTATTGACGCAAAGATATGCGTTTTTGCAATATGATGGTGCAAAAATCATATAAAA
>JAZQBS010000112.1:0-4321 GCA_045545875.1 Bacteroidales bacterium
TCGAGAGTGCCAACTATTTGTGGATGACGGAGCATAAGAAGAAAAGATGATTGTATTATGGGTTGACAGGCGAGGATTTCCGGTTTGCCAAAGAGACTACAAACGAGGGCAAGAGGATGGATAAATAAGTCAAGGAGGACAGAGTTTCCACGACCAGGATCACGCGTTCATAACCATCTCGCCCTCGCATACGTCGGTAAGTCTCACGACCTCCATCGAGCGAAACGTACAAATGCCTTGGGTGATAGAGACGGACGGCTTCTATGACACGACGTGGTGCAAGACAATTGGAAAGCAATGTGTAGTTCGGATGATGTTCACGGAACCAAGCCAAGATTTCCGAAGCCTGAGGGTGAAGGATGAATTCACCCCCTTCTAGACCTACAGTCGTTTGCTTGGTAACACATCGGCTTCGCATAATTTGCTTGATGTCCTCAAAAGACAGATGCTGCACGCTTTTTTGCCAGATATTGCAGTGTTTGCAGGCCGACTGGCAAGCTGTTGTCGTGTAAATCATCAATTGAGACAAGCGTTTGTGGTGTGGACGTAGGATGTTGTTCAAATAGAGGAAGCCATTGTAGGCATAATCAAAAATGGAGTACATAAAAATGGTTGCAGATTCTACTTATATAGTATGAAACTGCAACCATTGACTGCATTGAGATAGTAATTATTTTTTCAGTTTCCCTTTGCTTTTCAAATAGTAAGTGAACAATTTCCACTGATTGGTATTCTTGATGATGTTTGCCTTCACCTCGTCAGTATCGATGAACTGAATGGGGTAACAGTCGTGAAGATAATAATGGCCTTGATTGGGGTCGGAAATTACATCATAATGCAAGACAAGATCCGTGAACACCCTACTGTCCCAATCTCCTACGAAACTGCTAACAACGAATATGACATTGTTGCCTAAATAGAATTTGATTTCGTGGAAAGGTTGTAAGAGCTGGTATAGCGATTTCTGCATTTCGCGGAACTTGATTTCACGTGTAGTGACGTTAAACCATTCAATGTCATTTTCGGTGAAAAGCACGTCATTGGCTTCAACATCTGTTCGTGTTTCGGACAAGCCAACTCCACAAGCATAGAGTATGCCGTTTTCTACTAAATCGGGACTGAAAGGCATCTCGGTCTCGTTCTCATCACTGCTACAAGCTGTCATCGTCATGCCGGCTATGGCTATCGCCATCATCCTGGCTAAAAGTCTTTGATGTTTCATATTCTTTTGTGTAATAAATGGTCTTTCTATTAATATAGTCTGTTGAACAGATCAAAGACTGCATACTACCACGATAATCTAATGCCAAAAGGCAACGAGAATATCAATGGATGCTCCGAGCGATAAGTTTCAATAGCGTTTGAGGTGGGAATGTAGTAGTTCAGGCTCGGCTCCAGATAGAGGTCTAGATGAGGCACAATCTGATATTGTGTACCGATGCCTGTGTTGACAGACCACTGCCATGGAGCGCGGATGCGGGTTGTGATGTTGGGGGATTCTTTGAGTGGGTCGTTGGTGCCGTTGTAGATGTATCGCGTAGAGATTTGTGCACTGACAGGAATGTCAAGTTCTATGCCGCCCGTAGTGTATAGACTCCATCGATTGTTCCCAGCTATCCTATAGTCAAACTTCAGTGGGATGCCGATGTATTGGAGTCGCTGTGTGCGATGAATCGACGTGTTCTCGTTGCCACTTTCGAAAGTGGACTTCATATAGGAATAGTTCAGCCCTGTGGCGAGTGACCATCGATTACTGATTTGACGGCTCAGCGAAAGACGTATTGTCAGAGGACGTTCGTGGTGCTTGGTCTCGACAAGCGGCTCTAACGGATTGTTGGAATTGATGATAGCCACGCGAGTCATATTCGATGCACTCACCGAGTCCATCATTGGAGCATTCGCTATCGCATAGTCCATATAGTCTCCCCAATTGTAGAGTTTCGCCGAACGTGTTTTGCTGCCGGAGAATGAAGGCATTGTCATATAGTTGTCTGTACGCATTCTGTCGTGCTGAGGAATTCCTGCGTAAGTTAGGGCGATGTGCCAGTTATTTCGGTTTTTCGACCTTCTGGGGTATATGTTGAAATTGTCGGAATATGGCAGCTTTTCCTTGTGCAATGTCTTCGACTTGTCCATTGCCAAAGTGTCTGTGATAATCTGCTCTTGAACCATCATATTGGACAAGGTGTCTTGTGGGATAGAATCCGTGGCTTGGGAGATTATCGACTGCAGGGTATCAACTGCATCAAAGATTGAAACGCGCAGGTCGGACGAATGATCGGCCAACGGCTCTTGTTTCCTTTCTAAGGGCTTTTCTTCGGATTCCTCTTGCTGCTTCACTAAAACAGGAATCTCCTCCTTGACGACTTTTTCTCCTTTCCTAAGAGGGAAGAACAAAAGGGAAGCAAGTATCAGGAATAATACAGCTGAATACTGCCGCATCATCTTGCGGAGCATCTTCTTTGCTCTTGCCAGTTGCGAGGATGACGAATGCAGCTCGATGCCCAGCATTTCAGCAATCTCCTTGTGCGACATCCCTTCCAATACCGATAAGCGGAACACCTTTCCATAGCCCTCGGGGAGTCTGTCAATCATCTTGATGACCTCACTTAATGGGACACCTTTCACATCGTTCTCTTCATCTTCTGCTGCAATCTGTTCTGCTTCGCTCGTCTCGTCAATCGAAACTGTAGGCAATGCCTCAAGATGTTCCTTGCATTTCGATGCCACGTTCCTCGTGATTGCCATCATCCAAGCCTCAGCCCGTCGCTCATCGCGCAGTCTGTCAAACGATGTAAAAATGATAATAAAAGCATCGTGCAATACATCCTCCACCATCTGCTCGTCGTGGAAATAACGACGACATACGCCCCTCATCTGTGGGGCGTATGCCTTATACAGTTCTCCAAGGGCATCTGCATCCCCCTGTCTGCATCGTTCTATCAGTCTTGTTATCTCCATCGTTAGCATAACGTCTCTACCTATTTAGTCCTAAGATTAAGAAAAAGACTGCACCATCATCTGTATTTTTTTGTTATGATAGCGGAAACGTATGTGCTTTGGAGTGCTCCACGGAGTATTGCGTCCTCGAATGTATTCAGGTTCTAATGGATGGTTATTCCGAGCACGTAGTAATGGGGGACGTATTTCAGGATGTCCGACGACAGGTCGGGCTTGATGATGTCCTCTCCGCAGCAACGTGTCAGCTTGTCCTCGGCATCATACCAGAATGAGCAATAGCACACCAGGGGGATGAAGGTTTCCTTTTCCAGGGGCGTTGTGAGTTCAAAGGGTTTCGAGATGTATGAGTAGATGTATTTGTCCTCACTCTCCCAGTAGATTGGCTTGAGTTTCAGTGAGGAATTGAACGAAATCGTGTTCTCCAGGCTGAAGCAGAATTCGGCCAATGAATCAGTCTCAGAGGGAAGGAATCCGAAGATCAGCTTGTCGCCTTTCGACTCGAAGGTATAAGGCATAAGGAGTTGCGGATAGTCTTCAACTTCTTTCCCGTTCACGAATTCCCTGAAGTTTACAGTCAGATTCCTGCCTTTTATCGCACTGACATCGAAGCTATATGCCTTATATCCCTTTGCATTCAGCAAGGGGATATAGTCGTTTATGGACGGCTCGTTCATTTTCAGTCCCTGACTATATCCCACCATTGCGACCAGGGCAAGCAGGAGGGTGATGATGGTTTTGTTCATGATTGTTCCTGTTATTTGTCATTGGTGAAAATCTCTACCAGCTTTCTTTCGATATCCTCACCACGCAGGTTGCGGGCGAGGATGGTGCCATCGGGGGCAAATAGGATGATGTGGGGGATGGCACGGATAAAGTATGCATCGGTGGCAATCTCCTGTGAGTTGATGATTTGCGGGTAAGGGATATGATCCTCTTCGATGGCTCTCAACGTGGCTTTTGGTTCGTCCCATGCTGCAATGCCGACCACTTGTAGGCCGCGGTCCTTGTATTTGTTGTAGGCTGCGATGAGGTTGGGAATCTCCCCACGGCAGGGACCGCACCACGAAGCCCAGAAATCGACGAGCACATATTGGCCTCGGCCCACGTAGTCGCTGAGACGTGTGGTCTTTCCGTCATATTCCACAGCGAAGTCCACAAATTTCTCGCCCACATTCGGACTGAAAAAGGCTTCGCTCGACTCCATGCGGATACCCATGGAACTGAGGGCAAGTTTCATCTGGCTCCATACGTCACCCGCCTTGATTCGTGGACTCATCAATTCGAGCCATGCCGCAGTCTGCAGCGGCTTGTGTCCAAGCACCATCGCCAGCTCAACCATTCCCAAGACATCGTCGTTGTG
>JAZQBS010000113.1:0-8350 GCA_045545875.1 Bacteroidales bacterium
GATGAGCGAACCGATGATGGTGACCATCCGACCCATTAGGCGAATGTCCTTGCTCGTGGCACTGGGGTTGATGTTCTTCACGTAGATGTCCATCGTGAACACCGTGGAAAGGGCATTGAGCGAAGAGCCGATGGTCGAAACCAAAGCCGCGGTAAGCACAGCCATCACAAGACCCACCATACCGATGGGGAAAATATTGGTCACCATAAAGAGGTAGGAATCGTCGGCATTGGGAGTGGTCGTGAAGATGCCCGTTTTGCAAAGCGCATAACAGATGATGCCGGGGATGATGTAGATGGCCACGTCGAGAATCTTGAGCCATCCGCAGAAGTTGGCGCCCTTCTGTCCTTCGTGCAGGTTCTTTGCGGCAAGCACAGGCTGCACCATCGACTGGTCGGTACACCAGAACCAGATGCCCATCACGGGATAACCCAACAGGATGGGAAGCCAAGGATAATCGGGGTCGGAAAGCGGCTGGAACAGATTCCAATAGCCACTTGGCACCACTTCGGGGTCCATCAGCACGCCAATGCCTTCGAAGAACGAACCGCTGCCCAGTTTCCAGATGCCGGCAATCGTGAGGATGGTGCTCACGATGATGAGCAAGGTCATCTGATAGACATTGGTATAAGCCACGGCTCGCAATCCTCCGAGAATTGTGAAGAAGGCGCTGATGGCCAGGAGGATGAGCGCTGAAGTGAACATCGGGATATTGAAGATCTGACGTATGAGCACACCGCCCGCAAACAAGGTCAGCGCGAGCCACGAGATGAGGATGGTCACGATGGTGTACCAGGCAAGCACCGAGCGTGTGCCCTGGCCGAAACGACGCCCCATAAACTCAGGCAAGGTCGAGATGTTTTCGCCCAGATAACGCGGAGCGAACACAAAGGCAAGCAGGGCGATGAAGATGAACGCATACCACGCATAATTGCCCGAAACGACGCCGGCAGCAAATCCCGACGAACAGGAGGCAATCAGCATCGAAGGGCCGACGTTTGTGCCCCACATCGAAAGGCCAATGGTGTGCCACGAGAGTGACTTGCTGGCAAGGAACGAATTGCCGTCCTTGCCTTCGGCCTTCTGCTGCTTGCGCGATGCCCAAAGTCCGATGACGATGAGAAGTACGAAATAGACTACCAGAATAGTCCAATCGAGGAAGTGAAGTTGATTGCTCATGGTCAGATTATCCCTTTATTAGTTAATGTTCAACAATTTCTTTGCAACGGTCACGGCTTCGTTGGCGTTCGACGAATAACCATCGGCCCCAATCTCATCGGCGAACTGCTGGCTGACGGGCGCACCGCCCACCATCACCTTCACCTTGTCACGAATGCCTGCCTTCTGGAGTGCATCGAGCACATCCTTCATATAGGTCATCGTGGTGGTGAGAAGTGCCGAGAGGCAAAGGATGTCGGCGTGATTATCGACAACCGCCTTGACAAAAGTATCTGCGTCGATATCGATGCCGATGTTCACGACCTCAAAGCCCGAGCCTTCGAGCATCGAGGCGACGAGGTTCTTGCCGATGTCGTGGAGGTCGCCCTTCACCGTTCCGATGACAATCTTTCCGATCGACTGTATGGATGCCGATTTGCCCTGGGCGGCTTCGTGCTGCTTGATGTAGCCCAACGCCGCCTTCATAGCACGACCTGCCATCAGCAACTGAGGCACGAAAGCCTTTCCTTCCTCGAAGTTCTTGCCCACGATACCCATCGCACAGATCATCTGGTTGTTGATCAGGCTGGTGGCATCGGCACCTTCGTCCAGGGCCGCCCTGGTGGCTTCGAGGGCCTCGTCCTGACGTCCTGCCACTATCGCTTGCAGGAGGCGCTCCTTGGGGTCGAGGACTTGAGGGGGCGTGGCGGTCGGAGAACTCGGAGTACTCTGAGTACTCTGAGTACTCTGAGTATTCGGAGTATTCCGAGTATTCCGATTCTTCCCCCCTATCGGCGCCCGAAAGAGCTGCTTGTAGCGAGGGCGGGCAGCAGTTTCGCCCTTGGGGCTGACGAAGCATCCGGGGGCTGGTTCGAGCAGAGGACGAAGGGCGGAAATATGCTGGTCGGTAGTGCCGCAGCATCCGCCGATGATATCGACGCTGTGGCTATCGATCATGCTCCAGCATTGACGTGCAAACTCCTCTCCGCTTTGCTCGTACCTGCCCTTGGCATTCGGGATACCGGCGTTGGGATAAGCGCTCACGCGACACTGGACACGCGCCGCAAGGTCCTCGATAATCGGAGCCATCTGGGCAGCACCCGACGAGCAGTTCAAGCCCACGGAGAAGATGTCATACTTTCGACAGACGTCGTCGATGAAGGCGAACACATCCTGCCCGTTCATATTCACGCCCTGGTCATTGACTTGTGCGAAACTGAGCATCACGGGTAGTTTCACGGCCTGGGCGGCCTCGACAGCGGCCTGCGCATTCAAGGTGTCGAAAATGGTCTCGATCAAGATGCCATCGACCCCGCCCTCGGCAAGGGCTTCAATCTGTTCCTGATAGGCGGCTTTCAGCGCATTGTAGTCGAGCGCCGGCTCGTCACCGCTGCTGAAACTGCAGGTCTTGTTGGTAGGACCTACCGAACCCACGACAAAGCGAGGCTTCGAAGGATTGGTCAACGTGAAGGCATCGGCCATCTGACGGGCGACACGGGCTGCAGCAAGGTTCACATTCCTTACTTCCTGCTCAAGTCCCCAATCCTTCAGGGAGATACGCTGGGCGCTGAAGGTATTCGTCTCGATGATGTCCGACTCTGCCATCAGATACCTGCGATGGATGTCCTGAATCACCTCGGGCTTGCTCAGACAAAGGTAATCGTTGCAACCGGGATGACCTCCGAAATCCGCCTCAGCCAGTTCGTACTGCTGAATCATAGTTCCCATACCACCATCGAGCAGGAAGATACGTTCGGAATCGCCAATGGCTTCGGAGAATGAAGGAGCCTCGATGGTGAGCGATTCGCCTTCGACGACATTGCGCTTACCCGTTTTCGAAGCCTTTTCTTTGGGCATATCGCCCAAGCGAATGCATTCATCCACCTTCTTTTCGACCTCGGTCGTCTGATACTCCTCGATGATACGGAGTGCCTGCTCCACTTCGGCCTCGTTGTGGAAATCCATTTCGAGATGCACGCCATCGCCACCGATATTGTCGAGCAAAGGGCGAAGTTCATCGACCGTAACCCAACAAGCCATAATGGACTTGCCACCCGCAAGAATCTGCTTATAGAGGTCGTACCACTTCGGATCACCTCCCTGCGGCTGACCCACACCCGGTGTCCACTGGATAGCCTTAAGTTCCTCAACCTCAAGGAGTGCGGGCAGATGACGCATCGCGCCTACGCCATCGAGATGATAGAGCGTATAGGGAATCCTCTGTGCCTGCTGGCGAATGAAAGGCTGCACGAAACGCCGGTAATCCTCGACCGAAAGCATCGTCGAGATGTCGCTCTGCAGCTTGGTGAGCTTGCCCGGTGCCCACAACGAGAAATAGCAGAATGCCATCTCGCCATCGGTTCCGAAATTGGCGCCCCGATAATCGGGATCGAGGGGACCGCCACAATCGCGGCCGTCGAAACGGATGATGTCGTAGAGCGCGTCGAACACCTCGAAATAGGCATCGTTGATGCGCTGCATCTGTTCCTCCAGCAGATCGGGTTGCGTCAGGGTATCCATCAGCACCTTGTCGGTGCCTTTCATCGCCGCCAGCACGTCAAGGCCTTCCATCAGGTCGGGCATACCGACGTAGTAATTGCCCTTTGACCGTTCGACGCAAGCCTTGAGCAGATCCTTATGCAACTTGAAATTCGGATGGTTGGGATCGAAGCGGAAATCGTCGGAATAATTCGGGTCGGGATGAATCCAAATCGTATCCTCTCCCCCTTCGAACACACTGCCCAGAATAGCGGCCATCGAGCCCGGTCCCAACTGCGTGTTGGCAACAGGAAGCATATCGGCCTTGAGGCAGGAATGTCCGACGTACCAATCGAGGAATTCGGCACGCCATTGGGGATCGAACCATCGCTGATTCAGGTCCTTTGTCTGCGGCGCTCCAGGAAGATTGAAACTACCCGTACCGTAATTGTTGGCGGCCTCCTGCGTCAACACGATAGGCTTCTCGCCAGCATACGGCCCGTGCGGAGCAACCCCCTGCTGGAAGTGTTCCCACATATTGAGCACAATGCCCCGATGATTCCACCAATTGACGTAATGTCTCTTGGTCTCAGCCAAATTGGATTTCCAAGTCATAATAGGTTCCAGTTTTTCGGATTAAATTCGTCATCGACGACAAGCATTTCGGCCTTGTCGAGATCCATCTGATCGGTGCAATCCACTTCGTCGAAATAGATGGGTATCTCGGTGCCGGGACGAACGAAGACAGGCATCTCGTCGAGCGGCACTTCCTGATCGAGGAGCCAACCGCCTTCGGCCATGTCGTAGCGCGTTCCGGTGAAGAAATTCACCCACTCTCCTGCCGGCAGATAGATGTTGCGACGATTGCGGCTGTTCATCACGGGACAGCACAGGAACTTCGAGCCAAAGTAATATTCGTCGTCGATATGCCAAACGGTCGGATCGTCGGGATGTTCGATGAGTAGGGCACGCACCATCGGATTGCCGCTCACGGTCGATTTCCTTGCCTCGTCGTAGATATAGGGTAAGAGGTGGTAGCGCAACTTCCACCAACGCTTCACAATGGGCGCAATGGCAGGATAGCACCAGGGCTCACGCTGGTGGCTGCCGTGATAGCGGATGTGGCTCGAGAAGACGCCAAACTGCGTCCAGCGCACGTAGATATCGTCGTGCAGAGGAGAGTTCATAAAGTTGGGCAAACTGTGGAAGCCAGGCACATCGTGGCTCCAGAACGAGAATCCCGAAAGGCCGAAGTGCAAGCCGCCCTTGAGACTGCCGGCCAGGCCATCCCAGGAATGTGCCGAATCACCACCCCAATGCAAGGGATAACGCTGACAACCTGCCCAGGCACTACGTGCCCAGACGATGCCGGCATTCTGGGTGGTGTCGAATGCCTTGGCGTAATGCGATGGATTGCCGCAAACCTCCTTCGTAATCTCGAAAGCTGCCTTCTGATAAAGCAGCGCATAGAGGTTGTTCAACTTCTCGGCGGGCATACCGAAATATTTTGCATCCATATGGATGTTTTCGCCGAAGTCGGTCTTGATGCAGGTGACACCCATTTCGAGCAGACGTTTCAAAAGGCCCTTGTACCAAGCAGTAGCCGCGGGCGAGGTGAAGTCAATGGTACCGGCATAGTCGAGCGACGAGAAATTCGAACGGCCTTCCTCGGCCTGTTGAAGCTCCTTCTTCTGAGGCTCGGCGATGTAGTGATTGGCTCGGGCCTCGGTGATTTGCTCGGCATCCTCGGCAATATAGGGCAGTTGCCAAAGGCTTACACGATATCCCTTGTCCTTGAGGTCGTGAATGAACTTCAATGGATCGGGGAAACGTTCCTCGTTGAACTTCCATTCGCAAAGCCAGTCGGTCTTGAACCAACCGGTATCCAGATGGATGACATCGCAGGGGTAATGTTCGGCACGCAGACGATTGCAGATGGCATTCACTTCTTCGGCCGAGAAATAGGTCATACGGCTCATCCAAATACCGAAACTCCAAAGCGGAAGCATCGGAGGAAATCCCGTCAGGCAACGATATCCGTGCAGAATCTGTTCGGGCGTATTGCCGCCGATGATGAAAGCGTCGATGACGGGCTCTTCGCTGAGGAACTGCACACTACGCGTCGAATGATCGGCAAAAGACAGTTTGCAATAGGACGACGTATGATAGAACACGCCATACTTGCGGCTGGACAGATAGAATGGGATATTCTTGTAGCAACGCCGGTTGTTGACACCCTGTCCGTCCTGGTTCTTGAGCTGGAAAGTGCGGCCCGAAAGGTCCATCTTGGTGAAACGCTCGCCCGTGCCGACAAAGCATTCGTCGGGAAGACATTCGAAACTCAACGTAGCCGTTGCAGGCTTGCCACAACGCTCGACAAACGCCAAGGGAAGGGCATCATAACGCGGAGGCGAGAAATGATCGTAGGCCGAGAGATTGACGCTCTTGGCCGTGCCTTCAGCAATCTGCTCGCTCTTTGCGCCTTCGGGATAAAGCTTCAGGTCGAGCGTCGGCTGAGGAGCAGGCTGCAGATCGCTCCAGAATTCGATGACGGGTTCGGCACAATTGAGCGTGGCGCGCACCTCTCCATTGCCATCCACCATCCAATAGAATCCCGCATCTTCGTTCACGCTGAGCTCGATGGGGCGAATCTTCTTATGCCAGCACATCATATCGTCCTGATCGACGGGTTCCGAGCCATCGAACGACGTGAATACTCGGATGATATTGTGGGAATATGCCTTGATGATCAACGTGAATTCGCGCTGAGGAACAGAAACATCGGCAAGCATATCATTCTGACGCACTTGTCGCTGATAGGGAACGGTGATATATACAACGCCGTCACGAGCTTCTACACTTCGGGGACAATAGGATTTCCAAAGGTACTCATCCTGTTGCAAGGCAGGGTCGAAGTCGAGGAAATCGAATAGATAGTAATTTGTCTGTTTCATAAATATAGACAAAAGATTTTATTACTTGCAATGGAAGATTTTACTTGTTTTTGAGCCAATCGGTATTGGGTGTGGCCTTGGGGCCGTTGTTTATCCAATGCACATCAGGACCGGGACGATTATCGCCAAAGCGTTCCTCGGGGCACCAGTTGTTGCGAATCGTCACGCCATCGGTGGCTTCGTCGAGATAGATATAGAATCCACGAAGATTGGTGGCATACTTTGGAGGATAGATCTCGTCGATGATATTGTCTTCGATGGTCGAACCTGGCATATAGGAAAGCGTGTAGATGCCACCGGCATCATAAAGCATCTTCGCAAAACGATAGACCTTGTTGCCACGAATGTGATTGTTCTTCATGCCGGAGTCGAGCGGAGTCCATCCCCACCCTACGCAAATGCCGGAATAATTGACGTCACGGACGATGTTGTGTTCGATGATGCAGTCGGCCACATAGCCGGCTCCGATGCCGACACATCCCCAATCCTCGTTGGTGACGTCTTCAATCACATTATCGGCAATCAGGAAGTCGGAACAAAGCTCACGCATATTAAAGGGGCGGAAGGGAACGTGCGTCTCGAAGCCACGATCGGGGAAAGCACCAAGCGCCAAGGCAGTGCCTCCAATATCGTGGAAGTGACAACTCTTCACCACGCAGGCTGAATCTGCCCAAACGTAGTCGAGACCAGTAGCTCCGAGATGGGTGAACTCACAGCCTTCGAAGTTGATGCGCTGACCGCCACGTACACTAACTGCGGCCTCGGGGCGCTCTATCCACGCCTGGTTTTCGAGATATTCCTTCTCGGGAAGTCCTGGCACTTCGAGCTTGTAGGCATCGAGCAGATACATACCTCCTTGCAAGGTTACATGTCCTTTAGAGGAAGGACGGTTCCATGCTGCATGTTGGAAACTGACGTTGCGGAAGATGATGTCATGAACGGGACGTTCGAGCGAGCCATTGACTTCCACGATGGTTTGCAGCACGGGGGCAGTAAAAATATGGCTACTACAATCTTGTTCGCCTTCTTCAGGATAATAGTAAAGGGCACCTTGGAAAATACCAGAACCATCTTGATACCAAGAGCCGGGCTTGATGAAAGGTTTTCCACCCAAAAGATTGAACGAAGAAGTCCGGAGCACACCATCTCCCCAATCCTCGTTGACGACAGGTTGTGGCCAAGGGTGCTCGAACTCAAGTCTTGACTCAGGTTCCTCGAATTTCAGCTTGACGATGTCTCCTTCGATGACGTAACTCTTGACACGAAGGATGGCGATGGCCCAACGCTGATGCAAAATCATCTCGAGACTGTAAATCTCCTGCTCGACATCAGAATTCAAAAATGGTTGAATAGCCGAAAGAGGAATCCATACCTCACGTTCCTCCTTTCGGAAATCGATGATGTTAATCATGCTATCAAGGGGGACAAGCGAAGCATGAGGCAACTTCCGGTCATCCTGCCAAAGTTGTCGCACAGTGATTGTATTTCGCCCTTTTAGAGAAAATGACACATATAAAGGAGAATCCTTGCAGGATACAATCGAAAACCTTGACATTTCGATCGGCATACCTCCGCTCAAGACCGATTTTCCTCCTTCAGCACCCACGATAACCGTAGGCGACGATGGCGTACCGCTGTCTTCGGGTCGCACAAACAATGTCTCGCCCAGATAATAGGTCCCCTCGGCAAGATGAATATAGAGTGTATCGGTAGCCCCTACCTTATGCAGACGTCGCATTTCGCGAGCTTCACGAAGCGCC